>JAAUUT010000131.1 GCA_012031035.1 Candidatus Altimarinota bacterium | reverse complement strand
GGCTTGACAGTAAGCACTTGTATCAGTAGATGGTATTTCTACTCCGAATCCTGTCAAATAAGCAATTATTTTACTCACAGCATTATGAACTGTACATCATCCCGACCTCGGCGATCGCCTGACTCATACCATGACTGCGGGAGTGGGCATTAAAGCTGTAGCCTCTACTCCATATACCTTAGAGCTTTTCTTAGTGCCATTCGGTACTAAAGACTAACAAACTAGAGTAAATAATTCTTGGCCCGAAGCGATCGAGCAACATTCCAATAATGATTCGCGCTGGAATGGTGAGGGCAAGATTACAAATGCCTAAAGTCTTAATTTGTTCGGGCGTTAGATTCAATTCCTTGCCAATCGTAGTCGCAAAGGGAGCAAAATTAAACCAACAGATGAAGGTTAGAAAAAAGGCAACCCAAGTTAGGTGTAAGATGCGATAGCGACCTTGAAATGAAAATAATCCTGGGAGCATGAATATTTTTCCTCAATAAAAAAAATTGCATAGGAAACCCTAGAGACAATACAGAGATTGCTTTAAGAGAGATTTTTTGAATTAGGGAAAACTCGATTTTTCGTAAGATAAAGGCAATCCAATGGGGATTGCCTCATTTAACTAATACACAGGAGAAAGTGGGTCAGGAACCAACTTTAGACATAGCTGAAGTAGCTAGCAGAGAGAGTCAAATTCGTTACCCCTGCGACAACAGAGATTAACTCATCGCTAGAACCAAGCGTTCCATTACCATTAGTATCGAGATAGATCCCCGTACCACCAACACCATTAATAGGAGATGACCCTAGCACGTACCGACTAGCTGACCCTTCTAACTGAATTTTATCTTGGCTCGTGTTGAAGCCCTGAATCAGAGCATAATCGTTGAGTCCAGCCGTGGAATTGTTGCCATCATTGTAGAAGACCGAGTTAGCATTAGCGAGGATATAGCGATCGCTGCCATTGCCTCCATTGAACTTGTCAATGAATCCTCCCGTTACGCTACCACCGACTAGGACATCATTGCCACCGCCACCCGTTAGTTGGTCGCTGCCATCTCCGCCAATCAGAGTATCGTTATTCGTTCCCCCAATTAGGGTATCGTTTCCTTTACCGCCATCGGCAAAGATTTTAACGTTTGTCTGACTAGCATCGAGGCGATCGTTTCCATCGTTACCATTGAAGATAACCTTCTGCACGTCAGTACCAACCAAACTCTTGACGGTAAAGCTTTCGTCGCCGCCGAGTCCGTTAATCGCAAACTGTTCGGTATCGTCTACATCTAGAGTAATGGGAACTAGGTTAACTCGTTGGAAGATTGCCCGTCCGCCATTAGCTTGTAAGGTAATCTCGTCACCTAAAGCAACCGAACCATTAAACACAGTCGTGTCATAACCAGCGCCGCCTCGCATGATATCGCTGCCGTCGCCGTCATTCCAAATCATGCGATCGTTGCCATTGCCGCCATAAAAGACATCGCTGCCTTTGTCGCCGATTAGGACATCGTTACCGTCGCTACCCCACAGGCGATCGTTGTCATTTCCTCCTCGCAGGAGATCGCTAGCTTTTCCACCGACGAGAGTATCGTGACCCGCACCGCCATCAGCAACAATCTTAACGTTTGTTTGACCAGCATAAAGGCGATCGTTTCCATCGTTACCATTGAAGATAACCTTCTGCACGTCAGTACCAGCTAGGCTTTTCACGGTAAAGCTTTCGTCGCCGCCGAGTCCGTTAATCTCGAACTGTTCGGTATCGTCCACATCTAAGGTAATGGGAACTAGGTTAACTCGTTGGAAGATAGCCCGTCCGCCATTAGCTTGTAAGGTAATTTCATCGCCTAAAGCAACCGAACCATTAAACACAGTCGTGTCATAACCAGCCCCGCCGCGCATGATATCGCTGCCGTCTCCGTCATTCCAAATCATGCGATCGTTGCCATTGCCGCCGTAAAAGACATCGCTACCTTTATCGCCGACAAGAATATCGTTACCGTCACCACCCCACAGGCGATCGTTGTCATTTCCTCCTCGCAAAAGGTCGTTGCCTTTCTCTCCATAAAGAGTATCCTCGCCAGCAAGACCTTGTAAAGTATCGTTGCCATCGCCGCCTTTGATTTGGTCGTTTTCTTCGCTGCCAATCAATAAGTCGTTGCCTTTTCCGCCTACTATGATATCCATTCTAATTACTCCTAATTTGAGTCGATTTATTGTTTTTTTCCTGTTTTTGGCAAACAAATGAATTTATGTGTTTTCAGAGAACTGTTTAGTTCTATAATTTCATCAAAGCTTGCCGTTAACTGAGTTCGAGACTGAGAAGATTCTGATTTTTGACTGACTTTGGACTGAACAGAAAATTAGATAACAAGAAAGAGAAAAACGTTTTTATCTTGCATTGTTTCTGATTAAGAATTTTCTAAAACATAGCTCCGAAAATCTGAAAAAAATTAACAAAAAACTTCAGATATCCAAAAAAAAGCCCGCTTGTGCGAGCTTTGTGTCTCAAAAATATAGCGGCTTTCATAGCTATACTCATAGCTAGAAAGCACGTTTAACTTCTGCTTTAAAGCTATAAGTCATTTACCCCATCTAAAAGAGAACTGTTATAGATCGGCTTCAGATAAAATTAAAGACATTAGCTCCGATGATGTTGGCATCCAGAACAACGCCTATTAAGTCATTGTTAGATCGAAGTTGAATGAGACTGTCTTGAACTGTATCGCCGTCGATATTTCCTAGTACCAACTTGTACTGGTTGAGCGAGCCAGTTAGCTCGATTTTGTCTCCAGATGATATTGAGAAATCAGAGATGGTTGCATGTCCTGTTCCTTGATAAGCAGGAAAAACTGAATTACTGGTAAAATTGACAGCAACGAGACTAAAAATGTCAGCGCCAGAGCCACCACCTAGATTATCGCGTTCGGCTCCATCTGAACCAAAGCCATTAAGAAAATCATTGCCAGCACCACCTGATAAAGCATCGTTCCCATTTTGACCGAGGAGTTCGTCATCGCCGTCTTCGCCAAATAGAACATCATTCCCGCCATTACTGGCAACAATATCGCCAGTAACGACATTATCAGCGAGCGTGTCATTTCCCGATCCACCCATAAGGGTATCATTACCTAAACCGCGTCCGCCAAGTAGATCGTCATTGCCAGCGCCACCAAATAGTTTGTCACTTTTGTGTCCGCCAATAAGAGAGTTACTACCATTTCCATCGCTCAGGGTTACTGAACCTTTAGTGAAATCAAGAGCATCGATAAACTGGAACTCATTACCAGAGTCCTTTAAAGTTAGTGTTGCGCCCTCGATCGAGTTGAGTTTATCCTCATCCAAAAAATCAGATGTAAAAGTAAAAGGGAATCGTCAGTCAAAGCAAAGCTAAAATCACTCGACTCAACTATATGATCGATACCATCGCCACCATTAATAGTGTCTATGCCTAAGCCGCTAGTAAAGCGATCGTTGCCAGACCCACCTATGAGGCTATCGTTCCCGTTCCTATCATCGAGTATGTCATTGCCAGCGCCCCCATCAAGGGTATCAACACCAAGCCCACCTACCAGAATATCGTTTTCAGTGCCACCCGCAAGGCTATCATTGCCATCACCACCGTTAATTGAATCAATCCCTGCTAAACCATTTAAAACATTATTACCAGTATTGCCGAGAATGCTATTGCTAAGTTCATTACCAATGCCGTTAATATTGGCAGTTCCCACCAGAGTTAGTCTTTCCAGGTTGGCTCCCAGGGTATAGCTGATGAAGGAATTAACGATGTCATTTCCTTCATTAGCTTGCTCGATAATTATGGTATCTAGCGAGCCAATGGAGTAAAGATCGCCATCCGTTCCGCCAGCGAGTGTGTCTTTGCCTAAACCCCCGTTGAGAGTATCACTGCCTGCACCACCATTAAGGCTATCATTACCTGCGCCTGCAATGTTATCCCCAATGAGGAGATCGTTGCCTTCTCCTCCGATAAGCGTATCATTACCGACTGCGCCCAAAAGCTGGTCATTGCCTATTCCACCGATAAGCGTATCATTTCCCCCATTACCATTAACCGTATCATTTCCTGCTAGGGCATCGATACGGTTATCCAGTGCATCGCCAAGAATGAAATCGTTTCCTGGAGTTGGAATTTCTGTAATTGCCATGATTTTGTTTCTCCTATTTATTGATTTAATCGATCGCGTCATTTAGTACATCAACCTTTGACAAATGCGTTGATGACTAAATAACTTCTTCAAAAACTAATACGAGAGGCGATCGCGTTTAACTCAACCTACACCACAATCTGAAAGTCTGCGGCACTGATGTTAGGATCTCCAACCAAGTCAGCAATTACACCACCCGTTCCCAGACCTCCCGCAGCACCATTCTCGTTATATATCAATAAACCACGGTGGTAAACAATTTCATGAACGTTGAATTGAATGTCGCCGACGCTATCTACTGACTCAAAATCAGAGGCAAACAACGAACCACCAACAGCACTTTCAAGTGCAGTGAATGTTGTTTTGGATAGGACGATTTTGTCTGAGCCAATATCTAGAGAAGAGATTGTATCTATACCTAGATCGGAACTCACAAAAGCTCTGCCCGTTCCAAAAAAGAATTGGTCAAAACCACCCCCGTCAATCAATAGATCGTTACCTGCGCCACCATTGAGGATATCATCGCCCCCGCCACCGTTGAGAGTGTCGTTTGAACCTTCCCCATCGAGGGAGTCATTGCCACTACCTCCGCGAAGAATGTTATCGAGACTGCTACCGTCAAGAGTGACAGATCCCAAAGTGAAACTAGAAGCATCAATATTTTTATGAGTGTTGTTAGCGAACAGTTCTGCGGTTTCAATCCCGTTCAGGGTATCGACTCCATTGCCCGTCACGCTCGTATTGGTTAGGACGATGTTGCTATCTGTAGCATTTACTTTTACTAAGTCAATTCCACTTCCTCCATTGAGTGTGTCATTGCCTCCTTGACCTTCAAGGCGATCGTTATTATTGCCACCATTGATGAGATCGTTGCCATTCCCACCAATGAGGATGTCATTACCCGTTCCACCGTCGAGGGTGTCGTTGCCATTTCCACCGATAAGGAAGTCAACGCCTGCTCCGCCGTTAAAGTTTACTGAACCGTTAAAAGGCCCTTCTGTTGAAGAAAATCCATTCGCAAACATGGAATTAGCTCCATCCCCGCCAGTTATTGCCACGCGCTCGATACTATTTAAAGTATCCGTACCATCTGCCGCCAGAGTAGTAGTCAAACGAGTATTGGTTACGAATAAATTGTCATCTCCAGATACAGATGCAACAACTAAGTCAATGCCAAGCCCACCATTAAGGGTGTCGTTGCCAAGTCCACCATTAAGAGTATCGTTGCCAGCTAAACCGTTTATCTGGTCAGGTGCAATGGTTCCTAGAAGATTATCATTGCCGGGAGTACCGTTAATAATTGCCATGATTTTGTTTTCCTTTTGTTTGTTTAATTGAGTGTGTACTTAGTACATCAACCTTTGACAAATGCGTTGATGACTAAATTGCTCGTACAAACACTAATATGAGAGGCGATCGCGTTTTATGCAATTTTTTGCCTTGACTCTTCTCATATTTTTTGAAAAGTGCTTTTCGAGGACGAACTATTTAGTTATATAAATATATTAGAATTTGCTGTTAACTGAGTTCGAGACTGAGAATATTCTGACTTATGACTGACTTGTAAATGATTTTAAAATAAGATAATAAGAGAGAAAAATGTTTTTATATTGCATTTTTTTTGCTATAAAAGTTCTCGAATTTGGTTCTGAAAATCTAAAAAAAAAAGCTCGCACAGGCGGGCTTTAGTTATCTAGACCAAGACTAAAATATTTTAATAAAAATGACTTATGTATAAATCGCAATTAACTACAAATAAGGTCGTCTTTTGGGGTTTCAGTAATTGCCATAATTTTGTATCTCCTTTTACTGGTTTAATCGAGCAATTCATCTAAGCTTTTGCTAACCTGGTAGTCCACAGACAAGTGCTAAGCTGTTAAACATTTAGGTTGCTATAAAAATTTGAGGGTGAGATTTTCTCAGTTACCAATTATCAGTTATCAGGGGACTTTACTGGTTACTGTTAAGAGGGGGGAACTTGTGTTTTTAGCAGAGCAACTTGGGAATTGGTTGATGTATGTATTCTTACTCCGCTCAGTTCTTCAGGGAAGATTGGCCAAATATACTGCGCTCTGATGGGTGTAATTACCTCTGCCACATCATCCTGGGGAGGAGTTGCTACAAAATCAAAGTCATAAATTCCGTCTGGTGGTGCTTGGACATAGGTATATGGTACTAACTGAGGATTTGACCAACCCGACGTAGGAGCTATGCCAGATGCAACGATCTGGAGTTGCGAGGGGAAACTTTTAAGTACAAATAGATTGACCTCAGCGATCGCTAGAATAGTTTCCGTTTCTTGGCAATCTAGTTGAGGGTCTGCTGAACTTGGTGACTGGAGCAGAAAAACAATCTCTGTGCTACCTGCACTGTCGTTTAAGATAAAGCGTTTGGGCAATGAATTAACTTGAGCGATATCGATAAGTTGTTGTTGAAGCACGATCTGAGTTCTCCAAATTGTTTTTGCATTAATACATTGGTTAGGAAAGCCAGGGATCTTAACTAGCACAAAACTACTGGCGATTTGCTTTAGATGTTTCCAAGAGAAGTCAGGCGTTAGAGTTGACCTTATTAGGGTTTCTTCGATGTGAAACTTTAATAACTAATATTTATTTAAATGGAACACACTATCATTTACATCGAATAAATGTCACGTTTAAACCATTACATTTGTCATGACAAAGCGGAGTGAATGTTAGATTTAGCTAAAGAGAATCTCCTACACTGGGCGGTTTCGGCTCTAACCAGGTACTAAAACTATTAGCAACGATCGCCGCTTGAGTGCGATCGCGCACGTTCAACCGAGTTAAAATATGTGAAATATGATTTCTTACCGTCCCTTCTGAAAGGAAAAGTGCCTGAGCAATTTCTCGATTGCTCGAACCAGACGCAATCATTCGCAATACTTCTCGCTCTCTCGCAGTCAATTCTAATAGCCCTGCTGGAGGGTCTGCGAGCTTGTTTGGCTCAGTTGTTGATACCTGGGCAATTACCTTTTCCATAATTCCAGGCCCAAATTGAGTGTAACCTTGGTAAATCGAGCGAATTGCCTTGGCTAGTTCCTCAGCAGGTGTATCCTTTAACAAGTACCCCCTCGCACCGAAGCGAAGTGCCTGAGCAATATATTGAGTATCGCTAAAGGTGGTGAGAATCACAATCTTAACCTCCCGAAATTGCTGGCAGATTAGTCGAGTTGCTTCCACCCCACCCATCACGGGCATCCGAATATCCATTAGTATCACATCTGGGAGTTGCGAGGCTTCTTGCAATGCCTCTAACTGTTCGATTGCCATTTTTCCATTTTCCGCTTCGCCCACGACTTGAAGATCGGGTTTTGTCTCTAATAAAGTCTTTAAACCCCGACGGACAATTTCTTGGTCTTCGACGAGCAACAATCGAATCATGTTAATAACCTCGAAAATTTAGCCGTAATCTGACAGCCAGCCCCCGGTTCGCTAACAATTTTGAGTTCTCCTCCCAAAGCGGCGATTCTTTCTTGCATACCTTGAAGTCCAAATCCGTGAGAAATATTATCCACCTCAAAACCCCTGCCATTATCCTGAAGCACCAGCGATAGACCAAAAGCCGTCGTCTGAATAGTCAGCCGAACCGCAGTTGCTTGTGAATGTTTGCAAATATTGGTCAATCCTTCCTGCACGATCCGATATACTGCGAGATTAACTCGCTCCGATAAAGGTTGGGATAAGTCAATCTGGCATTCTGGCATTATGCCCGCAGTCTGGTAAAATTCTTCGATTAAGGTGGCGATCGCTCCCTCCAATAATTGACCTTGTAATGGGTCAGATCTCATGTCTGTGACAGATTGGCGCACTGCTTCCAACGCTTTTGAACCGAGATGTTTTGCTTCTCCTAAAAATGTATAAGCTTTGTTTGGGTCGTCCTGCCACAAGGTTAAAGCAGTTTCCATTTGAATGTTAAGTGCTACGAGGGCATGACCTAATGAGTCATGAATATCGCGGGCGATGCGATTGCGCTCTTCGAGAATGGCTATCTCCTCAATTCGTTGATTGAGTTCTCGTTCTTGTTCTAGAGCTTTGAGTAACTGCGCTTGCAGCCTGCGGACGGTCAATTGATTCTCAACACGTACTAGAACCTCCTCGACTTGGAATGGTTTGGTAATATAGTCTACGCCCCCAACTGCAAAAGCTTTAACTTTATCAAACACCTCATTAAGGGCGCTGATAAAAATTATTGGGATTTCCTGAGTGTTGGGATTGGCTTTTAAGCGCTGACAAACTTCGTAGCCATTCATTCGAGGCATATTAATGTCAAGCAGAATTAAATCAGGCGGTTGAGCCTGCACGCCCATCAATCCGGTTGTACCACTGGTTACGCTCCGAACTTCGTAACCCTGTTTATCTAGCATCGCCGATAAAAGGCGCAGGTTGTCTGGCGTATCGTCAATGATGAGAATATCTCCTCTAGAGGGCTGAGTGTTATTCATATTCTAGTTTGCATATAAAGCAATGCTTAAGCGAACCTCTAGCGTGTCACAGTAAAAAATTTTGATTACATTATAAAATTCTTTTAAAACTAACCCTCTAATTTTTCAATGCGATCGCTTTTTTGTCGAACAATGTAAAAACTTATTACGATAATAAGAATTGCACATAAAGTTAACTATTAAAACCAAAGTAATAAACAGAAACTTTAATTAGCGATCGAAGGGAATATAAGAAGCGAACAAAAATTTTCTACTAATTTTGGAATTAGCAAGATTGCGGAATTTTACTTGCGTATTGGCTTCGCAATCTTCTAGAATCCATTGACAATAGAGTCGGGAGTTGTTATCGCGCAACCATCGAGCTACTAGCTTTTTTTGATTAATTTTTGCGATCGCAGGTCTGTTTAATTGTTTAATAGTCATAATCTTTAATTTTCTTGAGTAAGATAGCCTTAAGTTATCGAATAAGAGGTCTTGTCCGCATCTTATAAATGTCATCACCAAATTGTTACATTTGTCATGACATGGTTGATAAAATGGCAAGCGATCGCGAGTTTATTTTCTCCAAGGCTTTAGGTAAGCTTTTTCCTCGATTTCAATGCCGTAACCTAGGGATTCAGCAGAATGCGTCCTCTAACCCATCGGGTTTCTAAACTGACTAAAAGCGTGCCGTTGCGCTTCATCCTCGTAGTGCCATTTATACTAGAAATCTCTTTAGCAGTGGGGCTGACGGGATGGCTATCGATTCAAAACGGGGAGAGAGCAGTTAATGAGGTTGCCAGTCAACTCCGAAGCGAAATCGTCGATCGCATCCGCCAGTACCTAGAAACCTATATAGCAACTCCCTACAAAATTAATCGCTTAAATGCAGATGCTATTCATCTCGGCGAGTTAAATTTGCAAGACTTATCGAAGTTAGAACAACATCTTTGGTATCAGCTTCAGGCATTTGAGTCGGTGACGGCAATTTATCTTGGTTCTGAGCAAGGAGAACATGTTGCGGTAGAAAGAGTAGAGAATGGCGATTTGCAAGTAAAAATTTCAGGCAAGTCTACAGGCGGTGAAATCCGCATCTACGCAGTAGATAATAATAGAAATCGCATCAAACTTTTGAGAGCTAAGCCCAACTACGATTCTCGTACTCGTCCTTGGTATCGAGATGCGGTCAAGGCAGGCAAAACTAACTGGGGCGAGATTTATAAACTTTTTGCCACTCCCAAATATGTCCTTAACGCGAGTTTGCCAGTTTATGACGATCGCGGCAAGCTCCTTGGCGTGACAGCCGTTGATTATTCGTTATTGGGAATTAGCCAATTTCTTCGCAGCTTGAAAATTGGGCGATCCGGCGAGACGTTTATCCTCGAACGTCGTACAGGATTGCTGGTAGGAAGTTCGGGAATCCAACAGCCTTATACGATCGAAAATCCGACAGAACCCATCGTAGACCAGATTCCAAAACGGGTCAAGGCAACTGAAAGTAACGATATTTTAACTCGACTGACAACGCAATATTTGCTCGAACGTTTCGGCAGCTTGACTCGCATTGCTGACAAACAGCAACTCGATTTCAACATTGACGGGCATAGACAATTTTTACAAGTTATGCCCCTGAAAAACGATCGCGGATTGGATTGGTTGATTGTGGTAGTCGTCCCAGAATCGGACTTTATGGCACAGATCGATGCCAATACTCGCGCAACCATCTTGCTCTGTCTGGGAGCTTTTGGACTGGCTACGATGCTAGGGATTTTACCTCTCGCTGGATCGCGCAGCCAATTCTTCAGTTGGGCAGTGCCTCGGTCGCGATCGCCAATGGCGACTTAAACCAAACTGTCACGGCAAGCGGAACCAAGGAACTCAAAATGCTCGCTCGCTCCTTTAACCAAATGGCGCAGCAGTTGCGAGAATCCTTTGCGGCACTGGCAAAAACCAACGAGGATCTAGAAGTTCGAGTCGAGCAAAGAACAGAGGAATTAAGCGAGAAAAACGATCGGCTTCAGCAGGAAATCCGCGATCGCCAAAAAGCTGAGTCAGCGCTAAAGCGGAGCGAAGCCAAGTTTCGACATATCTTCGAGAATTCCCAGGTTGGAATCTTTCGCGCTCGCCTTGAGGATGGGCTGATTCTCGATGCCAATCAACGCTACCTTACCATGATGGGGCATAACTCAGCAGCAGAGGCGATCGGGGTAACGCGATCGGTTGATTACTACATCGATCCTGACGAGCGATTGAGGGTACTAGAAATTATCCTAACCGATGGGGAGGTTCATAATTTTGAAGCACAGTTTCGCAGGTACGATGGCTTGGAGTTTTGGGGACTATTTTCGGCTCGTTTGAACCTAGAAGAGGGTTGTCTAGATGGGGTAATTTCTGACATTAGCGATCGCAAAAGAGCAGAAGCCGATCTACAAGAGGCAGTACAAGTCGCAGAAGTCGCTAACCGTGCCAAAAGCCAGTTTCTTTCTAACATGAGCCACGAACTGCGAACCCCCCTCAACGTTATCTTGGGTTTTACTCAATTACTAGCTCGTAGTGGCTCTTTGGCTCAAAAACAACAAAACTATTTGGATACCATCGGTCGCAGTGGCGAACACCTGTTGAATTTGATTAATGACGTGCTAGAAATCGCCAAAATTGAAACGGGAAGAACTACCCTCAATGAAAATAATTTTGCTCTGTACGATTGGCTCGACTCACTCCAACAAATGTTTCGCTTCAAAGCTGAAGCGAAAGGATTAGAGCTTGTCTTTGACTTGGCTCCCGATGTGCCCGACACGATTCGCACCGATGAAGGAAAGCTGCGCCAGGTGTTGATGAACCTGTTGGGCAATGCGATTAAGTTTACCGAACGAGGTAGCATAACGCTGAGAGTGTCATTAATCATTGGTACGAAGAACAGAGAACTAGTGACCAATGACAAAGAACAAAAGACTATTCACTTTGAAATCGAAGATACCGGGCCAGGCATTGCCCCAGAAGAAATCGAAACGCTCTTTAAACCCTTTGTCCAAGCCCAAGTCGGTCGCCAATCGCAGCAAGGAACGGGACTTGGCTTGGCGATTAGCCAAGAATACGTGCAACTCATGGGCGGAAAAATTAGCGTTGAAAGTTATTTAGGAAAAGGAACAATTTTTCAGTTTGACATACGTGCAAGTTTAGTTTGTGCTGACGAGTTGCCTTTGCAAGCATCGGGCCGACAGGCGATCGCGCTAGAAGCCGGACAACCGACTTATCGCATTTTAATTGCCGAGGATAAGCCGGAAAATCGTTCTTTACTGGTAGAATTGCTCGCTCCGGTGGGCTTTGAGGTACGAGAAGCGAGCGACGGTACTGAAGCGATATCCCTCAATCAAAGCTGGTCGCCCCACTTAATCTGGATGGATATACGGATGCCCGTGATGGATGGGTTTGAGGCAACCAAACAAATTAAATCCGCACTCACAAAAGCTCCCATCATTATCGCCTTAACTGGAAGTGCTTTTGAAGAAGATCGCATCGCGGCTCTGTCAGTTGGCTGTGATGATTTTGTCCGCAAGCCATTTCGAGCCGAGACAATCTTTGAAAAAATGAGCGAACACTTGGGAGTTCGCTATATTTATCAATCGTCGCAATTGCCTAGCCTGCCTGCAAAAGGCGTATTAGCGATGTCAGAGCGATTGCGCTCCGCGCACGCTACGCGAACGCGACTGCAACCGGACGAGTTAAGAAAATCCCTAGCTGCAATGCCTGTTGAGTGGGTAGAACAATTGCATCAAGCAGCTATGAGAGTCAATGCCAAACAGATTCTCAAATTAATCGAGCAAATTCCCGATGGTAATGCTTCTTTTACTAATGCTTTAACTGAAATGGCAAACAATTTTGCTTTTGAAGAAATTATCGCTTTAACGCGATCGCAACTAGGAAAACAGTAAAGGGAAAATTTAACTGTAGGGGCGAACGACCTTTCATCCCTACACATTACTTGATATCAATGTCAGCTATGACAAATGTAATAGATTGAATGTGACATTTATTCGATGTTTATTTCTGATTCGATCCCTACGATAAAAACATAAAAATTCAAGATGTTACGCAAATATTTCAGGAGACGAAAAACAAATCAACTAATTGAACGTCACCCATGCGATCGTCCATCTATAACCAATCTAATTGATACTTCGTTCAACCTAACTTAAGCAGTACAACAGGAGTAATGATTGGAAAGAGCGATCGCGATCGTCCAATCGCTCCCGTCAAATTCGCAAAGAAACTGCATAAAAAAGCTAAGACAAATCTATTAAACAATTGAATTCCTAAAACTTTAAGAAATTTTTAGCAAAATTCTAAAATTATCGTTTTTTTGTTTCCAGCCTTCAATTAACTAACGGGACTTAAAGAATAATGTCACGATCTCTCAAAATACGCAGTGATTACCTTGAGAAAACCAAATTAGCCCTCAAGTTTAATGGTTTTCGCAGTCAGAGAGACTTAGCTGAAGATTGCGGATTAGCATTATCTACCGTCAGCAACTTTCTAACTGGTAGAGCGGTAGACTATGCAACTTTTGTCGAAATTTGCGAGAGATTGGGGTTAGAGTGTAAAACCATTGCTGATGTGGGCGTTAGTGTAAGGCAAGCTTATCTCAAAGATGTAGCGGTTTCTGGGGAGCCTCGCGATCCGTCTTCTCTGACAACGGAGATACCAGCAACAGTAAAGGCTAACTCCCACCAAGATTGGGGGGAAGCCATTGATGTTTCTATTTTTTATAATCGTACTGCCGAAAGCGCTACCTTAAAACAGTGGATTGTGGGCGATCGCTGCCGACTAGTTACCTTATTAGGGATGGGTGGCATTGGTAAAACTGCCCTATCTGTAAAGCTAGCCGAACAAATTCAGGAGAATTTTGACTATCTCATCTGGCGCAGCTTGCGTAATGCTCCGCCGATTCAAAATCTTTTGACAAATTTGCTGCAATTCCTCTCTAATCAGCAGGAAACGAATGTACCGGAAACGTTTGACGAACAGTTATCGCGACTAATTGCTTATTTACGTGCCTCTCGCTGTCTTTTGATTCTAGATAATGTCGAATCAATTCTGCAAAGTGGCGAACGCACGGGTTGCTATCGATCTGGATATGAAGGATACGGTCAATTGCTTAAATGCGTAGGCGAAACCTCCCATAATAGTTGTCTGGTGCTAACATCGCGGGAGTTACCAAAAGAATTGGTTCCCTTGGCGGGGGAAACGTTACCCGTGCGTTGCTTAAAATTAGCAGGATTATCGATCCCAGATGGACGAAAAATTTTTCAAATCAAAGGAAATTTTACGGGATCGGAGATTCAATGGTCGGTTTTAATCGATCGCTACGCAGGAAACCCATTAGCCCTAAAAATTGTAGCTTCTGCGATCGGAGATTTCTTTGAGGGCGATATTTCTAGCTTCTTGCAATTTTTAGAGCAAGATTCGTTTATTTTTGATGAGTTGCGCGATCTTCTCCAGCAACAGTTTCTGCGTTTAACTGCCTTAGAACGAGAGATTATGTACTGGCTTGCTATTAATCGCGAACCCGTATCTATGCAGGAGTTGCAAGCCGATTTTGTTCGTTCTATTTCTTCTGGGGAACTATTGGACGCGATCGCATCTTTGCAACGTCGGTCGCTCATTGAAAAGACGGCGGCTCGTTTTACTCAACAACCCGTAGTTATGGAATATGCAATTGGTGAATTCATCGAACAAATTGTCCGAGAGATAGCACAACAGAAACTAAATCTCTTCAAAAGTCATGCACTAGCCAAAGCAACAGCCAAAGACTATATCAGAAACACTCAAATTCGCTTAATTTTACAACCCGCGATCGATAAGTTGCTCGCGATTTTAGGTTCTTCTTTAAGTCTAGAAAATTGTTTAACTCAATGTCTTTCGCTGTTGCGAGGGAAACCCCATCAAGAAATTGGTTATGCTGGCGGCAACATTCTCAATTTGCTGCGTCAGTTACAGGTGGATGTAAGCGGCTACGACTTTTCTCATCTCGCTGTTTGGCAAGCTAACCTCCAAGGAATGAATTTGCTCGATGTCAATTTTGCTTATTCTGACTTAAATCGCTCGGTGTTTTCTGAAATGTTAGATGAGGTGTGGTCGGTAGCGCTGAGTCAAGACGGTCAACTGTTAGCTACCGGAGATAATGATTGCAAGATTGGTTTGTGGCATATACAAACAGGACAACAAATTTTAACTTGCCATGGACACGCCAATTGGGTGCGATCGGTTGCCTTCAGTCGGGACAGTCAAACCTTAGCGAGCGGCAGTGCCGATCGCACGGTAAAATTATGGTCGGTCATGACAGGAGAATGCCTGAAGACTTTTAGCGGACATGACGATGAAGTTTATTCAGTAGCTTTTAGTCCCGACGGTCAAACCATCATTAGCGGTAGTAGCGACCAAACGGTGAAGCTGTGGGATGTTAATACGGGAGAATGCCTAAAAACATTCGCCGGACATAGTAAGGGTATATTTGCGATCGCTGTTAGTAATGATGGCAAAATCGTTGCCAGTGGCAGTGGCGACCAAACCATTAAGCTATGGGATATTAAGACTGGAGAATGCCTCAATACTTGCACGGGACACCAAAATTGGGTGCTGTCAGTGGTTTTTAGTCCTGACAATCAAACATTGTTTAGTAGCAGTCCCGATCGCACGGTCAAGCAATGGGATGTTAGTACGGGTCAGTGTCTTAAAACCTATAGCGGACACCAAAACTGGGTGCTGTCAGTCGCCGTTAGTCGCGACGGTCAAGGCTTAATCAGTGGCAGTGGCGACCAAACCATTAAGCTATGGGATACTAAAACCGGACAATGCCTCAAAACCTTTATCGGACACGATCGAGCCGTTTGGTCGGTGGCTTTGAGTAATGATGGAAAACTCTTTGCCAGCAGCAGTCCCGATCAAACAGTAAAGCTGTGGGATATCGAGACTGGGCAATGCCTTAAAACCTTTGCCGGATATACTAATCGAGTCGATGCAGTTGCTTGGAGTCCAATTCCCTCAACTTCCCTCGTTTCCCTTGACTCCCCTCTTGTAAAAAAGGGTATTGTTGCCAGTGGTAATTTTGACTCTTCAGTAAGAGTATGGGATGTCGAGACAGGACAACGCTGCAAAACCCTTTCTGGTCATACTCAACAAGTTTATGCGATCGCTGGAGTCCAGACGGTCAAACCATTGCTAGTGGTAGTGGCGATCGCACGGTTAAATTATGGGATGTCAAGACGGGTCAATGTCTAAAACTTTCATCGGACATGAAAATTGGGTTTATGCCGTCGCTTTTATGTCCCGACAGTCAA
>JAAUUT010000130.1 GCA_012031035.1 Candidatus Altimarinota bacterium | reverse complement strand
TTGGCGCAATCTTCCTCAACCTTGGGAAAGTGCGATTGAATTGCCAATTGATATTATTGAAACCTAGATTCTGTAAGACTTATACGGTCATCTTGCACTTTTTTACACGGATCTCGGCTCAATCCCATCTACACTCGGTTAAAACTCAACTCGACGATTTAAATCACAACTAATTTCTGCTAGTGGCTTTCCAAACAAATAGATTTGGAAAATAGCTTTTACTCTAGTTTTTTTTGAATTTCACAGATTCTATTCTTTTACTGCAATTAGGAGAGACAATGATGAAATTTTTAGTATTGAGTGGTTTATCAGTTTTGATTCTAGGAACTACACCTGCATGGGCTGGAGATATGGCTGCTGTTAACCAGAATCTGCATCGTAATCTTATAGAAGTTACTCCTTTTAATCTAGTAGAACATGGTTATCAAGGTTATTTCAAAGAGCAAGGAATTCCCAGTAACGCTGCTTTTTTAACTGCTATTCGGTCGGGAAAAGTCCAAGCTGAGGATTTGGTCAAAAGTGCGATCGCGCGGGGCAGACTTTCACCCGAAACTCTCAACGCTCGAAGCTATCTGGATGCTGTGAGACTTCAGATCGACAATTTAGAGCGCTTTTCCAATTAAGTTCCTTAAAAAACCTAAAAATTGACAATTTACAAGACAAAATGACCAATTGTAAATTGTCAATTTTTACTTCTCCTTCATCTTCGATAATGAATTTAGGAAACAAATGATGACCCAAGAGGAAAAAAGATTGCAAGAAGCGATCGCGCATCAAGCACACTGGCGCAGATGGGGATCTTATTTAAGCGATCGCGCCTGGGGAACCGTCCGAGAAGATTATAGCCCTAACGGGACGGCTTGGGATTATTTTAGTCACGACCAAGCGCGATCGCGTACCTATCGCTGGGGAGAAGATGGCATCTTGGGGATTTCTGATAATCATCAGAGATTATGTTTTGCGATCGCGCTTTGGAATGGCGAAGACCCTATCTTGAAAGAAAGACTGTTTGGACTCACGGGAAGCGAAGGCAATCACGGGGAAGATGTTAAAGAATATTATTTTTATCTTGACAACACGCCCACTCATTCCTACATGAAAGCGCTTTATAAATATCCCCAACAAGCCTTTCCTTATGCACAATTAGTTGAAGAAAATAAACGCAGAAATCGTCGAGAACCCGAATTTGAATTGTTAGATACGGGCGTATTTGACGATCGCCGTTACTTTGATGTATTTGTTGAATATGCCAAGAATTCGGCTGAGGATATTCTCATTCAAATTAAAATTATCAATCGAGGCACAGAAACTAAAACGCTTCACCTGTTACCTACTCTCTGGTTTCGCAACACTTGGTCTTGGAATGGCAATACAGATAAACCCGTTTTACAAGCAATCTCATCAAATCTTATCGCAGCTTCTCACCCAACGTTAGGAAAACGATGGTTGTATTGTCAGGGCGAAACCGAATTACTCTTTACAGAAAATGAAACCAACTACGAACGGTTATTTAATTCTCCTAATACTTCTGCCTATGTAAAAGATGGCATTAATGACTATATCGTGCAGGGAAAAAAAGAAGCCATAAATCCAGATCGAATTGGCACTAAAGCTGCTGCTCATTATGTATTGAATATCGACGCAGGCGAAACAAAAACTATCCAATTGCGACTGTGCGATTCTCTTTTAGCAGAACCTTTTGGGAGTGAATTTGATGCTATCTTTGTCGCACGCCAGCAAGAAGCAGATAAATTCTATGAACGCATTACGCCCTTTCCTTTGAGTGAAGATATGCGAAACGTGCAGCGTCAGGCATTTGCCGGAATGCTGTGGAGCAAACAGTTTTATCATTACATTGTTGAAGATTGGCTCAAGGGCGATCGCAATGCACCAACGCCACCATCAGAACGCAAAAAAGGCAGAAATCGCGAGTGGTTTCATCTCCATAACGAAGATATCCTTTCTATGCCCGATAAATGGGAATATCCTTGGTTTGCTGCTTGGGATCTTGCTTTCCACGCCATTCCTTTAGCGATGGTCGATCCCGATTTCGCCAAATACCAGTTAGATGTCTTGACAAGGGAATGGTATATGCACCCTAACGGTCAGATCCCTGCTTATGAGTGGGCATTTGGCGATGTCAATCCTCCCGTTCATGCTTGGGCAACCTGGCGCATTTACAAGATCGAACAAAAAATCTATGGACGTTCAGATCGACAGTTTTTAGAGCGAGTGTTTCAGAAGCTCATGCTCAATTTTACCTGGTGGGTGAATCGCAAGGATGTAGAAGGTAATAATGTTTTTCAGGGGGGATTTTTAGGGTTAGATAATATTGGCGTGTTCGATCGCAGTGCTACTTTACCCACAGGCGGACATATCGATCAATCCGACGGGACAAGTTGGATGGGAATGTATTGTTTAAATATGTTAGCGATCGCCCTAGAACTTGCCAAGACTAATCCCGTTTACGAAGACATTGCCACTAAGTTTTTTGAACATTTCCTCTACATTGCCGATGCCATGAATCATATTGGAGAAGAGGAAATTAGTTTATGGAACGAGGAAGATGGATTTTACTACGATGTTCTGCATCTCCCCAATAACGAGCAAATCGCGATGAAAGTGCGATCGATGGTAGGATTGATTCCCCTATTTGCCGTTGAAACAATCGAACCAGAGACGCTTAAGTTACTGCCTAACTTCAAAAAACGATTGGAATGGTTTATACATCATCGTCCCGATCTCAAACAAAATGTTGCTTGTATGGAGACAAAAGGAATGGGTGCGAGACGGTTACTGGCGATCGTCTCCAGAGATAAACTCAGACGCATTCTCCAAAAAATGTTAGACGAAAGCGAGTTTTTTGGCGACTATGGCATTCGAGCAGTTTCTAGATATCATGCCGATTGTCCCTATGTTTTTGATGTCAATGGTTGCCAATTTCGAGTCGATTACGAACCCGCAGAATCGAGTAGCGGTTTGTTTGGCGGCAATTCCAACTGGCGCGGCCCGGTTTGGTTTCCCGTGAATTATTTATTAATCGAATCTCTGCAAAAGTTTCATTATTATTTGGGAGATGATTTTAAGGTTGAATGTTCTACGGGTTCGGGTAATTACATGACTTTGTGGGAAGTTGCCTCGGAAATTTCTCAAAGATTAACCCGCATTTTCTTAAGAAATTCCGATCGTCAACGACCAGTTTATGGCGCTACCCAAAAGTTCCAAACCGACCAGTACTGGCAAGATTTAATCCTCTTTTATGAGTATTTTCATGGCGATAACGGAGCGGGAATTGGCGCATCTCATCAAACGGGATGGACGGGATTGGTTGCCAAACTAATTCAACAATTGGGCGAATATGAAGGACAATATAATGCCAGCGATCGCCAAATCGGGGCGTTGTCTTATCTAACAGAGCAAAGCGATGAAAATTTAATTATCAAATAACTTGTATGGATAAGTTTTCCAGAAAATTAGGCAAATCGATTAGAGCAAGAGTTGACATATCTTCGCTACAATTTCGCCTGACTTTTGGAATCATCGTTATCTTTACGCTTGGACTTGGTAGTTTAGCAATTTGGACGGATTGGGAAATCAAACAGCTTCTCATCGCTTCCTACCAAGCGCAGAGCATTTCCGCTCTCAACAATAAGTTATTGACAATACTCCAATATCTACAAACGATAAGTATTCTATCCATCGCCGCTACAGCAACACTTGCCACCCTGTTCGTAAGGCGATCGCTGCTGTCCTTGCGACAGATAACTGAGTGGGCGGAAACGGAAGCGATGGATATGAGTCTCTATGCATCTAAGTTAACTGGGATGCCAAGGGAAGTCAAAGCCATTATCCAGAAATGGAATCAATTATTGGCAAGGCTTTCAGAAACTAAAGAACAGCAGCGACAATTTACTAACGATTTAGCCCACGAATTACGCACGCCCCTCAGCTTAGTTTATGGCTATCTGCAAAGAACCCAACAACGAAGTCATACCTTGAGTGAATCTCAGCAAGAAGCTTTAGCCATGGCGGTTGCAGAAGCCCAACGAATGACTCAACTGCTGCAAAACTGGTTGGCTCTAGAAAGGACAAATAATAATGTTATCCCCTTAGATCTGAAACCTCTGGTACTCAACGATCTAGTAACGCAAATAACTCAAATGACTGAAAAATTTGAGTACCGGACGATTCAAGTTCGAATTCCTCCTTTTCCAGTAATGGTGCTGGCAGATCGCTCTCGATTGATGGAGGTTTTAAACCATTTGCTCGGCAATGCTATTAAATATTCGGACGCGCACGAACCGATTACCGTACAGCTTATCCAATCTCAGAAACAGGCGATCGTTCAAGTCAGCGATCGCGGTTGTGGCATTCCTAATTCTCAACAGTCTCGAATTTTTGACCCCTTTTACCGAGTCGATCCATCTCGTACCCGTTCGACTGGTGGCATGGGATTGGGTTTATCCCTCGTCAAACGCCTCGTAGAAGGCATGGGAGGCGAGATTACTGTCCGCTCCCAGCCTGGGGAGGGCAGCACCTTTATTTTAAGGTTCCCGATTCTAGGAGCAAAATCATGACAGCACGAATTCTTTTAGTGGAAGATGAAGTTAAACTCGCGCGATTTATTGAGTTGGAATTGAGCAGCGAAGGCTATGAAATTAGCGTTGCCCATGATGGAATGTCAGGACTGGCACTGGCGCGATCCTCCCCGCCGGATTTAGCAATTTTGGATTGGATGCTGCCAGGACTATCGGGATTGGAAATTTGTCGCCGCTTGCGAGCGACAGGTAGTGCTATTCCAGTAATTTTCGTGACGGCGAAAGATGAAATCGGCGATCGCGTAGCTGGTTTGGATGCAGGAGCCGATGATTATGTGGTTAAACCCTTTAGCATCGAGGAGCTATTGGCTAGAATTCGCGCTCATCTGCGCCGTAATCAGGAAAAAGAAAAAGATATCTTGCAATTTGAAGATTTGAGTTTAAATCGTCTTACTCGCGAAGTTTATCGCGGGAAACAGGCGATCGATCTAACCGCCAAGGAGTTCGATCTACTGGAGTATCTTCTGAGTCATCCCCGACAGGTACTTACCAAAGACATGATTCTAGAGCGCGTCTGGGGATATGACTTTATGGGCGATTCCAACATCATTGAAGTCTACATCCGCTACCTGCGCCTAAAATTAGAAGAAAACGGCGAAAAGCGTTTAATTCATACGGTGCGTGGTGTTGGTTATGCCTTGCGGGAGTAGAGGTTGAGAGATTTGTCTGGGGCGATCGCACAACTGGCGATCTTCTTGTTTTAGACTGGCATTGGTTTTGAGATAATCTCTTATCCAGTTGCAACCCCTTTCCAACAGTTTGTCTGGCGTAGAATCTGCATCTACATTCCAGAGAATCACTTCGCCAACCGAATCGGTGGAAGCCAATATTTGACCATCCCGATTAAAACTCAAGCTTTTTACGCCTGCCATGTGACCGCCAAAGGATTGTATTCTTTCTCCTTTGAGGTTCCATAACTTGATCGTCATATCTTCACCTGCTGACGCAATGAGCTTACCATCGGGACTAAACGCGATCGCATTAACTGCACCCTCATGACAAATAAAAGTTAGCAGTTCTCGTCCTTGCAAATCCCAAAGTTTTACTGACCCATCTTTGCTAGCAGTAGCAATGGTCTGTCCGTCGGGGCTAAATTTTACCATCATAACGCCTGCCTGATGACCTTTGAACGTTACCAGTTCTTGACCTTGACGATTCCAAAGTTTCGCCGTACTATCTTCGCTAGCAGTAGCAATAGTTTGTCCGTCAGGACTAAAGGCGATGCTCCACAAGCCCGCTTGATGACCTTTGAGCGTTACCAGTTCCTTGCCTGCCAGATTCCACAATTTAGCTGTTGTATCCCAACTAGCACTGGCAATGGTTTGACTGTCGGGACTAAAACTTACACTTCTGACATCTGCTTGATGACCTTGCATTGTAGCCAGTTCTTGACCCGCTAAGTTCCACAGCTTAACGGTTCTGTCTTGACTGGCAGTAGCAATCTTCTGTCCGTCTGGACTAAATTTTAGGCTTCTGATGAGTTCTTGATGACCGTTAAGGGCAACAAGTTCTTTTCCTTGGCGACTCCAGAGTTTTGCCATCATATATTTCCCTGTCGTGCCAAAAATCTCGCCGTTGGGACTGAAACTAATGCTTTCTGTTGCGGCATCGCCAATGTTAATACTTCCAGCATTGGTCTTCGCAAAACTCCACAGTCTAATCGTTCCATCCTCGCTACTACTAGCTAGGGTTTGTCCATCAGGGCTGAAACTTACTCCCCAGACGTTAGCTGTGTGACCTGAAAGCGTTTGTAAGAGTTGACCTTGACGGTTCCACAGTCGCACGGTGCGATCCCAACTCGCTGTGGCAACAATTTGACCGTCGCGGCTAAAAATAGCACTGGCAACCGTATCGCCCTGTCCTTGTAAGGTTGCTAGTTCTTCACCCTTTAAATTCCACAGTTTCGCTGTCTTATCTCGACTGGAAGTAACAATCGTTTGACCGTCGCGGCTGAAATTGACGTACATTAACCAAGATTGATGCCCTCGTAATGTTAGCAATTCTTTGCCATCCAAACTCCAAACCTTTGCCGTGCCATCCCGACTGGCAGTAGCAATCGTCTGTCCTTTCGGACTAAAACTAATAGCAACCACAGGCGCATTATGAGTCTGAAACGATTTTATCTGTTGACCTGCTAAATTCCAAAGTCGCATCCTACCGTGCCACTCCATTGCCGCCACCGTTTTTCCGTCGGGACTCCAACCGACGCAGGCAACCCAATCCTTGAAACCTCGCAAAGTAATAAGTTCTTTGCCATCGGCAACGCGCCAGATTTTGACCGTTTTATCGCGACTGGCACTGGCAAGCATCGTTCCATCGGGACTGTAATTAATACTCCAAACGGCATCGCTATGACCTTGTAGAGTATGCAATAACTTGCCGTCGCGTCCCCAAATTTTGACCGTTTTATCCCAACTCGAACTCGCTAAAGTTTCACCGTCGGGACTAAATTTAACCCGCGTGACAATATCGCCATGACCGACTAAACGATTGCTTTCTCGCACCCAATAAAGAGACTGCTGGAGAGTTTTGGCGACTCGCATTTGTAAATCTATATCTGCATTTTGCCAACCGATTTGTTTGAGCTTCATTCCTGCCTTCAAGCTTTGGAGTAAAGCATCGAAAGGATGTTCGGATTCAATGGCAACTTCTGAGGCAATGGTCATGGCTTTTACTTCGCTAAGAGCAACTCGGCGCTTTTGATAAGACGTTTGCCATGCCAGCAATCCTGACAGTCCCAGGAGGGCAACGGCTCCTAATGAAAGTAGCGAAACCAATCGCAATCCTTTACGAATGGTCTGTTTAGCTTGTTTTTCGGCTTCAGTGAGAATTTGATTTGCCTGTTGGGAGGCAGCTAACTCGTTCTGGACTTCTCGTTTGTCGTATTCTTCACTAGCAGCTAAGAAGCGATAATCGGCGTTGCTCAAACTTTTTCCTTTTGTCCAAACTTGAGCTTCTTTGAGGGTTTCTCCTCGCAAGAGAAAGGTTTCATCTTGGTAGTTAGAATCGACCCAGGCATTGAGAAACTGAGCGTAAGGTCGAATTTTCTGAAACTGTTTTTCAACCCATTCGAGATTAAATACCCCTTCATAGATGCGGTTGTAAACTTTCAACTGTCCCTGTTGTTTGACGACTAATCCTGAGAGGAGCAATTCGATTTGTTCGGGGGAATCATCCGCCGAGACGTTTCCGGTTTGTAAGATTTGCTGATAGAGTCCGAGTAATCGGCTGGCGCGTTGCTCGTTCACCAGAATGCGATCGCGTATCGTTCTTAAATGCGGCGGTTCGTCCTGTGCTGCCCAATTCTCAATAATATAAGATCGAACGAGATCTGCAATACTATTTTTAAACTTAACGTTTTTTTCCCCACTCTCCCCCTCTCCCCCTCTCCCTCTCATCTCTTTTCCCTGCTGTACGACTAACTGACAGAGTTTTTGCGTCAGAAACGGCTGTCCTCCCGTCCAAGATAAAATCTCTTCCATCGCTGCTTCAGGATTGTCTGTAACGCCGATTAATCCTTGCGCTAGCGGTTCTACTTCACAAGTGCGGAAACCATTTAATTGTATTGCTCGACCGATATTAAAAGGCGTTCGCGTTTTATCTGCAATCAAATCGGAAGGCGTTGTTACTCCTAGTAGAGCAAAGGTAAGGCGTTTTTGTTCGTGACAAGATCGAATTAAGGCAAAAAAGTCATCGGTATTAAAAGGTAGACTAAGCGTACTGTCGATCTCATCGAAAAAAATCGCGATCGCATGGGGAATTAATTCTGGTAAAGTAGCTTCCAGTAATTCGCCCAGTCGTGCTACAGGCGATAAATCTTGTCTTTCGGCTATCCAATTACGGATGTGAATTTGACGGTCGAGATTAAAAGTTCGTACCAGTCGCATAATAATATCGGCGTACCATTGATCCGGCGTAATGCCTCGGTTGCCAATCCCCGACAGGTCAACGGTAGCGCAAGCAATGCCATCTTCTTGCAGTCGTTTAGCCACTTGCACTCGCAGGCTAGATTTTCCCATCTGACGACAGTTGAATACATAACAAAATTCTCCCGCTTTCAAGGCACGATAAAGTTCTTCATCTGCTTGTCGCATGACGTAACTGGGAGCATCGACTCTTAAACGACCGCCGACTTGATATTCGTAGAATGAGAGCATATTTTGCATGGCTAGACCTGCCTTTCTATTTTCAGGCGATCTCCCTTCGCCAAGATGGTATTTTTTATAAATAATGTTTAATTCCCAAACTGTCGATACAGAAAAGTTAAGGATTTTAGACGCGATCGCACTTAACTTTTGGGAGAAAGCCTAGATTTTAGCTGGTAAGCCATACTTAAATAAGCAAAACTATACAAATTATATTCAAAAGGGTACCTACACTTATTTGACAATTTACTAAAATTAAAAAAAACTCTTCTTATTAATTTTTTACTGAAAACTTTAAAATAATTTAATCAAGAAGGCTATGACCAAGATATCAAACTGGCTATTGGATATAATAAATAGTTTAAATCAGCAAGAAAAAGTTATTCTTTTACAAGATTTCGTTTTCCTTTGTGATAACTTGGAATCTATATTTGGAATGACTGAGCCATGGTTGTTAATCATTGACAATCAAATATTAAACGATCTGAAATATAGACAAAGCAATGAATACAATGCAAATCATAGAAAAAGATATATTCGATTGATTGCTGTCTTCATGGTTTTTAACTTTTTGGTGAATTATTCAGACAAACGAATAGGAATTGTTTTAACACCTTGTATTTTTTACGAATTTAATCAAAGAAAAATTCCTGACAATTCAAAAAGTTTTAATTCTTCTTTAGATAATTGTTTCTCCTTATTAAATGAATTTGGAGTAAAAGAATTATTTTCATTTGGTTTAGATAATTATAAAATTGCCAGACTAAATCTTAAAAACATTTGTCATGATGAGAAAGAAATTCTGAAGTTGATTCAGAAACTAAAAAGAAAAAAAATGAATTTTGAACTTTATCAAAAATTCTCTGGAAATACTAAAAATAGTAAAGATTCAAAAATTGAATTATTTAATCCTCCATTTATAATCGCCTTTCAACTTGTAGCACAGCAAAGAATAAATTTAAAATATTTCGATCGAAATATAGAAATATAGTTAATCATATTATTGCATGTCATCTTGAGGAGCGAATCTATTTTGATAGTGCTGAAACAAATTTGCTCAAAACGAAAATAAAAAATTTTCGAGATAGTTCTATAAATAAAACTGCATCAGTTTCAAAAATTTGGAAAGGGATACTTAAAGGATTAGCTGATATTGAAATGATTCAATATTGTAATATTTCGAGTCAGTTCGCCGCTCGACGCAATTATACTTTATATTCTCTTACTTTTGATAAGAAACTGGCTCATCTTTTGCAAGAAAGAACAAGTATTAGTTTTAGTATACAGATATCTAGAGAAGATTCCCCAGAAAAATTTGAAGAAAAGAAAACTAATTTTACTGAAAATTGCAATAAAATGGAATTAATTGAACAGAATCGTAAAAAAATATTTGGCAAACTTTCCTGTTTTTATGAAGATTTAACTCCTTTTTTTTCTTAAACAGTCGCTTTTCTGTTTTCTTTTTTGCGATCGCAGCTTCAAGCAATTCAGTCATATATTCTGACCTCGATTCAATTTCAATATGTATGAACCGTTTTACGAATTTATCCGGCAGCTTTTACCTGAATTCAAAATTGACTTGCAGCTTGTTGAGCCTCACCTAAAGTCAATTAAGATTTATAAGGGAGAATTTTTATTTCACGAAGGCGATGTCTGTGACTTTCTAAGCATGACATTAAAAGGATGTTTGAGAACATTTTTCCTAAAAGATGGAAAAGAGTTTACTCTGTTCTTCCATCCCGAACATTACACGGTTGGCGACTACGAGAGTTTTCGCAAACAACAACCTGCTTGTTTTTCCTGTCAGGCGATCGAAGATTCTGAGATACTTATCTTTAACCATCAAGCTATGCAAATCTTTGAAAAAGCGCCACAAGGTCAGAAATTACTAAGACTTCACGCAGAAAGTCTTGCCTTTATGCTAAGAGATAAATTGCTTTCTCTATTTAGAGATACACCCGAACAGCGTTATCTCCACTTTCTTAAAACTGAACCTCAACTTTTGCAGCGCATTCCTCAATACTATCTAGCGTCGTATCTTGGTATTGAGCCAGAATCTCTAAGTCGATTGAAGCAGAGAGTCCACCAAAAGGGAATTTCTTAACCTAAGTCAATGCAGGCGAGCGATTCTGCAAGGTAGATTCGCAACAAGATATTTCAAAACTAAGAACCTGCAATGTCATTAGAACAGAATAAATCTATTGTCCTTCGAGCATACGAAGCCTTCGATCGCGGAGATATCGAACAAGGCAAAACTTTAATCGCTCCAGATATTATCGGTTGTGTGATGGGGAGCAATGAACTTAAAGGTACCGATGCCTTCTTTGAGTATGCAATAATGATGCGTGCTGCTTTCCCAGATGGTTATCATACTTTTAAGGATGTCATTGCCGAAGGCAATAAAGTTGTGACCTGTGGAATCTACAAGGGTACTCATCAGGGAGAACTAATGGGTATACCGCCGACGGGTAAGCAGGTTACATTTTCAGTCGTACACATCGATCGCGTAGTAGACGGGAAAATTGTAGAACATTGGGGGCAAGGTGACACAATGGCATTAATGAAACAGTTAGGCGTAAAATTAAACTTTTGAATTTAGCCTCAGAAATTCTTGGCGGTATGAGTCATCGAATCGAACTCAAAACGTTGGGAATAGTCTGTAACCCCATAAAGATTAAATGAGATTGTCGGTTCGCAACCCAAAGGTTCGACGCTGTGAATGGCATCGGGGAGAAAGCCAATAATATCTCCAGGCACGAAAATTCTTTCGCCAACCAACTCAATTCGGTTAGGATATTCTGGAGTAGGCGATCGCCGCCAAAATCGATGCTTTTCCTCGCCGTTAACGATCGCAACAACTCCCCAAGTAGCATGGTTGTGAATCGGCGAAGTATTTCCTGGCAACCAAGCGACCATCTGCACTGTTAAAGGAAAGTTGCATTCTTCGTAAAGGAAACGTACCGACCAGCCAGGAGCGATGGGGGGATCGACGAACTCCATTTGCAGCCAGTAGGAACTAGTAAGGAGCTTTCGCACTCTAGGCGAGATCGTGTGGATGCGATCGCGATCGTCTGCTACAGTATCGAGAATGTCCTCTAGTTCCGTGAGAAATCGGTATAGACGATAAGGCTTTTGGGGTAGTTCGAGTTCGTCGGGAGGAAGCGCAACGCAGTCTCCATCTCCATTTACCAGCCAACCTTGACTTTTTTCTTCGCTCATATCTGCGAACTCTTCATTACAATAGGCCCTGTAGGACGAGAAGAATTCGGATCTTTTTCGAGCGTCACGATTAACCCTCTAAACTGGGGATGATAAAATTCTGCGTACATTTGAGCAGTAAATGGAAGTTGAGAAGTAAAATCTCCCCAAGAATAAGGCTTAACCTCACCGCAGGGAAGCTTTCTACTATCGATTACCGTCCAAAGTAGATAAACGTATCCCGGAGGAGGAGCGGGTAAATTGCGGACAACCATAACCGCTTTTTCGCGCTCAGGATTCATCATAATACTTCCCGAAGCTGCATTGGTTGCATTAACTCCCCTAAAGGTAAACAAACGAGTTCCCGATTCTTGAAGCAAAGTATTGACAGCTTGAGACTGGCTGAGTTCTTGGCGCAAACGCTGATTATCTGCCGTGAGAAAGCCCAAATTCTGACGCAGGCGATAATAATCGAACCCCAGAACGGCAACGAACAAAGCCGCACAACTGCCTGCAATTCTTCCCCACCGAACCCCAGACCGTTTTACGGCAATAGGTTGATTTAAATTGCTTTCAGCCTTGGCAAGGATGGCTGGCAATAGATTCGGTGGTGCTTCTACCTCAGTAAAACCATCGAGAACTTGCCGCAAGACTTCTTGTAAGTCATCAACTTCCTTGACGAGTTCGGGATGGTTGGCGAGCAATTGCCGAAACTCTTCAGCTTCTTCAGGGGTGAGGTCATCGACGACAAAACCTGCCGCGAGGGATTTTAGGCGATCGCGTTCTGGAGATTCATTCATAGGTTACTGCACCGGAATCTAAGAGAATTTGTTTGAGTTTCAGCAAACCCTGACGGGTGCAAGTTTTGACTGTCCCTAGAGGAAGATCGAGTTTTCGGGCAATTTCCGCCTGAGTGAGTCCTCCATCGTAAGCCATCTCGATCGCGATTCGCTGCTTGTCTGGGAGTTGGGAGAGAGCATCGCGAAGGCGTTTTTGACGCTCTGCTAGGGTAGCTTGCTCGACTGGAGTAGGATAGGATGTTTCTTGAGTCATGGTTTGTCCCCATCGTTCGAGGAGTTTTAGCTGTCGGTTGCGAGAACGAAGTTTATCGAGCGATCGCGATCGGGTCATACTAACGAGATAGCGCACGAAATAGCGACAATCGGGATATCTAGACGCATTGCGCCACAATGCCAGAAAAACATCTTGAGTCAAGTCTTCTGCTTCTTGAGAGTTTCCCAGGATTTTGAGCGCTAACCCATAGACGAGCCGACCGTAACGATTGAAGAGAACATTTAACGCATAGGAATCTCCCTTTTTGAGCGCATCAAACAACGCTTCATCCGTTAAAGACGAAGGTTCTGTTGGGTTGGATTTGGGTAGTTGAGGCTCCATGCTTTCTCAAGAAGCCGATAATTTCCAAGTTAGCAAGAAACTTTTTTCCACTATCTCTCTCCTGTAGCAGCATCAACTGTTTTCTATCTATATGACGCTTGAAGCGGCGCAATGGATTGGGACTTGCAAGAATAACTATACTCTTTTTAAAATAGGGTACCTATCTTTAGTTTCGTTGGCGAAATCTCATATGTCTATCGGATACCTCTCAGTGAAAGAAACTGCTGAAATACTTGGTTATTCTGAGCAGTACGTTCGCAAGTTGCTCAGGAGTGGAGATTTGAGCGGAGAGACGATTGGTAATCGCTGGATAATTGCTTCAGAATCAGCTAGTGAGTACCACTGCAAAAAGCATAGCCAAGATTCACTTGTTCGAGATCGTGCAAGAACTGCTTCAAATAAACCTACTTTGAAAGCTTTAAGCTTCTTCTCTGGTTGTATGGGACTCGATCTAGGGCTTGAGCAGGAAGGAATTGAGGTGTTGCTTGCTTGTGAGGTAGATACCGCAGCCCGAAAAACAATAGAGACAAATAGACCGGATATGGCTCTCATCGGCGATATTAGAAACTACTCTGCCAACGAAATTCGAGAAAAGGCCCGATTGAGCGAAAAAGAAGATATTGATGTAATTGTCGGCGGTCCACCATGTCAAGCTTTTAGCAGTGCGGGCAAACGCCAGGGGTTTAATGATGAACGAGGAAATGTATTCTTGACATTTATTGATGCGATCGTTAAACTCAAACCTAAATTTGCTGTTATCGAAAATGTCCGAGGATTATTGTCTGCTCCCTTAACGCATCGACCTCATGAAATGAGAGGAGGTAACTATCCGCCGCTATCTCAAGAAGAGCAAAGAGGAGGGGCACTTCTCTACATTACTCGCCAATTAAAAGAAGCAGGCTATGGTGTTTCTTTTAACTTATACAATGCAGCTAATTTTGGTTCCCCTCAACAGCGCGAACGGATTGTCATCATTTGTAGTCGTGATGGCGAAAAACTTCCTTATCTCATACCTACACACTCGGAGAAAGGTTTGTATGGGCTACCAAAGTGGCGAACGTTAAAAGAGGCATTGGAAGGACTTCCAAAAGATGGGCATCGCTTCGTTAAATTTCCCCAAAAGCGTCTTAAATATTACCGACTACTAAAACCCGGACAATATTGGCGAGACTTGCCAGTGGAGTTGCATCAAGAAGCATTGGGAGCCTCTTATCATGCCGGAGGTGGAAAAACTGGTTTCTATCGGAGATTAGCTTGGGATAGACCTTCTCCAACTCTCGTTACCCATCCAGCAATGCCCGCAACAGATTTAGCGCATCCAGAAGAGGATAGACCTCTTAGTATCCAAGAATATAAGCGCATACAGGAGTTTCCAGATGATTGGATAATCGAGGGCAGTTTGCTAGACCAATATCGTCAAGTTGGAAATGCTGTGCCCTGCTCTCTTGGTAGAGCGATCGCTAGGATGTTAGTAAACTATTTAAACGGCGTAGAGTCAAAAGTTTTTCAGGATTTCCCCTATTCTCGATATTTAAAGACTGATGATGTTAGTTGGGAGTTAGATGTCTTAGGAAAGTCTGACTCTATCAATGTGAAGCAACTCTGTTTATTTTAAATGGGAGGTTCTTGCTGAAGTGCTATGTAAGCAGATTGGATGTTGAGGATCGTTTGCTTGACATGAAATTTCAAGAGTTCATAGTCAAGTCCAACCATATTCCAAAATTCGGCTCCACAAACACGAGGAATATTCGTGCTTGAAAATGTCCAACTGCCACCCGTACAAAAAGCGGCTGCAAACAGTCGGTGCTGATGAATTTCTAATTCGCACCTCGATCTGGGGGCTTGACTTCCTGTGAGGGTGTTGCGTTGTGTTTTTATTTGCACGAATATAGGTTCTCCTGTTCCGCCAGATAAAATAATTGAGTCGATACCAGTAATCTTAAGCCCAAAATCTCTCTCTGGGCTTACTGCGTAGGGGCTGATATTAACAATTCTTTCCCAAAGTTCCCCCATTTTTGTACTTAGATTCCTGGAGATTGAATTGCTTTCGACGAATATTGCTGCTCCACACATTTCATAGAGATTGCGCGGACTAGTTTCCATCTCGTCTGGCGACCGAACTAATGTTGGCATTAAAGCAATGAAGCGATTTGCAAATTGTTTGCACTCAGTTGCTATGGCTAGAGATTGGCGATCGCTTTCTAAAACCGATCCCTGAGAAATGTCGTCTTGAATCTGGTGTCCGATAAATTCAGGTAAGGCTGACGCGAGTACGTTTGCAATCTGATAGGCACGATGTAACTCAGCGTTAATCTCCGAAGGTACGTTGACCAAACCTGCATATTTTTCAAGCAAATGCGATCTTGCTGAAATAGAGAGTGGTATAAGTTGAACGGCTTGAACTGGCTGCATAAAGCTCAATGCTATTTGTATGTAGTACTTTTAGCCTGCATTTTTGTTTACACATATTTTTGCTCTTTTAGGGAGAAAATATTGCTTAACCCTCTTTTGTCACTCTCCGAGAATTAAAATGAAGAAACCAAGACAATAAATCTCTACAAGACGGAGAGCATAATGGATGTAGAATTACAGATCCTCAAACATTTGGCAAGAGAAGCACAA
>JAAUUT010000253.1 GCA_012031035.1 Candidatus Altimarinota bacterium | reverse complement strand
GTGAAGCACGAGTCCGTAAACGTCGCCCGAAAGCTTATCCTTTAATGACGAAACCTCGGCACGAATTCCGCTCATCAATGGCAAACTGCTTAAACCACAAGCTTTTTCGCTTTTCTTAGTGCCATTCTACTCTGATTATTAATTAATAGAGTCATAAGAATTACCTCTAAACTTCAGATTAATTTATTTCATATTCCGCCTGGGGTAAGGTAAGTGAATTGCGATAGTAAGTTGCTTTCAAACACCTGTTCGGTATTCCTATGACCTTTACACCTTGTCTTCCCAAGATCAGAATATTCTGTTTAGTTACTTAGTTCGTCTAGTTTTTATAATTCCAAAGATATAGTTGACTAGAAAACTTATTTATAGTATTGCAAGAGATTCTATCTTTGGCATCCCCCTGTCGAGTTATGTCAAGTTGCGATCGAACATCCACGGTAGAGCGAGCATCCCGATCGCACCCTATCTAAATAACCTTTATGAACGCAATCTTAAGATTATGCAAGTATGGCAAAACGCAAAAAGATTAAAACATCCTATCTTTGCTACTCGCAATCTTATGCTCGAAAAGATTTTTAATAAAACCCTCGTATCTAGCTGTAGAATCCTCTCTGCGTCTTCTGCCCTCTGTTATAATTTGGTATTATTGTTATAATGAAGAGTAGTAGCAAATCGTACCAGAGAAATAAAGTTTCATCAGAAAGTTGCATGATGGCTTTGATTCTAATGCGCTCTGGTATAAAAGGCAGATATCGAGCGGCTTTTAGAAAGCTTACCGACAATTTTGATTTTTAATAAGCTTAAAGATTGCGCGATCGCCCTCTAATTTAGAAAAGGCATTTGCATCCAATCATCTTACTAAGCAAAACCAAAACAGGACTGAGATAATTTAAGCTCGGCAAAATTCAGAATCGGAAAGTTATTATCTTAAGGTTTTGAGATAACAACTTTACTATTAGCTTTCAAACATTGGAGCGATCGCACTACTATTTCAATCCCAATCCTATCCCATTGAACAGGAGTTTTATAATGAATAGCTCGTGGTTTGAACTAACAATGGAACAAGAGTTCCAGATGAGGTTAATGGAAGAATCGGTCGAACAAATGACTCGCGAACAGATGCAAGATCTTTTACTAGAGACAGCACGATTACTAATGGTTAAAGAAAATGTACTTCGTAATGTCATTAAAAGTTGTCCGCTTTGATTCAAAAAGTTAATTATGTTTTGTTTGATTCCCAGCCACACCCCACTTAATTTGTCTAGAATAACCGCGTTCTAGCATTAAGTGGGGTCAATATTAAATAAAATGGAAGAAAGGGCCTATAGCGATGACAAAACAATTATCGCTCGAACAAATCGTAGCCTGTGGCGTAGAAGAAAAAACAGCCACCGCAATGCTACCACAGCTTAATCAGTGGCTTTTATCCCCAAGTGCTGCCAATCGCTGGCAGCAAATCGTTCAAAACTTGCTCAAAAACGACTATCCCTTTGCACTGCACGAACTTCTCTACAAAACGGCTTTTTTTGATTGGGATGCGAGTCAAAGTCCGCCTCCAGCTTGGTTTCCTTCCAACGAACAGCTTGGGACTACCAATCTTGTAGCATTGATGGACGAGCTAAACATCTCATCCTATCAAGACCTACACGCTTGGTCGGTAGAAAATCGCGCCGAATTTTGGGATATAACAATTCAACGAGTAGGAATACGCTTTCGGCAGAAATATCGCCAAATCGTTGACCTGTCGCAAGGTGTAGAATCTCCTCAATGGTTGGTCGATGCACGCCTTAACATTGCTGAGAGTTGTTTTAACGCTCCCGAAGATTCTCCAGCGATAATCTTTCAACCCGAAGGCGGTTCGCTTTCTGTAATGAGTTATGGCGAACTGAATGCCTTAAGCAATAGAGTGGCTAATGGGTTAGTAGAGGCGGGTTTTGAGGTTGGAGACGCGATCGCGATCGCAATGCCAATGACCGCCGAATCGGTGGCGATTTACTTAGGCATCGTCAAGGCAGGTTGTGCAGTTGTTTCCATTGCCGATAGTTTTGCTGCTAGCGAAATTGCTACGCGACTGCGAATATCTAATGCTAAAGGAATCTTTACCCAGGATACGATTTTACGGGCAGGCAAGCAATTACCCTTGTACGCTAAGATTGTCGAGGCTGATGCGCCTAGAGCGATCGTTTTATCGCTCAATTCGCCTTTACGCCAGGGCGATTGCAGTTGGGAAGATTTTTTGAGTACGCGCGATCGTTTTGATGCCGTTGCTGCTTCTCCATCCACTTATACTAATATCCTATTCTCCTCTGGCACTACCGGAGAACCAAAAGCAATTCCCTGGACGCACGTTACTCCGATTAAATGTGCTGTTGACGGATACTTGCATCATGACATTCATCCTGGACATATCATTGCTTGGCCGACTAATTTAGGCTGGATGATGGGGCCGTGGTTAATTTATGCAAGTTTAATCAATCGAGGTGCGATCGCGTTGTACTACGGAACGCCCACCGAACGAGGTTTCGGTGAGTTTATTCGAGATGCTCGCGTCAACGTTTTAGGATTAGTGCCGAGTCTAGTTAGCGCTTGGAAAACAAGCGACTGTATGAAAGGACTCGATTGGAGTGCGATTAAAGCTTTTAGTTCGACGGGTGAATGTTCCAATCCGCAGGATATGCTTTTTCTGATGTCTCTCGCCCAATATCAACCCATTATCGAATACTGCGGCGGCACGGAAATCGGCGGGGCTTATATGACGGGAACTGTCGTACAGCCTTGCGCTCCCGCTACCTTCTCAACTCCTGCGTTGGGTTTAGAGGTTGTTATTCTCGACGACAATGGTAATTCTGCCGATAAAGGCGAAGTATTTATTATTCCTCCTTCGATTGGACTTTCTAACGAGTTGCTAAATAAAGATCACCATCAGGTTTATTTCGCCGATACACCCTCAATTGAGAAGGCAGAGGGCAGAGGGCAGAGGGGCAGAAGGAAATATATTAATTTCTC
>JAAUUT010000027.1 GCA_012031035.1 Candidatus Altimarinota bacterium | reverse complement strand
GAAGCACGAGTCCGTAAACGTCGCCCGAAAGCTTATCCTTTAATGACGAAACCTCGGCACGAATTCCGCTCATCAATGGCAAACTGCTTAAACCACAAGCTTTTTCGCTTTTCTTAGTGCCATTCGGATCTGACTGACTGCGCTTTTATCATTGGCAGCAACATGGCTGAATGTCACCCCATTCTTTTTAATCGACTCCACAAACGCTGTAAGCAGAATCCCGATGTCAAAACAATCGTCGTCGATCCTCGCCACACGCAAACGGCTGAAGTTGCCAATTTGCATCTTGCCATTCGCCCCGGTACTGATATCGACTTACTCAACGGCATGGCTTACTTATTGATGCAATGGGGCAAACGCGATCGCAATTTCATCGACACTCACACAGTTAACTTTCCCATCTATGCAGAAGTCATCGATCGCTATTCTCCAGAAATCGTGGCTCGACGCTGCGGCATCTCAATTGAAGACTTAGAAACAGCAGCACGGTACTGGGGAGAATCTAAACGAGTGCTATCTTTGTGGTCGATGGGGATGAATCAATCCTCGGAAGGCACGGCTAAAGTGCGATCGCTGATCGATTTGCATCTGTTGACAGGTCAGATTGGCAAACCAGGTGCCGGGCCTTTTTCTCTCACCGGACAGCCAAATGCTATGGGAGGAAGAGAAGCAGGAGGATTATCTCACCTTCTCCCAGGCTATCGTTCGGTCAAAGATCCTCAACATCGCGCCGAAGTAGAGCAGTTTTGGAGACTCGAACCAGGGAGTATTTCTCCTTATCCTGGTAGAGATGCTTGGAGTATGATTCTCGGTTTAGAAAGAAGAGAAGTCGGGGTGTTGTGGATTGCTGCGACTAATCCAGCCGTCACGATGCCCGATTTGGAACGCACTAAAGCTGCTTTATTGAAGTCTCCTTTTACGGTTTATCAGGATGCTTATTACCCAACGGAAACGGCTGCTTATGCTCATCTTTTGTTACCCGCAGCGCAGTGGGGAGAGAAAGCGGGAACGATGACCAATTCCGAGCGAGTCGTTACTTTCTGTCCTCAGTTTCGCGATCGCCCAGGAGAAGCGAAAGCCGATTGGGAGATCTTTGCCCAAGTCGGTCGCCGTCTGGGTTTTACTAAGGCGTTTGATTTTGTGGATTCGGCTGCTGTGTATGCAGAATTCGTGAAATTAACGCGCGATCGCCCTTGCGATCTTAGTGGGGTTTCTCACGAACGCTTGCAACAAGAAGGATCGATTCAATGGCCTTGCCCCTTAACGTCCTTCGGAAGACAAGGGAGACAAGGAGGACAAGGGAGAGGGGAAGAGAATTTGGAGGATATTTCTAATTTATTTCAAGGAAAACGCCTTTATACCAATTGGCAATTTAATACGCCTGACGGACGAGCGAGATTTGGTGCTTTTCATTCGCGAGGACTGGCAGAACCTCCAGATGAAGACTTTCCTTTCGTACTAACCACGGGACGAGTGTACGAACACTGGCATACTATGACTCGCACGGGGCGCATCGAGAAACTGATTAAAAAACAACCTCAGCCGTTACTTGAAATTCATCCCCGCGATGCAGAGTGTTTGGGGATTGAAGATAAAACTTGGGTAGAAGTGCGATCGCGCCGAGGAATGGGTCGCTTTCTTTCCAAGGTCACTAAAGCTATTTCTCCTGGAACAGTTTTTGTTCCCATGCACTGGGGCGCACTTTGGGCAGATAAGGCAGAAGCTAATGCTTTAACTCATCCAGAAGCTTGCCCGATTTCCCTAGAACCGGAATTAAAAGCAACGGCTGTACGCCTTTCTAAAAACTAGTCACTGATGATTTTTTTACCTTCTTTGTTTTCCTGGTTCTGGAATCGTTGGAGTTGCGATCGCGCCATTCGTTAATTGTTCCAATCCCATCACTCTCAAAAACTGCGACCAACTTGCAGGAGAACGGCGAAATTCAGCTAAATTAGCGGTTGCATCGTACCAAATTCCGCGATCGGCATATAATGACAGTTTTTCTTCTTCTGTCGCCCCATTAATTTGTGTTTCGGGTACGGGATTGTCAATGCGTCGAACGACTCCCGTTTGAAAGACCATCCCAGAAGGAGAAGTTTCTTGAGAATTGCAAAAGACAACAATATGCCAGCGATAGAGTCTATTTTTATCGAGTGGTGCTTCTGTTGGGGGAAGTGCGAATTTGACGAAACCTGGTTGATTAGGCATTTGGAAATCTACATTCCAAACCGATTGCCCTTGTTCGTCTTCTATAGAAAACCTTCCCGAATTAGCGGTTTGAGTCGTATCGGGCATATAAAACCAAAAGGTAGGATATCCCGTTAGCGTGTATCCAGAGAAACCTTTATCAGTTGAAGGAAGGACTGGTGTAAGGGGCAAACTCGTCTTTCCACAAGCGCTGCGAGTTCCCGCGCGATCGGTATCGCTTGGATTGCCCCTTCCTGGAGGAATCGGATTCTGTTTGCTGGCGGGTCTTTGAGAAGTTGGCTCGTTTTGTGCGACAGTTACGCCGCTAACCGAACCAATCAGTAATAAAACACTCGCTATGGCTAGAGTCAGCTTCATTGGTAATACCCGTTACTGTCTATCTAAAGATATAGACTCAATCCTATTGTGCCAAGTAGATTAAGCTCCCACAAGGGCTGTTTAGGATTTTAAGAATTAGCGATCGCAATGCTCATTATGTGCTATACAAATGCGCTACATATTCGCCATATCCGTTGTAAGGCAATGTTTCTTTGATGTCCCAAGACAGTCCCGGCCCTTTACTAATAAACTTTTCCGTTGCTTGCGACCAACGAGGATGGGGTTTAGTCGGGTTGACATTAGCCTCAAAATCATATTCATTTGCGACTAGCGTATTCCAAAAAGTCGCGGGTTGCGCCTCGACAAACTCGATTTTGACGATTGATTTTGCGCCTTTAAATCCATATTTCCAAGGCGTTACCATTCTGATTGGCGCGCGTGTTGTTTGGGCAAATCGTGACCGTAAATACCAATAGCAAAGAAAGCTAATTCGTTTGCCATTTCTTCGATGCGTAACCCTTCTGTATAAGGCCAAGGAAGCGATCCTAAATGAAAAGTTGGCCCTTGCGTCACTTCAGGCTCGTAAAATGAGGTAAAACGGACGAATTTAGCGGCTGAAGTTGGTTCGACGGCTTCTATTAAGGATTTCATCGGAAAACCAACCCAGGGGAGAACCATCGACCAAGCTTCGACACAGCGAAAGCGATAAATTCTCTCTTCTATGGGAAACGTTTTCTTGAGGTCGTCTAGGTCATAAGTACGAGGATTTTTGACTAATCCAGTTACTTCTACCTTCCAATTTTCGGTGGGGAGTTTTTGCGCTTTTAACCAGATATTTTTAGTCCCGCCATACTCATAAAAATTGTTGTAACTTCCTGCAAGATCTTCATCGGTTATCGGGCGATCGACTTTACTAAAAACAGGATTTTTACGCAGGGGACTAATTTTTGGCAAATTAAGACTGTTTTCTAGAGCCGTTTTTTCAGAAGATTTTTGACATCCAAGCAGAGGAATTAAACTCGCTCCAATTCCGGCATTGGCTAAAGTTTTGATAAACTGGCGGCGATTATAATAATGGGTTTGGGAGGTAACTTCGTTTTCTAAACTTTCCCAAATTTTAGGGATGCGAATTAAGGTCATATTAAGTAGTCTTAAAAGAGAGTGTAAGGAATGGCGATCGCGAAAATTTCTTTGAGAAATAACCTATCCAAAATTTAACTAAATTTTGCCAGAATTTCCTATCCTTCTACAAGGTAGCGATGAATGGCGATCGCTAAATAAACCACGCAGCACGTCAACTATATCTTTACCAATTATGACTGGTCGGTACTACTAACATCCGAGGTTGATGGGAGGATAGAACGATTCAAATAATACTCCGATCGCGGAAATAGATCGGTATTAATTGCTTGAGGGCGACCATCTTTGGCATGAGAATACATAGTTACCCTAGCCGCTTTGACATCTTGACGAATAGCTTCTACATTAGCCCCCACTTTTGCCAAAAAGTCTAATACCGCAGGAAACTCTAATTTAGTTAACAATGCTTCGCGATCGAACTCAACTGCTCGATCGCTTCCGATTAAAACGCTCAAATCTACTGTCAAATCCAACTGAGTAACGAACGGAAATACATTGCGAAACGTTTGTTGTGCTTCTGGTGCGACATTCCATTCGACAAAGAACCCGCCTGGCGCTAAACGCGATCGCACTTCTTGAAAAAACTCTTGTGAATATAGCATTCCCGCACGCGATCGCCAGGGTTGAATGGCATCTGCTTCTATAATGTCAAACTTGCGACCGCTCAGAACTAATTCCCTACGTCCGTCGCCAATATCGATTTGATAGCGGGGATCTTGGAACAGATATTTAAGGGGTTTGCCCATAGGAGTGGTTGCATATTCCTTGAGGACTGGCAACTCAGCGCCCATAATTTCCACGATCCGAATGCGCTTGGTAAGCGGATTTATGCCGATGGTGTGGGGCGTTCCTCCCGAACCCAAACCGACGATCGTTACTTGGGCTGGGTTAGAATGAAGTAAGGCGGGTATCGTTCCCAATAGCACATGGACGTGCATATAAGGAAAATTTGCCTGAGCTTGTCCGCTAGCGAATAAAGTACCCTGTTGGTTAGCTTGAGCGATCGCGGCTACGCCCGTTGAATCTTCTGCAACGATGAAGTAATCTTGAGTTTTAACGCCGTGCAGAGATGCCCACAAACGAGTATTACTAGGAAACAAAACTACTGTCGCGATTAAAATAACTGCTAAAGCACTAACACACTTTGCTCTCATCCAGTTGGGACGAATGGCAATAATAAATCCTAACCCCAATAACACTAGCAACCGCAACGATGTTGACGTTCCCAAGCGATCGAGTAATATCAAACCCGTCACCAAACCGCCCGTAGTATTGCCCAGGATATTAGCGAATAAGATTAGACTAACTCGCCGCCCAATGGCGCGATCGTCAGTTTGAATAGCTTTTTGTACTAAAGGAAAATAAAATCCCAGCAAGAGATTGGGTAAGACTATCATAACCAGTGGCAGAACCAGATATTTAAGTATCACTGCCGCAGTAATATTGTTAGGGTCGATGTAGCCAATATCTGCTCGAAGGTTTGGATGAGATTGCCAATAAAGACCGATTAACCAGATGGCGATCGCAGAATAAGCTGCAACAATTCCTTGAATCGATAAAAATACCCGTCGCGGTCTGCTAATGAATCGAATCGCTTTCGTACCCAACAGACTGCCAACCGCATTACTAACCAAAATAAATGCTAAGAGGTGAGCGTAAGTATAAGCATTCGATTGTAGGGCTATGTCTAAAACTCTAAACCAAATTATTTCTAAAGAAATTGCTGTAAAACCCGATAAAAAAACTAAAAAACACCATTCTGTTACGGATGGGTCATTAGATGTAATTTTTGAAGCTTGCAAGTGAGACTCGACTTTACCCTTTGAGCGATCGCGTTTAAACTGAGAAGCACTCGCGATTGCGACAAAACCAACGATCGCACTCAAAAATGCCCCCAAATAAACCGTTTTTTCGTACCCAAAAGAACCGACAATATACCAACCACCGATAAGCGAACCCAGTCCCGATCCTAGAGTATTAATCCCGTAAAGCCAACCAATACGAGAAGCCGCGAGCAACGCACTGCGTCCCATCGCCTTGGATAATAAAGGTAGTGACAATCCCATTAGGATAGTAGGGATTAACAAGCTAAGGAAAGCAATGAATAGCGTTGTCGCAGGCGATCGCGCTAAATATCTTAAATTGAGAAAAAGTAAGTCGTAGAAGAGAAAACGACTAAAAACAGCAAAAACAGCAATTCCTAGATTGCAAAAGCCGTAAACTCTTACAATCTGACGACTGCTGAGGCGATCGCTCCATATCCCCCCTAATAAACTTCCTACTCCTAACCCTGCTAAATAGGCAGCTACTATAATCGTTACAGAACGCACATCCGAACCAGAAAACAACCCAAGCATTCGCTGCCATACTACTTGATACAGCAGCGCAGTAAAGCCAGAGATAAAGAAAATGGTAAAAAGTGCGGTTTGTGCCCAAGAAATCTTAAATTTAGATTTGGAAGAGAGCATTGCTTGCTTAAGCTGTTAATTTTGCAAGTTTTCTTGTAACTTGACTGGAAAAAGGAAAAAAGTTACCTGTTAAACTTTTCCCTTAATATAAACCCCACTATTCTCTCTTGTTTTTCTTGTCTCTCTTGTTCTCCTTATTTCCCCAAACTTCTCCACAATTGTTATTTGGTATTTTTTAGGGAGACGGCGTTGGATTAGGAGTAGGACTAGCCGGTGAAGATTGTTGATTATTGGGAGAAGCCGCAGGTAAGGACGGTTGAGTGTTGGGAGCAGTTTGAGTTGGATTTGGCTGGGGTTTAGTTTCTTCAGGTTTGCGAACTTGTGGAATCGGAATCAACAAAAAAGCTAATGCAGCCACGGCTAAACTTATCATTCCCATCGTAGCGGGAACGGCTCTTTGGGCGAGAGGCTCGTCAGGTTGGCGGTAACGTCGAGAGACGGGTTGTAATTTGAGCGTTAAGTCGGGTAGAGTGCGAGTGTCAGCCACAAACTGATCCACAGCTTCCACGAGATCGAACAACTGTACGGTATTAAGTTCGAGTTCGATAGGTTCCTCGTTTGCTTCTTCTGGAGGATGCCAGCTTAGACGGTGTAGAGTCGTCCCTGAAATTATTTCTAAATTAACGCGATCGCCCGTTGCCTGGACTTCATGCGGGCGGCGGATTCCGCTGAGACATTCTTGTGCATAGGCACTCGTTGACTTAACCAAATTTTCCACAAATACCCGTCCGCCGTGAAGTTTGCGATCGAACCCGACGAACTTGCATTCTGCATTGACCACAATTGACAATAATTGTCCGTCTTGAGGTTCGCCTCCCATCTCATTAGACAATCCCTCTAAAATTAAAGTGCAATTGGGCAAACTATACTGTCGTCGAATCGTCATAAGCTGTTAAATATTAATTCGTAATTCGTAATTAGACGGGCAGACAAGGAGGAATCTTTACTTCTGTTGAACTCCTAATTTTCATAATTCATAATTCATAATTCATAATTCATAATTCAAATAACTTCTCCATCGAACAAACTAATCCAAAACCGTTGCATTCCTGTCGTACCCGTACAAAAGATTAGTTGATGTAACAACGAAAGCGCGAGTTCGTTTAATTCGTCTTCTGAGGAAAGATAAAATGCAACTTTAGCACGACGGGGATTCATGCGAGAGCGAAAATGCGATCGAAATTGTTCGAGATATTCTGAGAGCATAAAATGATTGTCAACAGGTAATCCTTTATCTCGCATTTGCTGTTCGGCAATTAATAAGTTACGGATAGGAACAGTTAACTGTTTTGCTCGATAGCTAGCGATGATAACCAGCGCTTTTGCTCGATCTAAAGTTAGATTATTACGGATGTAAGAACGTCGCCAAGAATTGGTACAACGCAAACGCCACAACACAATTCGATTTTTGATAATTCCCTGAAGTTCTAATTGTTTCGCCGTTGCCAAAAACTGTTCTGACGCTCCCAATTCTAAAGCTTCGATCGCCAAAAGCATCAGATCGATTTTTTGTTGAATCCGAACGGCAGTTTGCTGCCCTCCAATCGGAAAATCGGGCAAAACGTTCAAAATTTCAGGTTTGGCATCGACAGATGAATTAGAATCGGACATTATGTTTGTAGAAAGACTCATCCTAGAATAACGTATTGAGAAAACTGTATTTTAATCGTTAGGAATTAATTTAAAAGAATTATGGATCTTAAATCTATCATTCGAGATATCCCCGACTTTCCCAAACCAGGAATTGTTTTTCGCGATATTACGACATTGTTAAGCGATCGCGAAGGACTGCGCTACACGATCGATACATTGACACAGAAGTGTAAAGACGCTGGATTGTTTCCCGATTATGTTGTGGGCATGGAATCTCGCGGTTTTATTTTCGGTACGCCTCTAGCTTATCAACTCAATGCTGGATTTATTCCAGTGCGGAAACCGGGCAAACTTCCTTCAGCCGTTCACGCGATCGAATACGAGCTAGAATATGGAAGCGATCGCCTCGAAATCCATCAAGATGCGTTAGATGGTAACAGCCGAGTTTTAATTGTTGATGATTTGATCGCCACTGGCGGTACTGCCAAAGCAACCGCCGATTTATTAGAGAAAATTGGCACTCAAGTTTTAGGTTTTGGTTTTATCATCGAGTTAACCGATTTGGGGGGGCGCAAAAAACTTCCAGATCTCCCTATTATTTCCCTTGTTGAATATTAGGATAGAGAATTAATTTTTGGAAAACAAGGAATTATGAACTCATAATTCACGTCTAATGTGAAATTAGTATTCATACTTGTGTCAGAGAGGTTTCTAAATGACTTTTAATTCACATTAGGCGTAATTCATCATTCATCATTCATAATTTTTATGTCTTCAACATTAACAAATGATTTCAATAGTGCTTTGGAACGTTTCTGGGGACTATTGACGAGTGAAACAACTTTATACGTCCTTAAACGATTAGCCCAAGGACTTTTGACGCTTTTGTTAGCTTCAGCCCTCAGTTTTGCGATTATTCAATTTGCACCTGGCAGTTATCTTGAAACGATTCAGGCAGATCCAAAAATTACCCAAGAAACGATTGAAGAAATCAAAGTGAAATTTGGTTTAGACAAGCCACCTATCGTTCAATATGGATTGTGGTTGTGGCAGGTAGTAACGCGCTTTAACTTCGGTACTAGTTTTGTTTTCTCTCGTTCTGTTTCTTCGTTGTTACTAGAAAGAGTTCCAGCTACTTTATTACTAGCAATTACTACAATTATCGTAACTTGGGCGATCGCAATTCCATTAGGAATATTTGGGGCTGTTAAACAAAATAGCGCCAGCGAGAAAGTTTTACGATTAATTAGCTATCTCGGACAAGGATTTCCTAGTTTTATCACTGTACTGGTGTTATTAATTGTGGCACAAAGTCTTTCTCCGTTGCTACCCGTTGGCAACCTAACCAGCTTAGATCACGATGAATTGACTCCTTTTGGCAAAATAGTAGATATTGCGTGGCACATGATTTTGCCGACTATTGCCCTGAGTATTACTAGCTTTGCAGGATTGCAACGTCTAATGCGAGGACAGTTGCTCGATGTTTTACGACAAGATTACATTCAAACAGCACGCGCCAAAGGATTGCCAGAAAATCGCGTTATTTACGTTCATGCTTTGCGCAATGCAATTAACCCTTTAATTACCTTACTCGGTTTTGAATTTGCCAGTTTGTTAGGCGGTTCCTTTATTGCTGAATTTTATTTCAATTTACCTGGTTTAGGACGACTAATTTTACAAGCTGTTACGGCACAGGATCTATATTTGGTAATGGGAAGTTTGATGATGGGTGCAGCTATGCTAATTTTAGGAAATCTTTTGGCTGATTTGCTCCTAAAAGCGATCGATCCTCGCATTAAATTAGAAGATTTAAAATAATATGTTATCTCAAACTCATTACCTGATTCGTTCGAGAGTTGACGGTCAATATCTTGTTGCTCGTTTGAGGACAGGTGAGAGTCCTACTGAAGCAAGTTATTTGTTGTTATTCAAAGAAGATTTCGATGCGCTAAGCTATCTTAATACACATGGTTCTGGCATTGCCGATCGCTTTTCGGTAGAATCGATTCCCGCAACGCAATTAAAAAGTCTCATGCAACGCTGGGGATTCAAAGGAATTGGACTGGTTGGAGATCCCCTTGAACCTCAAATTCAGTTTTTAACTTACGATTCCTAAAATTGTTCTTCGGATTCTTTATCTCTTTGCGCTTTGAGTTGTCTGACACATTCTTGGCTAAAACCGACGGTAAAGCCCAGACCCGCACCGATTAACCCATAATATTTATGATGCAAGTCTTCGTAGACTTGACTTTCGTATTTTAGTCGATTGAAATCGGGTTGACCGAGATGAGCGGCTGCTAATCCAAAAACAGAACCAAGCATAGCAGTTATTAAGCCTGAAAAGAGAATTAGCTTGATATTCATCGTTATTTAATCGATTGTTTTCTTACTTTAAATTTTATCTCCATTAATGTTAGAAGAATCTCGATCGCATTTTATGTAATATTAATAGCAATATTTCTTCGTGGTACTAAAAATTACTTAACAATTTAGTGCGATTCTTCTAAAGCATATAAATCTTTTGCTTTCCCAAAAGCAAAACGACAAGAATTAGACAAGCTTTTATTGGATTGGGTGATAAACAATAACAAAGAGAGCAAAGCTAAACTAGCAGAAATAAAAAACATTTCTCGATAGCCTCTACTTTGTGCGATCGCGCCTAAAATCGGCCCTGCGATCGCAATTCCCACATCAAACCCACCAAGACAAATTGAATAAACTTTACCGCGTTCGCTATCGTAAGAGCGATCGCTAAGTAAAGCAATCGTCATAGGAATGAGTATACCGCCGCCTGCACCTTCTATTACGGCTGCTACCAAAAATCCAGCAGGAGTATTTACCGTTGTTAATAACAACATTGAAGTAGCATAGCAAATTAAACTAATTGTCATAAATAATCCTCTCCCATAGCGATCGCTTGCCTTCCCGACAAAAATACGCACGGCAAAACTTGCGAGCGCGGCGGCTGTATAAAACAAACCTGCATTCAAGTCTAATTTTATTTCTCGAATAAATAAAGGTAAAAATGACGCGATCGTTCCAAATAATAAGCCAATAAATAACATAATCAGCGTTAAAACTAAAAACGAAGGAGCAAACAAAATTTCTCCAAAACTTCGACTGCGACGCGGGATGATTTCGGTTTCTATTGCTTGAGATAAAATAACTTGTCGATTATCTCCTGAAACGCGACTAGCTAAGAAAAAACCTAACAATCCCAACCCAGCAGAAACCAAAAATAAGGGCGTATATCCGATAGAATCTTGTAAATATCCTCCCAATGCCGGCCCAATTGCCATGCCAATGGGAACTGCCAAACTCATGTATCCAATTAATTCCCCTCGTTGTTTGAGAGGCGATATATCTACAACAAGGGCACTATATCCCGTCGTGAATGCAGCAATACTAATGCCATGAAATGCTCGTATTGCCATTAAAGGATAAATTGACTGGGCGAAGATATAACCTAGCGGGGCGATTCCTCCCACAAAAGTACCAATTAATATGACTAATTTACGACTTTTTTGGTCGGCTATTTGTCCTAACCAAGTTCGCGATAATAATAATCCAATCGCAAAACAACCCATCACTAAACCAACTTGCTGAGTCGTCCCTCCTATATCTTCAACGTAGGCGGGTAAGGTAGGTAATAACGTTGTAATACTCGTCCAAAAAAACAAACCCGTTGTAAATAAAACGAGCAGATTATATAGTTTTTGGGGTTCTAGATTTTGAAAGATTTTAAAGGCATTCACATCTTTTTTGGGTAATAGGACAAGGGAGTGTTGCTTTAGGGACACAAGGCTTGCGCCCTAATAGTATCAGGAAAAATCGGAAGTGTGGGATAAGAAAGATAAGGAAGAATTTTTATGTTGTTATGCAGAGATTTTTAATTTCGAGAAACTTTTCAATTGCCACAAAAATTTTTACCTTTACCCTTTCACCATATAGCTAAACATCACTCTTCCAAAACTCCACAATCTTTGATAGTAACCTCGACTAATCGCATCTCCATCTGCTGAAAGCGGATCGATCGCAATGCCATTTCGTCCGACTTCTTTACCAGAACTATGAATGTAATAACCATTGCCTAAATAAAGAGCAACATGATCCACTTTTTCAGTTCCAAAAAAAATCAAATCTCCCAAACAAAGTTCTTCTAAAGTAATTCTTTGAGTAAAAGTTTCTTGTTGATAGGAATCTCTTGGCAACCAAATTCCAGAAGCAGCAAAAGCAGCTTGTATTAATCCCGAACAATCATAATTTGGTGCTAATGTACCGCCCCAGAGATAATAATTAGGAACTTCCATCGCTGCTTTGGTAAAAGCAATAATATCCTGAAGACAGGATTCGATTTGAGAACGAGAAATTGCGATCGCTCGATAAACAGTTTTAGCACTTTCAAGTTCGCCTAACTTATCCAATGGTAACCAAGCTACATAACCATCCTCGCACAAACGCACCTCTACGGCCCGCTCGGTAATGCTGAGGATTTTTAAATGCCGTCCTGTCGCCGCTTGAGTTGCCAACGATCGCATTAGCATCATCATAAAGATCGAGATTGATACGAGGGCAATATTCGCCGCTATTAGATTTGGGCAACTGTTCGATAGAAGTTATCGCAATGGACATGAGTGCTTGCTGGTATTATGGTTCAGGATAGAACGAGTTAAAGCAAAATTAATTATCGCCCTTATCCCGCCTTATGACTTTTTTTAGACAAGACGAACAACTCGAACATATCGCCACTGCTATTCTGGAAACCACCTGGGAAAAGTATCCAGAATTAGTACGCGATCGCACGGCACTAACTTGGATAGTTTACGATCCTCCTTATATCGTAAATACAGGCGGAGCGATTTCAGCCGAAGAATTCTGGAAATATCCCATTCGAGGCTATAGCTATCGAGGGATGAATCGCATTTATCCCGCTAGCATCGTCAAATTATTTTACTTGGTTGCCATACACGAGTGGCTAGAAGGGGGAATGATTCCCGAATCTGAAGAGTTACACAGGGCAATTCGAGATGCGATCGTCGATTCGAGCAATGATGCTACTAGTTTAGTCTTAGATGTGCTGACCGGAACCACTAGCGGACCAGAATTACCCCCAGGGCCATTTGAAACCTGGAAATCTCAGCGAAACATCGTCAATCGCTATTTTCAATCTCTTGGTTGGGAAGAGTTCAAAACTATTAATGTCAATCAAAAACCTTGGTCAGACGGGCCTTACGGACGCGAGAGAGCATTTCTAGGCGAGATGATGGAAAATCGCAATATGCTAACTACTAATGCGGTAGCAAGGCTGCTACATACAATTATTGGCGGAATTGCCGTTTCTTCTGCGCGATCGCAACAAATGATGGAACTACTCAAGCGCAGTCTCAATCCTACCGATTTAGTTTTAGCAATTAATGATGACGAAAATCAAGTTACGGGGTTTTTAGGAGAAGGATTGCCTGAAGACGCTAAATTATGGTCGAAAGCAGGCTGGACGAGTCAAGTTCGTCACGATGCAGCTTATATTGAAATTCCCGATAGAAAACCTTATCTACTCATTGTTTTTACAGAAGGCAAAGCTAGCGAGAACAGAAGAGAAATTCTTCCCTTTATTTCGCGATCGTTGGCAAGCGCGATGGAAAATGTTTAGAATTATGCTTCAACTTGCCGATAAACTTTAGAAACTACAGTAATAAGATTTCCAATCTGTGTTAAAGCCATTATTTACGAGTGGCGATCGCTACATAACCTACATTGAGTAAGGACTCTATGCTGAGTACTATATCAAAAAATGTTTTGCTGAGGGCGATCGGTTTGGTCGCTACCCACAGGGCGATCGCGACAACAGTTTACAAGCCGCATAAAATTAAAAAAGTAGATTTTGCGAGCAATAACAGGCGATCGCAGATACAATAAAACCTGTCTTATCGCTTGCATCTTTTATGTCTTCTGTCCCATTCTCTCCCCAAGAAATCGCCTCAGAAGGTATCAAACCCGAAGAATACCAAGAAATTGTCAACCGCTTGGGTCGTCATCCCAACAAAGCAGAATTAGGGATGTTCGGCGTTATGTGGTCGGAACATTGCTGTTATAAAAATTCTCGACCTTTACTGAAGCAATTTCCTACAAGTGGCGAACGTATTCTCGTCGGGCCAGGAGAAAATGCAGGCGTAGTAGACTTAGGAGACGGACTGCGATTGGCTTTTAAAATCGAATCCCACAATCATCCCTCCGCCGTCGAACCCTTCCAAGGTGCAGCAACGGGAGTGGGAGGAATCTTAAGAGATATTTTTACGATGGGGGCGCGTCCCATTGCTATTTTAAATTCGTTGCGATTCGGTTCCCTAGAAGATGCCAAGACGAGAAGATTATTTGCTGGCGTAGTAGAAGGCATCTCACATTATGGTAATGCGGTTGGAGTTCCCACCGTTGGCGGCGAAGTTTACTTCAATCCTGCCTATTCTGGCAATCCCCTTGTCAACGCAATGGCGCTGGGATTGATGGAAACGCCAGAAATCATTAAATCGGGCGCTTCTGGTATCGGCAATCCCGTTTTATATGTCGGTTCTACGACGGGTAGAGATGGCATGGGAGGAGCAAGTTTTGCCAGTGCAGAACTCTCAGACCAGTCTATCGACGATCGCCCTGCGGTACAAGTCGGCGATCCTTTTTTGGAAAAATCGCTCATCGAAGCTTGTTTGGAAGCTTTTAAAACGGGTGCAGTGGTGGCCGCACAAGATATGGGTGCGGCAGGAATTACCTGTTCGACTTCCGAAATGGCAGCCAAAGGCGGCGTAGGTATCGAACTCGATTTAGATAAAATACCCGTTCGCGAAACAGGGATGGTTCCCTATGAATATCTCCTCTCAGAATCCCAGGAAAGGATGTTATTCGTTGCCCATAAAGGACGAGAGGGAGAATTAATCGAGATCTTTCATCGTTGGGGACTTCATGCAGTCGTTGCAGGAACGGTAATTGAAGAACCTATCGTTCGCATTCTCTTTCAAAAAGAAGTCGCTGCCGAAATCCCCGCAACTGCTTTGGCAGAAAATACCCCTATCTACCATCGCGAACTTTTAAAAGAACCTCCAGAATATGCCCAAAAAGCATGGGAGTGGACGGCAGACTCTCTTCCCCCCTGTACCGCCGAAGGAATTGTCTGCCATGGCGGACAAAAATCGTGGAACGAGATTTTATTAGAACTGCTAGATAGTCCAACCATTGCTTCTAAACGTTGGGTTTATCGACAATACGACCATCAAGTCCAAAATAATACCGTTCTTCTTCCTGGCGGTGCGGATGCAGCAGTTATCCGAGTCCGCCCCATCGATGCCAAACCAGATGCGTCAAAAATAGGCGTAGCGGCTACAACTGATTGTAATGCTCGTTATGTTTATCTCGACCCTTATGAGGGAGCAAAAGCGGCAGTCGCAGAAGCGGCGAGAAATTTAAGCTGCGTTGGGGCAGAACCGCTAGCAATTACAGATAATCTCAACTTCGGCAGTCCTGAAAACCCTATCGGATACTGGCAATTAGCTTCTGCTTGTCGGGGCATATCCGAGGCTTGTCGAGAATTAAAAACGCCTGTTACTGGAGGGAATGTATCTCTCTACAACGAAACGTTAGATGCGAACGGAAAGCCTCAGCCAATCTACCCAACGCCGACGATTGGCATGGTAGGGCTGATCCCCGATATTACTAAAGTTTGCGCTCAAGGATGGAAGCAAGACGGAGATTTAATTTATCTACTGGGAACATCCCCATCCCCCCGTCTCCCCGTCTCCCCGTCTCCCCGTCTCCCCACCCCTGGGAGGATCGGAATACTTAGCAACAATACACGGCATCGTAGCGGGTAAGCCGCCAATAGTAGATTTTGAATTAGAACGTCGCGTACAAGAAGCCTGTCGGCATGGAATTCGTCAAGGGTGGCTAAATTCTGCTCACGACCTAGCCGAAGGCGGTTTGGCTGTCGCACTGGCAGAATGTTGCATTAGCGGTCAATTGGGGGCAGAAATTCGTCTTCAAAAAAGCGATTTCCTATGCCTAACGGCAGGCTATCGCCAACGGAACCGCTTCGCGGAGCGCCGATTGGATGAAGCTCTTTTTGGAGAAACGGCTAGTAATATCGTCGTATCGGTTAAACCCGAATGTCGGGGCGAATGGGAAGCATATTTAAAAGGAAAATTAGATAATCGCTGGCAAGAACTCGGTAAAGTCACGAGCGATCGCGCCAATTTACAAATTTCTATGTTATCTGGTGACGATAATTCGGACGATCGCCTTTTAATTGACGTTACAATTAGTAATATCCAGGAGCGATGGGCTACTGCGATCGAACGTCGTTTGACAAAAATTTAAGCTAATTTCTAATTGCGATTTATTAGAAAACTCATAACCCAATCCCTAATAATATCGGCTATATTACTGCTAAGGTAGGGTTAAAGAAATGTTAAGTTTATTCGATCGCGCTTCAAGCGCTTAAAGATCGACTTAGTATTTCAATCCGTTTATCGATCGACTGCCGTTATCAGGAGCCAAACTATCATAATGAACGCGCAAGAATTTGACAACTCCCTAGAGTCTCTCAATGGCGATCGCCCTCCTGAATCTCAGCCAGCAGACAAACCAGAAGAAGCCTGCGGAGTATTTGGGATATATGCACCAGAGGCAGAGGTTGCCAAGTTAACTTATTTTGGCTTATATGCCCTGCAACATCGAGGACAGGAATCGGCAGGAATCGCCACCTTTGACGGAGACAAAATATATCTTCACAAAGATATGGGACTCGTCTCTCAAGTATTCAAAGAATCGATCCTTCATGAAATGCCTGGAACCCTAGCAGTCGGTCATACTCGCTATTCGACCACTGGTTCTAGTCGCAGGGCAAACGCTCAACCTGTTGTAGTAGACACCCGCCTGGGAAAGCTTGCGCTAGCACATAATGGCAATCTTGTCAATACTCTAGAATTGCGTCAACTTTTAGAACAGCGCGGTTGTAATTTGATCGCGACGACAGACTCAGAAATGATTGCCGTTGCGATCGCGCAAGAAGTCGATAGCGGCAAAGAATGGCTAGAAGCCGCCATTAGCGCCTTTCAGTTATGTTCGGGCGCGTATAGTTTGGCAATTGGTACGCCGGCGGGATTGATAGGCGCGCGCGATCCTAACGGGGTGCGTCCTTTAGTCATCGGAACCATTACAGAAGATACGGTTCGCTATGTCCTCGCATCGGAAACCTGCGCCTTAGATATCATCGGGGCCGAGTATCTGCGCGATGTAGAACCAGGAGAATTAGTTTGGATTACAGAAGAAGGATTGGCTTCCTTTCACTGGGTTCCCCAACCCCAGAGAAAGCTATGCGTCTTCGAGATGATTTATTTTGCCAGACCCGATAGCATCATGCACGATGAAACGCTTTATACCTATCGGGTGCGACTAGGACAGCAATTAGCAAAAGAATCTCTGGTAGAAGCCGATTTAGTCATGGGAGTTCCTGATTCTGGCGTTCCTGCGGCGATTGGGTTCTCTCAAATTTCTGGGATTGCTTACGGTGAAGGATTAATTAAAAATCGCTACGTCGGTCGCACCTTCATACAACCGACTCAACATATGCGCGAATCGGGCATTCGCATGAAATTAAACCCGCTTAAAGATGTTTTAGCGGGAAAACGAGTCGTGATTGTAGACGACTCGATTGTCCGAGGAACGACGAGTCGAAAAATTGTCAAAGCACTTAGAGACGCAGGAGCAAAAGAAGTTCATATGCGCATCTCCTCGCCTCCGGTGACTCATCCTTGCTTTTACGGCATTGACACGGATAACCAAGACCAGCTTATCGCATCGACTAAATCAGTTGAAGAGATTGCCGCTCAAATTGGCGTTGATTCGCTGGCTTATCTCAGTTGGAATGGGATGCTTGAAGCGACTGGCGAAGATACCAATAGTTTTTGTTCGGCGTGTTTTACTGGAGATTATCCAATTCCTATTCCAGAAAATATCAAGCGTTCTAAATTAGTATTAGAAAAAGTTTAAGCTTAATTAAGGTGCGACTTGGCAGTTTTTATCTTTGAGAGACTGCCAAAATCGCACGACAAATGCTTATATTATTTTCAAAAATTTCTGCTACAAATAATCTTAATAAATTAATCCCTGATATTGGGTTGAGGTACGTTTGCGCTAGCTTACTTCTCCTTGCATAACCCAATATCAAGTATTCTTGGCATTATCCGCTTTATAAATAACCGATATTTATTATTGTTTGGGAGGCTTAGAATTTAGAGAATCTGAATTCGAGAGGGTCATTTCTAGATTGCGACGCTGTTCGATTTTGCTGAGGAAATATCCCGTCATCATTGCCGACGCAAGAAGATTTGCCAGATTTTCGCGATCGGTAGTAATCTGAACCTCAAAATCTTCTGAGGGCAACATTCCAACTAACCCTTGTACGTTTTGAGTAATGATTTGTTTGATTTCTGGGCTAGCCGACTGAGCAACCCGCTCTAACATTTCAGGATTTTGTCTCTGAAGGTATTGCATTAAAGAATTAATTTCTTGTTGCTCTTGCTCGGAAGAAGAGAAATCAAAATTAAAGATCATTAGAACTCCAAAATAATTGAACTAATAGTTCTAAGTTATAGCTCTCTATTCTCACTATAACTGTTAGTCGATAAGAGTGGAGAACTTCACTCCATAATATATCGGCAATCACCGCTCGCTTGCCTCTCAACTAAGGTAGAGAATCTATTCTCTACTAGACTGAACGCCGCCATAGGAGATTTCCTCAACCCTCTGGCGGATAGCCGCACCGATCGCCGCATTGATTTCGTCAATTTCAAAATATTGATGAAACTTATCTGTCACTTCCAACCAATAAGAACGACCGTTAGTTTGACGGCGTTTTCGGACGAATCCTAATTCTACCAATTCTTGAGTTTGTTGATAGGCAGTGCTACCGCGCAGTTCGATTAGATCGGTTTGCAGAATCGGGTTTTTGAGAGCGATCGCGGCTAGGGTTCGCAAAGCACCCGTTCCTAATTCGGCTGGAACTAGGGCTTGTAGTAAATTTTCAAAGGTCGAACGCAATTGAAGGCTGTAACCTTTTGGAGTTTCGATAACTTCTAAGGCACTATCGCGATGAGCGTAGTCTGACATCAACTCAATTATAGCTTCTTGAACGCGATCGCGATCGCAAAGTGCATACTCAGCAATTTCTGTTAAGGAAAGCGGTTGACCTTTGAGGTAAAGAATAGCTTCAATTTTTGTGGCTAATCTATCATTGGTCATGAATTCTTGGTTTTCATAATTCATCATTTATCATTTAATCGAGTCTGCGTCCTGTCATTTCGATAAAGATATCTTCTAAATTAGAAGGACGAACCATGACCCCTGTTTTATCGCTTAGAGAATTCAAATAAGCCTTAGCCTCGTCTAAAGTAGGAAAGAATTGATAGTCAATGCGCTCGCCCGATTCTTTAACAACTAAACCTTTGCCATATTTAGAGCGAAAATAGTCCATCGTTCCTAATTCGATTAGTTTACCAGCATCTACGATCCCAATGCGATCGCATAAAAATTCTGCTTCTTCCATATAATGAGTCGTCAACAAAATTGTCATTCCTTGACGATTTAAATCGCGAATAATTTCCCACAGACGGCGGCGAGTTTGCGGATCTAATCCGACTGTCGGTTCGTCTAAAAATAAGACTTGGGGTTGATGAATTAGGGCCCTCGCAATTTGCAAGCGACGCTTCATCCCGCCGGAAAGGGTTTTAACCAGAGATTCCTTGCGATCGACTAATTCTACGTATTCTAGCCAGCGATCGATGAGCTTTTGACGTTTGGAATTGGGAATATGGTGCATTCGCGCGTGAAATTCCATATTTTCCCAGACCGATAAATCGTTATCGATACTAATTTGTTGCAAAACTACGCCGATATTTTGCTTGACGCGATCGCGATCGCGATTGACATCGTATCCTGCTACGGTAATACGACCTTGAGTAGGTCGAGTTAAAGTAATTAACATCCGAATGGTAGTAGATTTTCCCGCTCCATTGGGCCCTAGCAATCCAAACATTTCCCCTGCTTGGATCTCAAAGGAAAGATCGTTGACCACAGGAACTTTGTTATAAACCTTGTAGACTTCTTCTAAAGAAACAGCCGCGACCATTAATATTTTTCTAAGACAAGTTTTCTTTTATTCTTTTTGTTAGTGTAACTGAGTTATGAGATGAATTGTATTGAATTACGAATTATAGGGGGTTTTCAGAATTCATAATTTATCATTCATAATTCACCTGTCTAACTTTATGCCAAATTAAACCAGCCGCGATTAATCCTAAACCAACTTGCCAAATAGCCGCTTCAACCCAAAAAGCCAAAAATAGACAAGATAAAAGACCGACAACTCCCACCCATTTTGGATAAAGTCGTTCTCCTGGAGGAAGTTTTAGGGCAGCTAAGTTAGTAATTGCGTAGTAAATTAGGACGCTAAAAGCACTAAACGACCAAGTTGTCTTGACATTACCCAAAAGAACCAGAAACGCGATCGCGACACCAACAACGATAACCGACCAATAAGGCGTAGTTTGTTCTCGATTGAGACGTGCCAAAAATCGCGGTGCGTCATTGCGGCGACCCATCGCCAACAAAACGCGAGACAGCCCTAGAATCAAGTTTAACAGTACGCCTAACATTGCCGTTATCGCACCCATTGCCAGAACAAAAGCGCCTCCAGAACCCGCTACGCTGCGAACTGCCACTTCTAAAGGGGCAGCTTTAGCCTGTTGAGTAGGACTTCCTAATACCTCTGCTCCGACAGCCCCAATTCCTACTGCTGCTACGGCTAGATAGAGCAGCATCGTCAGCAGCAAACAGATTATCATTGCTTTGGGGATAGTTTGTCTGGGCGATCGCGCTTCCTCTCCCATCGTCGCAATGCGACCGTAACCTGTATAGGCCACAAACATCAAAGCACTTGCCTGGAGGATGCTAGTAGGAGAATTGGCAAAAAAAGGCGTAAAATTGCTAGCTCCCGCTTCAATAGCGCGGGGAAGACAAGCAATGATAAAAAATCCTAGTGATAGCAGCGTTATCGACACAATTATTGTATTCGCCACATTAGAGCGCCGAATGCCGCTAAGGACAATTAAAGTTAGGATAATTACCGCCGCCAGAGCAATAGGGATCGTCCAGGTGGTTTCTAACCCAAAAAGACTTAATAAATATCCCGCAAACCCTAAAGCAGCAGTTGCCGCAGAAGCCGTTTTGGCGACTAAAAACATCCAACCTGCCGTAAAGCCAAAAGCAGGCGTGAGATAGCGATAGCCATATTCATAGGTACCGCCGCTGACGGCGTGATTAGCCGCTAGCTGGGCGCTGTTGAGTCCGTTACAAGTTGCGACTAACGCGCCGATCGCAATAGCTAGAATGACCGCAGAACCAGCAATTCCAGCCGAGATGCCAATACTGACAAATACTCCCGTACCAACAATCGAACCCAATCCCATCAAGGTTGCGCCAAAAACGCCTAATTCTCGTTTTAGTTGAGGGGACGGAGTGGTTAAAGACATAAGCTGTCACGTTTTTAAATTACTGATTCAAACGAGGAAAGAGGGAATAGATTAAGCTATTTTAAGAAATTTGAAGTTTAACTGTGTCTTGATTTAGCTCGATTTTTCCTTCTGAGTTACAATCTTAAGCTTTTCTATAAATTTTGCGATCGCCTCGGAATGCTTCCCATTCACTGGGGTGTAAGCTTGCTGGAGGATAGGGGTTCCCAATAAATTAAAGCGATCGCTCTTTCGACAGTACTCGATCCGACTAACATTGAGTATATTAACAAAAAGATACAAAACTTTATTGAGTGCGTCGAAATTTATCATTTATGCAATCTACACCAAGTCTCGACCAATTCATTCCCATTCCCCAAACGGTAACAAAAGCCGCTTACCAAGCCTTTCAAGATGGAAAAAGTTACTTTGGCGTTGCGCACAAAACGATTAGCGATCGCCTAACTGAGATGTTTCTTCCCGGACGGGATAAGCAAATCAAACCCCTCTCTTTACAAACCCTTGCACTACTCCAAAAACTGCGAAATCAACTCATCGAAACCGACTGGCAAGATGCTGAAAATAAAATTTATCCGGTCAGCTTGCTATTCGAGAATCCTTGGGAAGACTTCTTTCGCTATTATCCCGCCGTTTGGCTCGATATGCCCAAAATTTGGGAACGAGTACGCAATAAAGAATATCAACAGTTCGATCCCGAACTGGATCGCGAAGGCTATCCTCGTTATTATCTGCAAAATTTCCACTATCAGACTGATGGCTATTTAAGCGATTGGTCTGCTAACCTCTACGATCTCCAAGTAGAAATTCTCTTTAATGGAACCGCCGATCTTATGCGTCGGCGCATTCTCAAACCGCTAAAAGAAGGATTGAGTAACTTCGCACCTCAACCAATGCGCGTTCTAGATGTTGCTTGCGGTACGGGACGAACTTTAAAGATGATTCGCGCGACGCTACCAAAAGCTTCTTTATTTGGCGTAGATTTATCGCCATCGTATCTGCGTAAAGCTAACCTGTTACTCTCGGAAAATCCAGGGGAATTACCGCAACTGGCACAAGCTAATGCAGAAGAACTTCCCTATTTGGATAACTATTTCCACGGCGTTAGCAACGTTTTTCTCTTCCATGAATTACCTGCCGAGGCACGTCAGCGAGTTATTGAGGAATGCTTCCGCGTTATTCAACCTGGAGGTGTTTTTGTCATCTGTGATTCCATTCAAAGATCGGATTCTCCAGAAGAATTTCAAGTGATGATGGATAACTTCCCCACTATCTTCCACGAGCCTTACTATAAACACTATGTTACCGATAATTTGGTAGAACGTCTTGAAGAAGCTGGTTTTCAGGATATTAAAACCGAAAACCATTTTGTGAGTAAGTATTGGGTGGCTCGAAAACCTGCATAATTAACTTGGGGATTAGCGATCGTTCATTTGCTATGACAGAGTTGGACGGGCATTGCCAAAAAGCTTCTAATTTTTTTGATAGCTTTTTGGAGGTAATGCCCACCAATCTAAGGGGAGCATCCCAATTCAACCGATGTCGGTGTTTACGTAAATAGTTGATGAACTGGGATGCGCCCAGTCTCTCTTGTCTTCCTTGTCCTCCGAAGGACGCTAATTGCCTCCAACCAAGCGCTCGAATTCTCGTTTAACGATTTGATAGCACTCACAACTTGCCGACTCTAAACCCTCGCGATCGAGTACGGTCATTTTTCCGTACTTGTATAGAATTAATCCTGCATGTTGTATCCTCATAGCCACTTCAGTGACACTCGCGCGCCTTACCCCTAACATTTGTCCGAGAAATTCATGGGTAAGGGGAAAGGTATCGCCAGGAACGCGATCGCGAGTCATTAGAATCCATCGACAAAATCGTTCTTCGATTGTATGGATACGATTGCAGGCAGCCGATTGCGCCACTTGATTAAACAAGGCTTGCGTGTAGCGTTGTAGCATATTAAACAACATTGTTCCCTGCGTCACCTCGCGCTTGAAAATCTCCGCATTCATTCGCATTGCGGTTCCTGGAACTTGGCACAAGGCTTGACCGGGAATTTGAGTAGCTCCCAGAAAAACGGGTAAACCGATAAATCCTTCGTTACCAACCGTTGCAACTTCCACGATCGCACCGTGTGGCATTATTGTCAGCAACGAAATTACGCCACTAAGTATGAAATAGACGAACGAGATCGATTCATTAGGGTTGTAGAGAATTTTTTTTAAATCTAAAGCAACCAGTTCTAAGTGAGGTAACAATTGTTCGTATTCTTCGCTTGGTAAAGCCGCTAATAGCTGATTTTGTTTGGGATTGGAAGATAAAGACACCGCGATTCATTGCTTGAGGGAGGCATCTTTAATTAATAACCAATCCACAAGCTTGCCCAACTCCTTCTAAGGTGACTATTTTTGTAACAATCGATTGTATTTTAATACACAAACTTTACGAGCAATTCGTTAAACTTATAGAAAAGTACGCTAACGTACAATATTATTAAACAAAATACAGGAGCCAGAATCCATTCTGGATTCTGGCTCCTGTAGCTCAACGTCTACTACTGACAATTTCACGCTAATGGAGACAAAGGTGTTTAACAAAACGCTTGAAAACCCTCCTCATCGAGTTTTATCTCACTTTCCCAATGTGGCTTACAATGTCATTGGCATTGCAGCTTCTCAAGGTGGATTGCGTGCTATTCAGACGATTGTCTCTACTCTGCCTGCCGACTTCCCCGCAGCGATCGTCGTCGTGCAACATACAAGTGCAAACTTTCCTAGTTACTTGACGGACATTCTCAGTCGCTCGACTTCGCTGCAAGTCGAATCAGCACGAACCGGACTGTTGCTGCGACCAGGAATAATTTACACCTTGGTTCCCGATCGCCATATACTCATCAATCCTGATGGGACATTATTGCTGTCTGATTCACCCAAACTTAACTTTGTTCGTCCAGCAGCAGATTTGCTGTTCAGATCGCTTGCTACAATTTACAAAACTCGTGCAATTTCAGTCGTTTTAACAGGCAGGAATAGTGATGGTGCATTAGGCACGATCTCGATTAAAAAGCATGGCGGTATAGCGATCGCTCAAGATGAGACAACTAGCGAGTTTTTCACGATGCCCAAAGCGGCGATCGCAACGGGAAAAGTCGATTGGGTGCTGCCATTATATGCGATCGCGCCTAAACTCGTTAATTTAGTAACGAATGAAGTCGCACGACTATAATTACTAAAATTTATTACCTAAAAAAATTCCCATCCTAATAATTAGGAAGGGTTTTTTAAAGCTAACTTTGATAAAAAATTAATCTTATAGATCTCCACCTCGGAAGGCTAGCAAAAAGACAACTACTGGTCCAGCAATCATAATTAAAGATACAAAAACTAAATTAAAAATTACTGACCAGTTAAGTCCCGCCACAGGATCTAAAAAGTTTGTCAGAAAATCCATTGTTCCTCCCAGTTTTAATACTCTGTCAATTGAGTAGCTGAATAATACCATAATAGGTAATCTGTGTTTCGATCTTACCTAGCGATTTGCCACTCTTTTTCAGGAAAGATACAAAAATACATAAACTTTTGTTTCAGAAAGTAAGGACAAGTGCTGTGAAAACCTGGCGATGTGTAGAATATTGCGGAGCTTGCTGTCATCTCGAACCAAGCGATCGCCCAGACTTAGAAGAATATTTATCACCAGAAGAATTGACACTCTATCTAAGCATGGTTGGGAAAGAAGGATGGTGTATTCATTTCAATAGCGATACGCGAGAATGCACGATTTACGAACAACGTCCGCGTTTTTGTCGCGTAAAACCCGATATTTTCGAGCAGATGTATGGCGTAGACGCATCAGAGTTTAATGATTTTGCCATAGATTGCTGCAAACAGCAGATCGAAGGCGTTTACGGAAGAAACAGCCAAGAGATGTTTCGCTATACTGAAGATTACTGACTAAGAAATTAGCAACGATATTACTACCTATGACTGATGACTTGGGGTGACACTTTGACCAATTTTTGCAAAAATGAGAAAAGTATGAAAAATTTCACCCTAACAATTGCATGACTTCGATTCAGTCAGTTGAAATAAAACCGACTCAAGAAACGCCAACTCCAGCAGACAAAAAAGCTAACTTGAACTTCTGGTCAGTTTTTAGCTCTACGTTTTTAACCATCTTTCTAGCGGAGATGGGAGATAAAACCCAGTTATCTACTTTGTTAATGAGTGCAGAATCTCAGTCTCCTTGGATTGTTTTTCTCGGTTCTGCTACCGCTTTAATTGCTACTAGTTTAATTGGCGTTCTCATCGGTCGTTGGGTAGCGAGACGCTTATCTCCCAAGATTTTAAATTTTGCAGTTGCTTTACTTTTACTATTTATTACTAGCCTATTAATAGGCGATGTAATTACTAGCACATAAAAGTAAAGACAATATTTTCATAATTCATCATTCATCATTCATAATTTTTCTAAAATGGATTGGCAATTATTTGGTCTGAGTTTTATTACGGTATTTTTGGCAGAAATTGGAGATAAAAGTCAATTAGCGGCGATCGCGCTGGGAGGTAGTTCCAAATCGCCTCGCGCTGTCTTTTTTGGCTCGATCGCCGCTTTAATTCTCGCCAGCTTTATCGGAGTCATTGCAGGGGGTAGTATTGCTCAGTTTTTACCCGCGCGAATTCTCAAAGCGATCGCAGCGATTGGATTTGCTTCCATAGCGCTAAAACTTTTGTGGACAAATTCAGAAGAATCAGAATCTAATTCTTAATAAATCTTATTTTGCGCTAGGAAAGTTAAGTTACAAATCTTAAAATTTTAACCATTCAATTGACTTTGTTTTATAACACATTACAGTCATTTTTGCTACTAGTAAAATCGGGAATGTAGGCGCGATTCAATAATCAAAGCTTAACTTTAGATAGATGAAACTCATCATATTAGTAGAGTTAAGATAACAATAGAGATTAGTCTATATAAAACTAACAAAGTCGAAAGCGTCTAGTTTGAAGCTTTACAATTTTCATTTGGCGTGTATAGACTTTATCTTTTTTATTATCAAATTAATTGATTTTTTAAAACAATTTAAGAATTAAAAAATCAATAAACATCTACTTAGAAGCGAGGCAAAAGTAAATGTTTGCAAACTTTGCTATTGCTGCGATCGCCGTATTGCTATCAGCAGCAATAGTACAGGCAGAACCTGATACAAATTCATTAGAAAATGACCCCTTCGCCCAAGTAACATCAGTTTCAGAACTAAAAGATGTCGAGCCATCTGATTGGGCGTTTCAAGCGCTTAGAGAACTAATAGAAAGCTATGGATGTATCGCTGGTTATTCGGATAATACATTTCGTGGCAATAGGGCTGTAACTCGGTGGGAATTTGCAGCGGGTTTGAATGCTTGCTTGCAACAAATCGAGCGTTTATTGCAAGAAAATATTGCGATCGCGCGACAAGACGCTGAAACACTACAACGACTTGCGAAAGAATTTGAAACTGAATTATCCACTTTAGGAATGCGCGTTGATAATTTAGAATCACGAGTTGCCTTTTTAGAAGATCGTCAATTCTCGACGACAACCAAGCTTGTCGCTCAAACAATTTGGTCGGTGAACGATACTTTTGGGAATCGCATTAATGGAGATAGTGACAAATCGCAAACCCAATTTGCATATAGAATTCGCCTTAACTTAGAAACCAGCTTTACAGGGGAAGATTTACTGAGAACGCGCCTACAAGTCTCTAATTTCGGCTCGATTGCCGATGTTACGGGAACGAATATGACGCGCTTGAACTACGATGACAACTCTAACAATCGAGTACAAATTCCGCATCTTTTGTATCGCACCCCCCTTACCAATGACCTCGCGCTTACTGTCGGGCCAACGGGAATCGGATACACGGATATCACTGATACCCTTACTCCACCAACAATTGCAGATGATGGATTGGGTATTCCTTCTAAATTTGGGGAATACAACCCGCTTTATCGGCGAGGAGGAGGAGGAGGCGCACTGAATTGGAATATAACCAAAGATTTGCTCCTTACGGTCGGTTACGTTGCAGGAGGTGACGTTAACGATCCTGAAGAAGGTAGTGGGTTATTTAATGGCAGTTACAATGCCTTGGCTCAACTTGCCTACTACTGGGAATCTGGAGTAATTGGAGTTGCCTATTCTCGTTCTTATTACCCCAAAGGCGAAGTTAATCTCACCGGAGATACTGGGAGTTTTCTGGCAATAGAACCCTTCGGCGATGAGATTGCAACTAGTAGCGATTTTATAACCCTGCAAGGCTACTACCGCATCACGCCCAACTTTCAAATCCACGGTTGGGGAGGTTATATACACGCGACAGCAGAAGGCTCTGGAGTTAGCAATATTGCCGATGGTATCGGGGGAACGACTCCCCTTAGCGTGAGCGATGGAGACAGTGCGGATTTGTGGTACGGCGCGATCGGTTTAACGTTCCCCGATGTTGGGGGTGAGGGAAACTTACCGGGTATTTTGGTCGGTTTGCCTCCACAAGTTACTAATAGCAATGTTCGGGAGGATCGAGACACTTCTTATCACCTCGAAGCTTTTTATCGATTCAAAATCAATGACAACATTGCCATTACGCCCGGTTTTTGGGTCATTCTTAACCCAGAAAATGATAGTCGCAACGATATCCAATGGGTAGGACACCTACGCACGACATTTAATTTTTAAATACTTTTAAGGAAATCAATACTATGACTCGTTTTGACGAAACGATAACAGATCGTAAAAAGTTTAATAGCTCGTATGTCATCCTCATTGCTGGCACTGCCGCTCTTGGAGGGTTTTTGTTTGGATTTGACACGGCTGTCATCAACGGAGCCGTCAGCGCTTTGTATGATGCCTTCAACGCAACATCTTGGGCGATTGGTTTATCAGTATCTACTGCGTTGTTAGGATCGGCGGTTGGCGCTTTTTTTGCCGGACAAATAGCCGATCGCTACGGTCGCGTCAAGACAATGATAATAGCGTCGATTTTATTTACTATTAGTGCCATTGGTTCGGGCATAGCAGTCGGAATTGGGGACTTTATCTTTTGGCGGGTGTTAGGCGGTCTTGGCGTTGGGGCGGCTAGCGTTATTGCACCTGCTTACATCGCTGAGGTGTCCCCTGCCCGTTACAGAGGTCGGTTGGGTTCTCTTCAACAATTGGCGATCGTTGTGGGAATTTTTATTGCCCTGTTAGCTGATTATGTGATTGCTGTAAGCGCGGGTTCGGCAGCGAATCCGTGGTTATTTAATATTGCTGCCTGGCGTTGGATGTTTTGGACGGAAATCCCGCCTGCTGTGCTTTACGGAATTGGGGCTTTAAGGATTCCCGAATCTCCCCGCTACTTGGTCGCTCAAGGTCGAGAAGACGATGCAGCTAGCGTGTTAGCAAAGGTTGAAGGCGGCGATGTTCGCGCTAAAGTTCGAGAAATTCAGCAAACCGTGCTTCGGGAGCGCAAACCCAAATTTTCCGATCTTCTCAGTAGGTCTGGCGGATTGCTGCCAATTGTTTGGATAGGCATGGGACTATCTATTTTTCAACAGTTTGTTGGGATTAACGTTATCTTTTATTACAGTAGTGTTTTATGGCAGGCTGTCGGGTTTACAGAACGAGATTCACTTTGGATTACGGCGATTACGGGTGCGATTAATATTTTGACAACGCTAATCGCGATCGCGTTTGTGGATAAATTTGGTCGCAAACCGCTTCTTATCCTCGGTTCGATTGGCATGACCCTAACGTTAGGAACGATGTCTTATGTGTTTAGCCATGCCGATATTGTTAACGGTCAACCCACTTTAAGCGGTTCTGCTGGATTGCTTGCGCTGGTTGCTGCTAACCTCTATGTTTTCTGTTTTGGGTTTTCCTGGGGGCCGATTGTTTGGGTTCTCTTGGGAGAAATGTTTAATAACAAGATTCGCGCTTCGGCGCTAGCAGTAGCTGCCGCTATTCAATGGGTAGCCAATTTTCTCGTTTCTACCACTTTTCCTCCGCTTCTATCTACTGTTGGACTCGGTACTGCTTATGGTTTGTACGCGACGGCGGCGGCGATATCTCTCTTTTTTGTGGCTTTTTTAGTTAAGGAAACCAAGGGAAAAGAATTAGAACAGATGTAATTTTTGAACTTGTCTTTTAATAAAAAGTAATAAACTACTACCCAACCCCCCCTTTCAAATTACGGGTTTTCCCACTGCACTTTCTAATAGGGAGAACAGTAAAGTAAAAAAAGATGAAGAAATCTTAAGAAACCGGAGTTTCGGATCGTGTTTGAGTACTTCAACGAAAAAGCAATCAAAGCCATCATCTTCGCTCAGGAAGAGGCCCGTCGCACCGGACATAATTTAGTAGGAAGCGAACATATCCTGTTGGGATTGATTGGCGAAGGAACCGCGATCGCTGCAACGGTTCTACAAGATCTAGGTATTACCCTTCAAAAGACGCGACGAAGTGTAGAAGAATTGACGGGTAAAGGGCCTGGATATAGTCCCGCCAATATTCCTTTTACCCCAGCACTCAAGCGTCTTTTTGAGCAATCGCTTCAAGAAGCTCGTCAGTTAGGGGGTAAATCGATTGGCACAGAACATATTTTACTGGCGATCGCGTCTTCGCCAGAAACAGTCGCAGCAAAAATATTAGTTCGACAAGACGTTGACTTAGCTAACCTGCGAGTCATACTCATCCAAAAAGCTGGAGAACAAGCAGCAGCAACGGTTGGCGCACAACGAAATAACCCCTTTGGAATGGGCGGTCAAGCGAACCGGAAACCGACGCTAGAAGAGTTTGGCATCGATTTAACCAAACGGGCCGCCTCCGAACAAATCGACCCCGTTATCGGACGTTCTAAAGAAGTCGAACGCACTATTCAGATTCTTGGTCGCCGCACCAAAAATAATCCCGTTTTAGTAGGCGAACCAGGAGTCGGAAAAACTGCGATCGCAGAAGGACTCGCCCAACGTATCGTTAGCGGCGACATTCCCGAAATCCTCAAAGACAAGCAAGTAATTAGCCTCGACATGGGGTTATTAATTGCCGGAACCCGCTTTAGAGGAGAATTTGAAGAACGTCTCAAAGCGGTTGTCGAGGAAGTTCGTCAATCTGGCAATATCATTCTCGTTATCGACGAAATCCATAACCTAGTCGGCGCTGGCGCAATGGGTGGTGCGATGGATGCTGCCAATATGCTCAAACCCGCGCTTGCGAGAGGCGAATTACGATGTTTGGGTACGACAACCCTTAACGAATATCGTCAGTATATCGAGCGAGATGCCGCTCTAGAGCGTCGCTTTCAACCCGTAATGGTAGGCGAACCCTCCGTCGAAGAAACCATCGAAATCCTGCAAGGACTGCGGAAAACCTACGAAGACTTTCATAAAGTTAAATTTAGCGATCGCGCCTTAGAAAACGCTGCTAAACTCTCAGATCGATATATTTCGGATCGTTTCCTTCCCGATAAGGCGATCGATTTGATCGACGAAGCAGGTTCGCGCGTACACCTCAGACATTCGACGAACAAGGGAGGACAACAAAGTCCGATTCATCCTCAAGCACTAGTTCCCGTTGTCGATGAAGAGGAAATTGCAACCATTGTCGGTTCTTGGACGGGTATCCCCGTTAACAAAATTGCCGAATCCGAATCCGAATCCTTGTTGCGTTTAGAAGCGAGATTGCACGAACGCTTAATCGGTCAAGAAGACGCTATCAAAGCCGTTTCGAGGGCGATTCGTCGTTCCAGAGTTGGCATGAAAGATCCCAACCGACCGATCGCGAGTTTTATTTTCGCAGGCCCGACCGGAGTTGGCAAAACCGAACTGACTAAAGCACTCGCAACGTATCTCTTCGGTTCTCCCGATAAGATGATTCGACTCGATATGTCGGAATTTATGGAATCTCATACCGTATCGAAGCTGATCGGTTCGCCGCCAGGATTCATCGGTTATGAGGAAGGAGGACAACTCACCGAAGCAGTCCGCCGCCAACCTTATACAGTCATTCTCTTCGACGAGATCGAAAAAGCACACCCCGATGTTTTTAATATGCTCCTGCAACTCTTGGATGACGGTCGTTTGACCGATTCTAAAGGTCGCACGGTAGATTTTAAAAATACCTTGATTATTATGACCTCGAACGTGGGTTCTAAGGCGATCGAAAAGGGTGGAAGCAGTTTTGGTTTCGAGGCGACCGAAGACCTCGCCGAAGCGCAATACAACCGCATTCGCAGCTTGGTTAACGAGGATCTCAAGTTATACTTCCGTCCCGAATTCCTCAACCGTCTCGACGACATTATTATCTTCCGTCAGTTGGCGAAACCTGAGATTGGACAAATTGCCGATCTTCTCCTCAAAGAAATCGCAACTCAGTTAAAGGAACAACGGGATATTACCTTAGAAGTGACCGAAGCGTTTAAAGCGTTAGTCGTTCGCGAAGGTTACGATCCTAGCTATGGTGCTAGACCTCTGCGCCGTGCCATTATGAGATTGTTAGAGGATAGTTTAGCCGAATCTATTCTCTCTGGCGAAGTCAATGATGGCGACGTTGCGATCGCAGATGCGATCGATGGTAAGGTTAAAATTCATTCCTCACAACACTCAGCTAAACAATTGCAATCTGTTAACGCTCAGTAATTACATTTGAAAGCTAAATCTACCCGTCTTTAGGTTTTCTAGTAGGCGGGTATTTTTATTCATATAATTAGTACGAATGTTACTCAAACTCGATTAATCGCTCAAGAAAAAATCGATTCGATTTGTTAAGAAGATTTAGCTACGCTATTATGCTAGTTCTTTCAACGCATTGATATAGTTTGCAATACTATGATCTTTAAAGCGTTGGGAGAAAAAGTTTATGCTTAAACGAGAACCAAGTCTGTATTCAGTATCCACATGACGGTATCCTTGCCAAGGTCTTGGTAATGCAGGCACAATATCCATTCCATAGACAAAGCGATAGCTATTGGGGACGCGGCGGTTAAAAGATTCTTTAAAACCATTATTTCCTACTCTAGGAGCGCCAAAAGTATAAATGTCAACTGTAACCTTATTCGAGAAGTTGTATTGAATATCGACAGCACATAGAGTTGCTAATGCCCCACCCAAACTGTGACCTGTAACCGTTAAACTTGGGGCGGCACGATCGTTCAAATAATTATGAATTTGCTCTCTTACTGACATATAAGCAGAAGCGAATCCCCGGTGCATTTTTGCTCCAGAGCGACTTTCCTCTTCATAAGGATAAACTTGCTCGCGATCGCCTACAACTTTTTTTTGCAGCACATCCTTTTGAAATTTAACAACTTCTTGTTCTAAATTAAAATTAGTGTCCCAATCGATACGGTTCTCACTGCCTCGGAAAACGATGTAAATTGAAGATCCTGTAGAATCGCCAAAAATCGCGCCTTGAGTATCGGTACTTTCGAGATCGATTAACTCAGGTGCGATGTCTGGAAATTCACTAAATTGAAGCTGAGAGAACTCACCATAAACTTCTTGGGAAAGAATTGCACATTTAACCGCTTTAGAGTAATCCATTGCTAAAACTTCCTTTTATATTTGCCCTTAATAAACAAATATTAGATCGAGTACAAGGGAGCGAAAAACACTGCAAATTTTTCTTGCGCAAAAACAATTTTCTTTTGAATACCTGAAAGTTTTGACCAAATAAAATTAAGAAATATTACGCTCGCACTGTTTTTAACTTGCAGATTAGAAATGCGATCGCATTTCTAAATTAATTTACGGATTTTTTGCTGTTTGTATTGAAGTAAGCCTATAGTTGAGTAGTTAATGCCATCTATTCGGCGACTTAACTTAATATATTTACAGTCAATAAAATGTCAGCCAAAAAATCTAATCTTTTAGTTCCGGTGCTTGCTACGGGTGTTGTCGTAGCAAGCGGCGTAGCTGCTTATTTTTATTTTAGGGGCGGTTTTGGAGATGGGGCTAGTCCTTTAGCTAGTGCCAAAATTGTCCCCGATGAAGCTTTAATGGCAAGTTTTATCTCTACCGATTCTCAAGCTTGGTCGCAATTGGAGAAGTTTGGTACAAAAGAAGCACGAGATCTCGTTACAAAAAGCTTGCAGGATCTCAATAAACAAACTTTAACTGAGTCTAATATCGATCTAGAAAAAGATCTCAAACCTTGGGTTGGTGGGGTAATGGTTGCAATTTTGCCACTTAATCCCGTTAAACCCATACAGGCAACGCCAGGAATGCCCGAATCATTTGACGTATTAGCAGTCGTCAAAATCAAAGACAAAATTAGTGCTTTTAATTTTATTAAGAAGCTAAAAGCCCAAAAAAACCTCAAAACTCAAGAAACTGATTACAAAGGGCTTAAAATTACCCAAAGCAGCCAAGGCGCAGGCGAACCTACTTATAGCACGGTAATTAATAACGATTATGTGGCGATCGCCCCTACCAAGCAAGCTATAGAAAAGGCAATTGATACGGTTAAGGGCGAACCTTCGTTTGCTAGCAAACAAGGTGCAAATAGCCTTTTAGCTAAAGGTATCGACTTAAAAAATACCCTTGCTCAAGTTTATCTGCCCGATTACGGCACTGTAGTAGAGCAATTAATTAAAAACAGTCCCGATGCAGCGCAAATTCCCCCAGAAGCCTTGGCACAGTTAAAGCAAGTTAGATCGGTAATAGCAGGGATTGGAGTCGATGAGGCAGGTTTGAGAATGAAAGCGGTTGCTGATGTCGATCCGCAATTACTCAAGAATCAGTACCAAACATCTTCTGGCAAATTACTAGAAATATTTCCGGCGGACACAATCGCGTTAGTTTCCGGTGCAGGGATTAGTAAGAGTTGGAATGCCTTTAGCGAGCAGGTGAAAACTATTCCCCAAATCAATTTAGGGTTAGATTTAGCTAGGGTGCAACTGAAAAACTATAATCTCGATTTAGATAAAGATATCTTTGGCTGGATGGATGGAGAATTTGCCTTTGGCGCGATCGCATCCGAGCAAGGAATGTTAGCACCTGTAGGCTTTGGAGGAGCGTTAATAATTACAACGAGCGATCGCCCTGCTGCGGAAACTGCTTTGAGTAAGCTGGATAACCTTGCTAAAACCGCTTTTATTAGTGTAGCGCCGAGAGAGGTAGGCGGTAAAGCGGTTACAGAATGGCAAGTCCCCAACCAAGGCGCGTTGTTAGGACATGGCTGGTTAGATAACAATACGGTATTTGTTGCTTTTGGCGGCCCGATTTCGGATGCGATCGCCAATAAACCAAGCCAACTCCTCAATAATAGCGACACTTTTAAATCTGTTATCAATTCTTTTCCCAAACCAAACAGCGGTTACTTTTACTTAGATGTAGAAAAAACCTTCACGTTAGTTACCAACAAAGGTCAATTAGGTTATGTTCCTCCAGAGACTAAAGCAGTTTTAGATTCAATTCGTGGTATTGGGATGAGTGCTAGCAATCCTAACGATTCTACTAGCCAAATCGAAATGTTGTTGGCACTCAAGCAAAGTCAGCCATAAAATCTTTTGCATTTCAGAGCGAGCGTCAATCTGCATAGATCCGCTTAACTATACATTAGCGATATCAATGCACCTAAAAAGTAACCTTTAATACTCATCAAGAACCTGAGTAAGGTAAGATCCGATCGCTCCTACCAAACGGGATCTTAGTTGTTAAATTAAACTTTCAATTGATGGATAGCGGATATATTGTTTTTCTCGCCACCTCTGCCGGAATCTATGGTTTATTTGCCCTCGGACTGAATTTACAATGGGGTTTCGCTGGACTGATTAACTTCGGTCACGTCGCTTTTGTAACTATCGGGGCATACACTACCGCACTGTTAACGCTGCAAGGCGTTCCTTTAATTATTGCTTCTGTCATCGGTGCGGGACTTGCTGCTCTACTGGGACTGGGTATAGGAATGTCTACCCTACGACTCAGAGAAGATTATCTCGCGATCGTCACCATTGGAGTTTCAGAATTAGTTCGTTTGGTGGCTCTTAATGAAGAATGGTTGACAAAAGGTGCTTTTGGTGTAAACCGATATCCTTTACCATTGGACATACAACCCAATTTTATTAGCAAGCAATTGCTCATTGCTATATTAACGCTGTTGGCGATTTTTGCTGAATGGATGTTGTGGCAAAATGTAAAACGGCAGTGGGGTGAAAGTCAATCGATCGCCGACAAAAGCTATAAACCCACAAAACCCATTAGTCTGGTAATTTGGGGCGTTATCACAACGGCATTGATTTTGGTAGTTTACGTCAACGGAGTCATTTCGCTGTCTAACTACACCTTCAAAGCTGGATTAATGGTGTTAGTGTCGATCGTTTTAGCGATCGCCTATGCTGCGCTAGAATTTTTAGAGCGATCGCCGTGGGGACGAATTCTCAAAGCCATTCGCGAAGACGAAGAAATTCCCAGAGCATTAGGCAAAAACGTCTTCTGGTATAAGTTACAAGCATTTATGTTAGGTGGCGCGATCGCCGGCATAGCAGGTTCCTTTTTTGCATGGCAACTAACCACCATTTACCCGACCAATTTTGAGCCGCTACTCACCTTTAATGCTTGGATTATCGTTGTTTTAGGCGGTGCTGGCAGCAATGCAGGGACGCTTTTAGGAGCAATTATCTTCTGGGCGTATGATTCTCTGACTCGCTTCGTACTACCTCAATTGGGAATCGCTAGCGATAGTCAGTTGGGGGCTTTGCGGGTTATGATTATTGGTTTAATTTTGATGGTTCTCATGATTTGGCGACCTCAAGGTATTCTAGGAAAGAAAGAAGAATTAACATTAGGGCGATAAATTAAATTATGAATTATGAATTATGAATATTAGGAGTTCAAATCTCCCATGACAACAAACAATATTCTTTCAGCGACTAAATTGTGTAAAAACTTTGGTGGATTGAAAGCTGTGAATGATGCTGAGATCCACGTAAATACAGGCAGTATCACGGGATTAATCGGGCCTAATGGCGCGGGAAAAACAACATTATTTAATCTTCTGTCGAACTTTATTCGCCCCGACCAAGGAGAAGTCATTTTTGATGGCGAACCCATCCATCATCTGCGTCCTTATCAAATTGCCTTGCAAGGATGCGTTCGTACCTTTCAAGTCGCACGAGTTCTTTCTCGCTTAACCGTTTTAGAAAATATGTTGCTGGCGGTACAAAAACAAACGGGGGAAGACTTGATTCAACTTTGGTTTCAACAAAAACAAGTCAAACAGGAAGAACGAGAAAATAAAGAACGGGCGATGGAAATTCTCGAATCTGTAGGACTATCTGCCAAAGCACAAGATTATGCAGGGGCATTATCGGGAGGACAGCGCAAATTATTAGAAATGGCAAGGGCGATGATGACTCATCCCAAACTGATTTTGTTGGACGAACCCGCCGCCGGGGTGAATCCTACTTTAATCGGTCAAATCTGCGAACATATTATGAATTGGAACCGACAAGGGATCTCGTTCTTAATTATCGAACATAATATGGATGTCATTATGTCTCTGTGCGATCGCGTTTGGGTTTTAGCAGAAGGGACAAATCTTGCCAATGGAACGCCGCAGGAAATTCAAACAAATTCTGAGGTTCTAGAGGCATATTTGGGGGAATGAACGATCGACCCAAGCAGTTGTCGCCTCTCATTTATGTGTGTTACAAAAGATTATCTCTTAAGTTGGTAACTAGGAGCTTGAAAATATGGCTCTAATTACTTCACATGGCTAATCTTTTTCCTAAAATTGGCATTGTCGAGCAAAGCGAGTCAAAACTGATTCTCAAACATCAGCATGGAATACTGATTAATCTCTTCATTATATTTTGGGCGCTTGGTTTTGGTGGAATCCCTCTTGGAACGCTTGTTCTTGTTTCGTCTGAGTCTGGCATAACAAGGCTATCTTGCCAAAGGGTCGAACCTCAACTTGTTGATTGTGTATTGTTCGAGTCTCAATATCTTGGTTTTGTGACAACAGTACCCGATCGCCCAATCGCGCAAGTCGTTGATGCTAAGCTTGAATCAGCAGAATGGTCGAATGGACGGGGTGGAGGAACGGCAAAAGTTTGGGTTTCCTTAATCGCCAAGTCCGGTAAAGTCAGGCTCTTTGAAACGGAATACGCGATCGAATCGGGCTTTAAACCTACATTTCAGCCTGAAGCGGCTCAAAAAATCAAAAACTTTATTAATTCACAGACTCCCTCATTTAAGATTGAAGAAGATACACGCTTGAGCGTGCGCTTTTTGGGATCGTTAATCTTATTCTTGCCCTTTTTCTTGGTTGCGCCTTTGGTATCGTATGTAGGCGTGCGATCGCAAACTATTATCCTCGATAAAACACGGCATTTATATATTCGCGAAATCCAGACGTTACTAGGAACTCGCACGAAAACATATACACTTGAAGAGATTCGCTCGATTGAAGTGAGCGAATATGTTCGTCGTCAGCCTCGCATGATTCTGTATCAGTTGACGATAGTTCTTCATTCTGGTAAAAAGTACAAGCTTCCTGGACTGAGAAATTATAACCGAGTTCGAGACGTAGCCGACCGACTTCAGAAGTTTCTACTATGCGATCGCGAAAATCTAATCAATAGCTAATAATTGCTTAGGCGCACGCCATACTATCCTACATCTCTACTCCCCCACTTCTACACGAAATCTAATAAAGTTCTGCATCCTTAAACTGTGCCATCTTTTGTGCGTTTGCTGCTTCGCCACAAGTCCGAGGCGTTGGAAACAATTTACCTGGATTAGCTAATCCTTTGGAATTGAAACAATCTCGCACGTATTGCATTGTTTCTAGATCGATTTCATTAAACATATAGGGCATATAACAATTCTTGTCAGACCCGATACCGTGTTCTCCTGACAAACTTCCGCCTGCTTCTACACACAGTTTAAGGATCTCTCCGCCTAATTTTTCTACTTCTTCCCAAGCCCCAGGAACTGAGTTATCGTAGAGAACTAAAGGATGAAGGTTGCCATCTCCGGCGTGGAAAACGTTAGCGATGCGATAGCCGTATTGTTGGCTTAAATTATTGATTTCTTGAAGGACTCTAGCTAACTGAGTGCGGGGAATGACTCCATCTTGGACGAAATAATTCGGACTAACGTGTCCTGCTGCTGCAAATGCTGCTTTGCGACCTTTCCACAGTTTGAGGCGGGTTTCTGCGTCGTTTGCTAATGTAATGTTTCTTGCCCCATTCTTTTGACAGATTTCGGCAACGCGCTTCTTATTAGCAGCAACTTCTACCGCTAATCCATCCAATTCTACTAATAAAATCGCCTCTGCATCTCTGGGATAACAATTGGTTTTCGCTACGTCTTCCACGGCATTAATGCTGAGGTTATCCATAATTTCCATTCCGGCGGGGATTATTCCCGCGCCGATAATATCCGCTACCGAACTTCCTGCCGCTTCGATACTGGTAAAGTCTGCTAAAAGAACGCAGATTGATTCGGGCGTTTTGAGGATGCGTAGGGTGATTTCTGTGGCGATACCTAATGTTCCTTCAGATCCTACAAATAAACCCGTCAAATCGTATCCCGGCATTTCGGGGATAGAACCGCCAACATCGAGGATGGAACCGTCAGGAATGACTAATTTTAATCCTAAGACGTGGTTAGTCGTAACGCCGTATTTGAGACAGTGAACGCCGCCAGAATTTTCTGCGACGTTGCCGCCAATGGAACAGATAATCTGACTCGAAGGATCTGGGGCATAATAGAATCCAGCGCCGCTAACGGCTTGCGTGACCCAGTTGTTAATAACTCCCGGTTGAACGACGACGCGCTGATTTTCTAAGTCAATTTCTAAGATTTGATTCATGCGGGCGGTGACGATGAGAACGCAATCTTCCACGGGTAAAGCACCACCAGATAAACCCGTTCCCGCACCTCTAGCAACCCAGAGAATACGATCGCGATCGCAAATCTTAACAATAGCGGCTACTTGTTCGGTGGTACGGGGAAGAACAACTAACGCAGGGCGTTTTCGATAAGCCGTCAACCCATCGCATTCATAGGTCAATAATTCGTCTTTACGTCGAACTACCCCATCTTTGCCTAAGATAGCTTCAAATTCTCTAACGATCGCGTTCCATTTACTATCTGTTTCGTTGAAGATCTTTTTCAGTAGCATTTCTATTCGAGTTTTCTAAGTCTCAATCCTAATTTTAAATCGATCTTCCCGTCTTCCCGTCTTGCCAAACTTCTTGAGACGCGAAATTATCTTACGGGAGGCTTACGCAACAGAGAATGCGTCTCTATATTTTATAGTCTTCACGCTTTTTACACTTCTTCATCTTGTTTTTTCTAATCGCGCAAAATAATAATACGCTCCAACTGTCGTCCCATTGATAACGATCGCGATCGCGTTCCAAAAAATTACCGCAGGGGCATTTATCATTAAGCCATAAACTAGCCAAAGCGTCTGAAAGCTCCCCATAATCGCTGCCATGCGAGGATTCATGCCTTTGGTCGAGCGATTTTTGAGCATAACTAACAAATCGGGCATAGCCGCGAAAGTCGTCCCAAATCCTGCGATTAAACCAATGATTTCGGCAAAAACTGGATTATTTGTTTTATGAATGCGATCGCTTGCCCAAACTGGATTACTCGCAAACGCAAAAATTATGGCATTTATGGCAATGAAAAGGTATTTAGAAAGTTTCATTAAGAAATTACTCGATGGGTTTCTCTGTATCGGGGGCGATCGCGACAATTCTATAAGTATAAAAATCAACCTATAGTTATTTTTTAAACTATAGATATTTATCTATCAATAACTGAGAAAAAAATAATTTATAAATGTTTACAAAGTTTCATATAATGAGATTAATCGTAAATAAGTATTTTTGCTTACTGTCATGCTGACGGAACAATTTCCCTGGCTTACCGCAATTATCCTGCTTCCATTCGTTGCTTCCTTGCTTATCCCCGTGCTGCCCGATAAAGACGGCAAGCGCATTCGGTGGTACGCCTTGGGTGTAGGTATCGCGGACTTTTTCTTGATGTGCTACGCCTTCTGGAAGCATTACGATGCAAGCAGCGCGACTTTTCAACTCGTTGAGAAGTATGCCTGGGTGCCTCAGTTAGGTCTAAACTGGGCAGTTTCGGTCGATGGGATTTCTGCCCCGCTAGTGCTTCTAGCAGGATTAGTAACGACACTTTCAATTTTGGCGGCTTGGCAAGTGGATCGCAAGCCCCGTCTCTTCTACTTCCTGATGCTGTTGTTATATTCGGCACAGATAGGGGTGTTTGTCGCGCAAGATATGCTGTTGCTATTCATTATGTGGGAATTAGAATTAGTTCCCGTATACTTGCTCGTCTGCATCTGGGGCGGTCAGAAGCGTCGCTACGCCGCGATGAAATTCTTACTTTACACCGCAGCCGCTTCGATATTCATATTGGTTGCCGGGCTAGCAATGGCTTTCTACGGCGACAATACAACCTTCGATATCGTCGCCCTCGGCATGAAAGATTATCCGCTTGGTTTAGAACTTCTGCTTTATGCAGGATTGTTGATTGCCTTTGGTGTCAAGCTAGCGGTATTCCCCCTCCATACCTGGTTGCCTGACGCACACGGCGAAGCATCCGCACCCGTATCGATGATACTTGCAGGTGTACTGCTGAAAATGGGCGGATACGGACTGATTCGCTTAAATTTAGAAACTCTTTCCGACGCACACGTTTACTTTGCACCGATTCTAGCAATCCTGGGCGTTGTCAACATTGTCTACGGCGCGTTTAGTTCCTTTGCCCAATCCAACATGAAACGTCGCCTAGCGTATTCGTCGGTTTCTCATATGGGATTCGTCCTACTAGGAATTGCATCCTTTACTGATGTAGGAATCAGCGGTGCAGTATTACAGATGATTTCTCACGGGTTAATCGCCGCTGTATTATTCTTCCTCGCTGGCGTAACCTACGATCGCACTCATACGCTATATATCGACGAAATGGGCGGTATTGGTAAAGTAATGCCCAAAGTATTCGCTCTGTTTACCGCAGGCTCGATGGCATCGCTGGCGCTTCCTGGAATGAGCGGTTTTGCTAGCGAACTTTCGGTCTTCGTCGGCGTATCGACAAGCGACCTCTATAGCTCGACATTCCGCACCGTAACAGTTTTCCTAGCGGCAGTAGGACTCATCCTAACACCAATTTATCTGCTCTCGATGCTGCGTCAGGTATTTTTTGACCCCGGTACAGCGCCGACTTGTAATTTGGATGGAAAGGCAAAAGCGAGAAATCAAGGCCCCGATGAAGCTGTTTGCTTCGGTACTAACTGCATCCTCCCTGCTAGCGCTAAATACAGCGATGCTAAACCACGCGAAGTTTTTATCGCTGCTTGTTTCCTAACCTTAATTATCGGTATCGGATTTTATCCTAAACTAGCAACTCAGATGTATGACGTGAAAACCGTTGCCGTCAACGCAGAAGTTCGCGAATCTTATACTCAAATCGCACAATCCAATCCCCGAATTTATGCTAAAGGTTTCTTTCCTAAAATTGCAGAACCTGAATTAGCAACGGTTTCAGGAGTTTTTGAGTAAACTTTTAAACCTCGACTAAACGCGATCGCTTTTTATAAGGGCGATCGCTTTTTTATGGATTAAAGCTAATGCGACCTAAGATAAAGATTCAATTACAGGTAAAATGATCCATAAGCCCTCTTGCAAAACAGGACAACCAATCGTGCTAGCTTCACTCATTGCTGATTTTCGGATCATCTTCGATCGCGACCCTGCCGCGCGTAACTGGCTAGAAGTTATTTTTTGCTATCCAGGATTGCAAGCACTTTTGTGTCATCGTTTTGCTCATTGGTTGTATAGCGTTGGAATTCCTTTGATTCCCCGCTTAATTTCCCATTTGGCGCGTTTTTTGACCGGAATTGAAATACATCCAGGGGCACAGATTGGTAAAGGAGTATTTATCGATCACGGGATGGGTGTAGTCATTGGAGAAACTGCGATCGTAGGAGATTATGCTTTAATCTATCAAGGCGTTACCCTGGGTGGAACCGGAAAAGAAAGCGGCAAACGTCATCCAACTTTAGGAGAAAATGTCGTTGTCGGTGCTGGGGCGAAAGTTCTCGGCAATCTCCAGATTGGTAATAACGTTCGTATTGGCGCGGGTTCTGTTGTTTTACGCGATGTTCCTTCAGATTGCACCGTGGTAGGCGTTCCTGGTCGCATTCTCTATCGTTCTGGCGTTCGAGTCAATCCCCTCGAACATGGCAATTTACCCGATTCGGAAGCGGTTGTTATCCGTGCTTTACTCGACCGGATTGAATCGTTAGAGGCGCAAGTCGAAAAATTACAAGGCACTTTATCGAAGACGGGAACCTTAGTTGAAGCCATCTCTACATCATGTGCTTCGGAAAAATCTCATGCAGCGAGTGAGAGTTGTTCTTTAGATGAAAAGCAAATTAGAGAGTTTTTGGATGGCGTAATGGAATTGTAAAAGGGACAGGTGATTGGCGATCGGGATATCGGGAAATTAGGGATATTAACCGTCTAAATCGCGATCGCATAAAATCAAAAACCATGTTAGCGGAAGACGCGATCGCTACAAGTATTAACGTCAGTACCTTATTTAAGTAGAAATTATTTTTCTAATTTTCGTCAATATCCTTTTTAAATTCAATTGATATAAACGCATTTTGTTAAGACTTTTAATAGTCGATCGCGACTCTTGTTTAAACTCAAAAAACTCGTTAACATCAGACAGGATAAATGTCAATCGTTTGAGAATATTTTCGGTGCGATATTCAGCAAAAAAATTTTCGTCTAAAGTAGGAACAACTGGAGAGTGAATAACTTTGAGAATGCGTTGGATATCGTATTCCTTGGAATAATTGGCAATTTTATAACAATTAAATCCAGGATCTAAATAGTCAGAAAGTCCGCCGTTAACGCTAGAGAAAACTTGACACCCACAAGCTAAAGCTTCCATCGGTTGCAAACCAAATCCTTCGCTGACTCCTTGTAGGGCCCAATATTGGGCAGAATCGTAAAGATAGACTTTCGTGCGATTGAATAATCCGGCTAAATCTTCAACATAAGAATCGATCCCGCGGACGTTGCATTGCTTTTGTAAAGCTGGAATTAATTCATCTAATAAATACTCGGATGATTTGCGAGTTTGAATTAAGACATCGATATCGCGATCGCGATTGAAATTTGTGAATTCATCGGAGATTTGATTGGGGAGATAATAGAGAGGGGAATGGGGCGATCGCTGTCCCCAATAACCTAGCGTATTTCGACTAACGGTAATAATCGGGATGCTAGAAGGAAGCGTAAAACCATAACCCGCACTGTGGGCATGGTAAACAACATTGTAATCCTTAAGTTTAGTAGCGAGTTTGGCAACGTCAAATCCCCAACTAATAACGAAAATAATGTTATCTAATTTTTTTGCTTTTAAGAGATCGTCGAGGAAAAGTTTATCTTTCTCGCGCTGACGATAGGTTACGACATCTGCATCGCAAACTTGTTTTGCAAGGTTGAGAGTTTTTAATTCTGCCCAAAGACCGCCACAGGTAAATTTACCACCCGTTCCAGGGACTAGAAAGTAAAGTTTTCTCATCATACAATCTCTTCAACTTAGCTTGCTCTCGATATATATTAACCAATAACTAAACGAGTATTTGGCTATTTGAGTTCCGCGAGTTTCTTCAAGCATGGAAGATCGGAGAAGATAAATAAAGAAAAAATTGAGATGATTCCCTAATTATGACAAATGATAAAAGTACAGTTTTAGATTTATTAGCTGGAAAAGACGATCGCGTAGCGTTAACCGCACCAGATAAACCCAGCTTAACTTACAAGCAACTGCGGCAAAATGTTAAAGAATTGGCTGCTAAGTTAAATAGTTTTGGAATAGGAAAAGCCGATCGCGTTTCTATTGCCATTCCTAACAGTCCAGAAATGGTTGTGACCTTTTTGGCAACTGTTACCTGTACGACGGCAGCACCCCTCAACCCTAAGTATAAACAAGAAGAATTCGCTTTTTATTATGAAGATACCAATGCTGTTGCCCTAATCGTTTTAGGAGAAGGCATTGAAGCAGCCTTAGCAGCCGCAACGCCTAATACGATGGTAATCCGCGCAACGTCAAACCCCGATGGAACGCTATCATTGAGAAAATTGCTGGTGTAAATCGTCCTCCTCATACTCAAGAATTGGCAGAAACGGACGATATTGCAATGATACTCCATACAAGTGGGACTACCAGCCGTCCTAAGCGCGTTCCCATTCGCCATCGAAATTTAGTAGCCTCTGCGAGTAACATTACTAGCGCTTACGAATTATCATCAGCCGATACTACGCTGTGTTTGATGCCTTTATTTCACATTCACGGATTAGTAGGATGTTTGTTATCCACATTTGCATCGGGAGGAACGTTAGTTTGTCCCAATGGATTTAACGCACTAGAGTTTTGGAAGCTAGTAGATACCTACAAACCAACTTGGTATTCTGCTGCACCGACGATGCACCAAGCCATCTTAACCCGTGCGTCTCGCAATGAAGCCATTATAAAAGCCAATCCATTTCGTTTTATTCGTTCCAGCAGCGCTCCTTTACCACCCGTTATCATCGAACAAATGGAAGCTACTCTCAATGCTCCCGTACTAGAATCTTACAGCATGACGGAAGCGGCTCACTTAATGTCAACCAATCCCTTACCGCCAAAAATCCGCAAACCAGGAACCGTTGGCTATGGTTTCGGCGTAGAGGTGGGCATTATGGATGAAGAAGGAAACTTGTTGGAAAAAGGACAATTAGGGGAAGTTGTCGTTAAAGGGGCTAATGTTGTAGATGGGTATGAAAAAAACCCCGACGCGAATGCAAAAGCGTTTACTAACGGTTGGTTTCGTACTGGCGACCAAGGAATGTTAGATGAAGATGGTTACTTGCGCCTGACGGGACGACTCAAAGAATTAATCAACCGAGGCGGCGAAAAAATTTCTCCCCTAGAAGTTGATGATATCTTGTTACGACATCCTGCCGTTGCCGAAGCGATCGCGTTTGCCGTTCCTCATAAAATGTTAGGTGAAGATATCCATGCTGCGATCGTCCTCAAAGACAAATCCGTCAGCGAACAAGAATTAAAAGCGCATTGTTCGGCATCCCTGGCAGAATTTAAAGTACCGCGTCAGTTTCATATCTTAGACGAACTACCTAGAGGCGCGACGGGTAAATTGCAGCGATTGAATATGGCAAAATTGCTGAATTTAACAGGGGAATAGCAATGAAAGTTTGTATTGTTGGTGCAGGCGCGATCGGCGGTTATTTAGGAGCAAAATTGGCACAAGCAGGCGCTAATGTTACTTTAATTGCTAGGGGCGCTCACCTGCAAGCGATACAGGAAAAAGGTTTAATCTTGCAACACTCAGACGGAACCGAGGATGTAGTTAAAAATGTCGTCGCTACACAAAATATGAATGCCGCAGGAATACAAGATGTCGTTATCGTGGCATTGAAAGCGCAAAGCGTTCCTTCTGTAGCTCCCTCGCTTCCTGTATTGTACGGCGAGGAAACGATAGTTGTAACTGCTCAAAATGGGATTCCTTGGTGGTATTTTCGCAAGTTAGAGAGTCCCTATGCAGATTACCGCATTCAATCGGTCGATCCCGATGGTATCGTAGAAGCTAATATTCCCGTCGATCGCGTTATCGGTTGCGTCGTCTATCCTGCCGCAGAAATCGCGACTCCTGGTATCATTCAACATATCGAAGGCGATCGCTTTACCTTGGGCGAACTCGATGGAACTAAAAGCGATCGCATCCAAAAATTATCGCAACTATTCAACAGTTCTGGACTTAAATCTCGCGTTCGCAACCAAATCCGTAACGAATTATGGGTCAAATTATGGGGAAATCTGGCGTTTAATCCGATTAGCGCCCTAACTAAAAGCACGCTAGAGCAAATTTGTCAATATCCCCTGACGCGAGAACTGGCGCGAACTATGATGGTCGAAGCGCAGACCATTGCCGAAAAATTGGGTGTAGATTTCGGAATTTCCCTAGAAAAGCGCATTGCTGGAGCAGAAGGCGTGGGAGCGCACAAAACCTCGATGTTACAGGATATTGAAGCACATCGTCCTACCGAAGTAGACGCGATCGTTGGTTCCGTCGCAGAATTAGGACGACTCACCCAAACGCCTACACCATATATCGATGCGATCTACGCTAGCGTTAAATTATTGGAGAAGACTTTAATCAGTAAGTAGAAGACAAGCGATCGTTGTATTTAATTAATTTTCGAGCAATAATTATATCTATTGATAGTTTAGAACGATTGATAATGCAATTTAACTTTTTTATTGCTTAACTAATTATTCTCCTCAAGCAAATCCTAAATTTCCAATGGCTATCCAACAAAAAACAAGGAAGTTGATGCCAGACAGTCACTTAAGACGCTTGTGGCAGCGGTTGCGCTTAACTCGCCATGCAGGAATTAGTTTGGGATTAGTCATTGCTGCACTGCTGATAATCTGGCAACAAGTAGAGGTTATTGTTGCTAGGAACTTGGTCAATCACACGTTTGAAGTGTTAGAAAATATTCAAAACCAACAATCGTTAATTTTACAATTAAAATCAGAGTTACAAAACTCTACTTCTGCACTATCTCAGTACCAATCCCTACAATTAAAAATTCTTGCTCAATTAAATATTCTCAAAACGCTAACTCAAGATAATCCAAATCAACAAAATAATATAAAACTTCTCCAATCAAAAATAGATAATTATTTCCAAGAGTTAGATAATTTTATTTTAAAACTGAAAAACTCAAAAAATACAAGTAATTCAAAAATAATTACATATCACTCATATCCCAAGCCAGACAAAATCAACGAACAACTCAAAGCGATTGAATATTATGAAAAGAACTTACTCAATCGACGTAGAGAGGAAGTTAACAGACGAGGTAATACTGTAACGGCTACAGCGATCGCCAGCTTATTATTCGCAGGAATTTTATCATGGCAAACTGGCAAAGAACGAAGGCGACAACTAGCCAAAGAAAACCGCCTCAATACTCAATTAGCATTCAACGAAATCGAGCAAGAGTTAAATAATCATCTGCTTGCTTGTCGAACTAAACAAGAAGCTTACGAAATTTTGCACTCTTTCTTTCAATCCTTATTTCCTACTAGTTCGGGGGCAATTTTTGAAATCAACAACTCTCGCGACCAGTTACTACCTACAGTAGTAATAGGAGATTTTTCTATTACTGAATTGTGTACCCCCAAGGATTGTTGGGCGCTACGACAGGGACAAGCTTGTTTGGGAGAGCGAAAGATTTTTGCTATTCCTTGTCAGTTATGCAAAAAATTTATTCCAATAGTACGCCGCCAGAAATGATTTGCACTCCCCTGCAAGCTCACGAGCAAACGATTGGAATTTTACACCTGACTAATACTGAGACGATAGATCGCAACTTTTTAAAGAATCTTTCCTATCAAATAGCCTTGCCTTTAGCTATGCTACACCTACAAGCCGAACTAGAACACCAAACATTTCGAGACAGCGCGACGGGGTTATGGAACCGTCGCTTTATGGATGTGTCGATTCAGCGCATCTTTGCTAGGGCAAAAAGATTGAGCCACGAGTCTGAAGCACAATATTTAGTTGGCCTTATCTTTTGCGACATAGACCATTTTAAAGCCTATAATACAGAGTTCGGTCATGAGACAGGAGATATGGTGTTGCGCTCCGTTGCTAAATTTTTGCTTGAGTCTTGCCGAGAAGACGATTTATCCTGTCGCTATGGAGGAGAAGAATTTGTTCTCATTCTGCCCGATACAGATCTCAAAGGAACGCAAATTAAAGCAGAAAAAATCCGCGAAGGCGTTAAATGCTTGCCTACACCTGGTAATAGAACAATATCTTTGAGTTTAGGGGTGGCTATCTATCCTAGTCACGGAGCGATGCCAGAAGAAGTCTTGAAAGCAGCTAATCTAGCGATGCTCACAGCAAAAGCCGAAGGACGCGATCGCACTTTAACGGCAACTTAAATTTTAATCGACATAAAATAGATTTGTATTTGTCCTGGTGTATGCCATTCGCGATCGTTACTTAATTAAACGTTTTGAAAATAAATCTGAGTGCAAAAATTCCTGCCAAAATCCACATCGTTATTGTAGTTTCTGCAATTTTTCCTTGAAAAGACTTGATAAGAGGATAGGTAATAAATCCAAAGGCTAATCCTTCAGCAATAGAATAGCTTAAAGGCATCATAAAAATAGTTAGAAATGAAGGGATTGATTCAGCCGGATCGTCCCAATGAATCGAGCGCATATTTCCGGTCATTAAAACCCCAATAATTAGTAAAGCAGGGACAGTTGCAAAAGCAGGAATAGCAGCAATTAGCGGAATGAAAAATATCGAAATCGTCAATAAAATAGCAATAACAACGGCTGTAAATCCCGTTCTTCCTCCTTCAGAAACGCCGGCTGCCGATTCTATATAAGTCGTTACCGTTGAAGTTCCTAACAAGGCTCCTACTGTAGTACCAATTGCATCTGCCATTAAAGCTTGATTAGCGCGGGGTAATTCTCCTTTTTCATTGATATAACCTGCTTGCATTCCGACCCCGGATAGCGTCCCAATTGTGTCAAAAATATCGACAAATAAAAAGACAAATGTTACGGCAAGAAAATCCCAGAGTTTAGTTGCTTGAAATTGAGAGAAACCAACTAAAGCTTGTCCGATTAGATCGCTAGGAAATTGAGGCAATCCAATAATTTGTTCTGGTAAAGGAGAAATCTTTAAAATCCAGGCTAATAAGGCCGTTGTCAAAATCCCTAAAATCAAAGCCCCTTTAATCCGACGAGCAAAAAATGCAGCCGTAATCAAAATTCCGAATAATGCCATTAAAGTAGGAGGATTTTTGAAGTTTCCTAATGTAGTAGTTGTCGCTTCACTAGAAACAATAATTCCCGCATTAGTAAAGCCAATATAAGTAATAAAAAAGCCGATTCCTGCTGTCGTTGCTTGTTTGAGACAGTTGGGAATCGCTAAAATTAACTGACGACGAATATCAGTTAGCGTCAGTGCAATAAAAATCAGCCCTTCGATAAAAACTGAGGTAAGTGCTAATCGCCAATCAATCCCCAATCCTTTGACTACAGAAAAGGTAAAAAACGCATTTAATCCCATTCCGGGTGCGAGGACGAAAGGATAATTAGCATTTAACCCCATGATTAAAGTTGCGATCGCGCTTGATATCGCTGTAGCAATAACTAACTCCTTATATAAATCCTGGGGTTGTTGGAGAAAAATAGCATTAGAAAGTAGGGCGGGATTGACTGCCAAAATATATGCCATCGTCAAAAAGGTGGTAATCCCCGCCAAGATTTCAGTACGAAAATTCGTTTGATTTTCTTGAAAGCGAAAAAAAACGCGCGATTGCCCTCCGGCAGCGCCGAAAGCGGCGATCGCATTGGTTA
>JAAUUT010000252.1 GCA_012031035.1 Candidatus Altimarinota bacterium | reverse complement strand
ATCTGTTTCGTTACCTACTCGGATGTAGCCGGACTCTAACGAGCCTTTTCCTTGAGGGTCTGGGGTGGAAATCCCAGAGGGGAATCGGTTCCCCGTACTAATCGACCAATACAGGTCGCGCTGACTTGTCCCATTCCTATTGCTTGTTCTATGAAACCAAGCTTTTTGTAGAATTGAGGCATATCGTCAGTAAATAAATAAACGTGTTGTCCCTGCAAACGAGCAAGCAACATTTTCACCATTGTTGTTGCAATTCCCTGACGGCGATAGGCGCTAAGCGTCCAAATATCTACAATATAAGCGTTACAAACCCCATCAGACAAAACGCGAGCAGTGCCAACGATTCGCTCGTCGATATAAGCAACACAAGCAGCGTAGTTATTCTTAAGGATAACTTAAGTTGCTTGGGGCTACGCCCATTGTCAAAGGCATCTTGACGCAGTGTTGTTTTCATTTCTGTCCAATCAACACTCTCTAAATCCGTTTTGTAGATAACCTTTGACATCTCGGCATAAAACCCTTTATTTAATTATCCCCGATTAATCTGAGCGAATATTTCTGCTAAAATTTCTCCCGCACCTGCATTGCGCACCCGAATCGCTAAGTCGCGTCCCAATTGTTCTGCATCGCTAGCTTTACCGCTAATCGTATCTTTGATAAGTCTTTGACCGTCTAAACTTGCGACCATTCCTGTTAAGGTAAGGGTATCGCCTTCAATTTTGGTGTTAACGCCGATGGGAACCTGACATCCGCCTTCTAATTCTCTCAAAAAAGATCGTTCTGCATAACAGCGATCGCGCGTTTCGGGATGTTCTAATACTTTTAACACTTCTAAAACTTCTGCATCATCGCCGCGACATTCGATTCCTAACGCGCCTTGTCCGACTGCATGAAGCGAGATCTCAGCAGGGATAACTTGATGGATGCGATCGCCCATTCCCAATCGTTGCAACCCAGCAACGGCTAAAATGATAGCATCGTACTCTCCCCCATCGAGTTTAGAGAGTCTAGTATTGACGTTTCCTCGCACGTCTTTAAAGGTGAGGTGGGGATAATGATGGCGCAACTGTGCTAAGCGACGCAGCGAAGAAGTTCCAATGACAGCGCCTTCTGGAAGCGTATCTAATTGTTTGTCTTTATTCTTTTCGTTGACGACTAACGCATCAGCAGGGTCTACTCTTTCGGTTACGCAACCCAAAATCAAACCTTCGGGTAAATTTGTCGGTAAATCCTTAAGAGAATGCACGGCGAGATCGATTTGTTTGTCGATCATTCCGACTTCGAGTTCTTTAGTAAAGAGTCCCTTATCTCCAATTTTAGCAAGCGCGACATCGAGGATTTTGTCGCCTTGGGTACTCATAGTTTCAACGTCAAACTGTCTATTGGGGTAGTGTTTTTGCAGTTCTTCTTGTACCCAATAGGTTTGAACGAGAGCGAGTTGACTTTTGCGAGAACCAATACGGATAGTGCGAGTAGGACTAGAAACGGTCATAAAAGTTTTTTTATCTAAGCTTAAAATAGGGACTCAATCTAGGGTATCGCAGTGCTTGACCCCAGTTAAGAGCTTATTCGGATTCTCTTATCAAATAGTTACATCTCGTCTTCAAAATGCGATCGCCCCTAAACAGAACTCACCGAGTAATATTTATTTAATGACTTAATTAAAACCCAACCAATACCTTCTGGATCTTTGGTCATGCTCCATTGTGTAAAATTGGGTTGGGAAGACCTCACAATTAATGCTTGCACAGATATCCCCAAACGCTTAGCAAGCGCTAAACTACTTAGCTTAAGCGTAGGCGTAATTGTATCATTTTTATGTCCTTCTATCCCAGCATAAATAGAGGTAGATTCTTGAAGAAGTGAAGTTTCTTCATTGGAAGGAGTTTGTTCCTTTGCAATTCCATTTGACGATGGTTTCTCCGATTGAGGAATTTCTAACGTTGCTTCACTGACTCTTGTCTCAACAGGTTTGGCTATAATAGGTTCGCTCAATTTCTTCGATAACGGTTCCTCAGTTTGAGGCGTTGTTTTATCTTGTGTCAATGCAATAGATTTAAGCCTACTAATGTCGCTGGTGATTTTAGGTGACGATAATTCTTCCGATGTCGAGACAACAGGTTTGGGTTGTGCGATCGCTTCCAAAATCATTTTTTTGGCTTTTGTATCGGATATGGTTTTAGTGTTATAGGTAATCGCGATCGAACTCGCTGGCGGGTTTATCCGAATACCAGTGACAAATCGCAATACTTTTAGTTCTCCATCAATCTGAGTAGCATAATTAGAATCGTGGTTTAGACGTGGAATACGCAACCGCAGACGACCAGAAATGGCACTAAGAATTTGAATTTCCATTGAATACTAACTAGGTCAAACCATCTATATGAGTATATCTGACCGACTTTAAGACAAAAGCTTTAGTTAACTTCTATTAAAGTTAGGATTTACTAATCATTTACTTTTTCATCAAATCGAAGATGATGAATAGATATAACTTAATTTTTCTCCTAATCGTTTTATCGATCGCGATTTCCTCTTTTTTAAAGGAAAGCTATGCTTATGGAAACGATATGTCGATCGCGCCTACACTAATTGTTGCTCAAAATTGGAGAACATTAATCGAACAAGCTAATACAGCTTATGAATCGGGAAATTATGTTGAAGCTGAAGCGATTTGGCGACGAGTAATCCAACTCAAACCCAATTTAGCTGAAGCCTATAATAATCTTGGTTTGGCGCTAGGACAACAAGGAGAATTAGAAGGTGCGATCGCTGCTTACCAAAAAGCGATCCAACTCGATCCCAATTTAGTCGTCGCTTACTATAACCTCGGTTTAGTATTAGGAGAGCAAGGAGAATTAGAAGAAGCGATCGCTGCTTACCAAAAAGCTATCGAACTCAATCCTACTTGGGCTAGTGCCTATAATAATCTCGGTTTGGTATTAAGAGAACAAGACCAACTCGACGACGCGATCGCAGCCTTTCAAAAAGCGATCGAACTCAATCCTAAATTAGCTGAATCTTATATAATCTCGGTCTAATCTTGGAAACAAG
>JAAUUT010000129.1 GCA_012031035.1 Candidatus Altimarinota bacterium | reverse complement strand
ACAACTATTATAGCTTATTTTGTTGTGTGCTAGCGCACGGTTATTGGTTTGTCTCAATTCATCTCTCCGGTAAACCGGGAGACTTCTTGAGACATAAAGTTAAACTATCGACCACTGATAACTAATTACTTCAAAACTCCCCTGCTAAAGCAGCATTGCATCTTTCGCAAATGGTCGGATCTTCGGGAAACTCCCCAACATGAGTCGAGTAATTCCAACAGCGATCGCATTTTTGCCCCTCCGCTTTGACAATGCCAATAGAAGCAAGTGCAGATTCGCTTTTATAATTCGCTTGGGCAATTGCTTCAGCAGACTTGACTAATTCTACTTGAGATGCTATGAAAAAATATCGCAACTCATCGACGCGATCGCACTCAAACTATCCGATGGATTGAGCGATTCTAAACGCTTTCTTAACGCTTCATCGGATACGAAAAGTAACACTTTAGCATCCAAAGATGCACCGATCGCTTTATCAGTTCGCGCCTGTTCCATTACTTTATTAACCTCAGTGCGAATCTGTCTGACTTGCGTCCAAAATGGGACTAATTCCGGTTTTTTCCACTCAGATTTAATTTCTATCCAACCCGACTCGAAGACAGATTTATGAAAGGTTTTATAGGGTAAAAATTGCCAAATATCTTCTGCTAAGTGGCATAAAACGGGCGCGATCGCTTTTGCGAGACTTTCTAATGCTACTGCTAAAACCGTCTGACAACTGCGACGGCGAACCGACTTCAAATCGCTGATATACAGTCTATCTTTGGCGATATCGAGATAGAAATTAGACAAATCTACCACGCAAAAATTCTGCATGGTTTGAAAGAAACGAAAGAATTGAAAACTCTCAAATGCTTCTGTCACCTCAGCAAAAACTTCGGTTATCCGATGCAGAATATAGCGATCTAATTCTGGCAATTGCTCGTAAGGAATTGCATCTTTAACGGGGTCGAAATCGTGCAAATTTCCGAGTAAAAATTTTGCTGTATTGCGAATTTTACCGCGCGCTTCGTTGAGTTGTTTAAGAATATTGGGGCCGAGACGAATATCTGAAGAATAATCTACTGAAGACACCCATAAACGCAAAATATCCGCACCGTAAGAAGGTTCTTTCTGTAGATTTTTCCCTCCTTCGATAATAACCGATGGTTCTACTCCGTTTCCTAGAGATTTACTCATCTTGCGACCTTGTTCGTCCACGATAAAACCATGAGTTAAAACCATTTTGTAAGGCGCAATTCCATTGGTCGCAACGCTGGTTAGCAAGCTAGATTGGAACCAACCGCGATGTTGATCCGATCCTTCCAAATAAATATCTGCCGGATATTTTAGTTCTTCTCGTTGCTTGGCAACTGCTGCCCAAGAAGAACCCGAATCGAACCAGACATCCATCGTATCGGTTCCTTTGCGATACTTGCGTCCGTTATTGCGGTAGGTTTCGGGCAATAATTTTTCTGCCGACAATTCCCACCAAGCATCGGAACCTTGTTGCGAGAAGATATTTTGGACGTGGTTAATCGTTTCTTCGTTTAATAAAGGTTCGTTGGTTTCTTCGTCGTAAAACACGGGGATAGGAACGCCCCAACTCCGTTGACGAGAGATGCACCAATCCGAGCGATCGGCTACCATTGGGGTAATGCGATTTTCTCCTTGAGGTGGAACCCATTTAACGGATGCGATCGCTTTTAGTGCGTCATCGCGAAATCCTTCTACCGAAGCAAACCACTGTTCCGTAGCGCGGAAGATCGTCGGTTTTTTGGTGCGCCAATCGTAGGGATATTTATGAACGTAAGCTTCTTCTTTGAGTAAAGCACCTTTTTCTTGAAGTTCCTTGATAATCGCCTCATTTGCATCCTTGAGGACGTTTAACCCAGCAAACTGACCTGCTTCTTGCGTTAAATTGCCTTTGTCGTCTACGGGAGCAAGAATCGGCAATCCATAGCGCTGACCAACCAGATAATCTTCTTGACCGTGACCGGGTGCAGTATGAACTAATCCTGTACCGGATTCGGTCGTTACATAGTCTCCACCGATAACAATTTCGCTGATGCGGTCGTAAAGGGGATGGCGATAAGCGGTATGTTCTAAATCTTTCCCTAAAATAGTTGCTTTGACACTCAGGTTAACCCCGAAGGTCTCCGATAGCTTCTCGACTAAATCTTTGGCGACAATTAAATATTTAAATTGGCAAACAGATGCTTCTGTTTCTACTACTGCATAGGTCAAATCGGGATTGAGGGCAACCGCTAAGTTCCCCGGAAGCGTCCAAGGCGTAGTCGTCCAGATAGCAACGCCAAGATGGTCAAGAAAGGCATTAATACGTCCTTAGCTGCTTCTCCTGCCTTCGTAACCCCAAAAGCGACATAGATACTGCGCGAGGTATGACCTTCTGGATACTCTAATTCAGCTTCTGCTAGCGCCGTCTGAGAACTAGGACTCCAGTAAACGGGTTTTAACCCACGATAAATATATCCTTTCAGCGCCATCTGACCGAAAACACCGATTTGCGCTGCTTCGTATTCGGGGGTCAGCGTTAAATAGGGGTGTTCCCAATCGCCCCAAACGCCATAACGTTTGAACCCTTCACACTGTTCTTTTTGCGCTGCTAGGGCAAAATCTCGCGCTTTGTGACGCAAGGTTAGGGGGGTTAAATGTTCCCTTTCTTGAGACTTCATCGATTGCAAAACTTTGAGTTCTATAGGCAATCCATGACAATCCCATCCAGGTACGTAACGAACTTTGTAACCTCGCAGCAGCTTGTATTTGTTGATGATATCTTTGAGAATTTTATTGAGGGCGTGACCCATATGCAACGTACCGTTTGCATAAGGAGGTCCATCGTGCAATATAAAAATTTCCTTGGGGTTATTTTGTGACAGGTTTTCATAAATTCGATTTTCTGCCCAAAACTTTTGTAGTTCTGGTTCGCGCACTTTCGCGTTTGCCCTCATGTCGAATTGGGTCTTAGGCAGATTAACGGTATCCTTGTAGCTTTTTGCTTCTGTCACAGTCTTAAATAGAAATACTTTGTAATGAATAATGTTTCTCTTGTATTATTATGCCGCGAGTTAGACCTGGGCGTGTCGATAATGTTTGGGTGAGTAGATAAGGGTTTATGCTCCCATTTATACCCAGTAGATCCTCCTAAATCCACTTTTAAAGGGGTATTTAGGGGGATCTACAACCAAGATATTTATAACTAGCAACTTGCGTTATTAGATAATTCGATTCATTTGGAATTGAATTATCATGTCTTTATGTGCCTGTATCCATCAAGCTTACTGGTAAAGGGAAAGGCGCGCGTCGTATTCTTTGAATGGTGGTAATTAAATAATCAATCCCAAAATTCCATGACTTTGAAACTCTACAATACATTAACCCGTCGCGAGGAACCTTTTGAACCGCTAGAACCTAGAAAAGTGCGGATGTATTGCTGTGGGATTACTGTTTATGACTACTGTCATTTAGGTCACGCGCGGACTTGTATTGTTTGGGATGTGGTGCGTCGCTATTTGCAATGGCGAGGCTATGAAGTTGAATATATCCAAAATTTTACCGATATTGACGATAAAATTCTCAATCGAGCCAAGAAAGAAGGAAGTTCGATGGAAGTCGTTTCAGAACGTTTCATCGATGCCTATTTCGAGGATATGGAACGGCTAAAAATCAAAAAAGCTGATGCTTATCCCCGCGCAACGCACACAATTAAGGGCATTCAGCAACTCGTCTGCGAGTTGGAAAAAAAGGGTTACGCCTATCGTGCCGATGGCGACGTTTACTATTGTGTCTGCCAATTTCCCTCCTATGGCAAGCTATCGGGACGTAAATTAGAGGATATGGTAGCAGGAGCAAGCGGAAGAGTTGATATCGAGGATGAAACTCGTCAAAAGAAGAAAAATCCGGCTGATTTTGCTCTTTGGAAAGCAGCTAAACCCGAAGAACCTTTTTGGGATTCTCCTTGGGGAAAAGGTCGTCCGGGATGGCATATTGAATGTTCGGCGATGGTACGAGAAAGATTTGGCGATACTATCGATATTCATGTCGGAGGAAGCGATCTCATTTTTCCGCACCACGAAAACGAAATTGCACAATCTGAAGCAGTAACGGGCAAACCTCTGGCACGATACTGGATGCACAATGGCATGGTGAAAGTGGATGGCGAAAAAATGTCTAAATCGCTAGGTAATTTCATTACCATTCGCGATTTACTCGAAAAAGTCGAACCGATGGCAGTGCGCTTATTTATTTTACAGGCGCATTATCGCAAACCCCTCGATTTTACTGATGAAGCTTTAGAAGCGGCAACCAATGGCTGGCATACTCTTAAAGAAGGGTTATTATTTGGCGATCGCTATGCAAAACAATTAGGTTGGAAAGATCTCACCCCCGACTCCTCTCCTACAAGGAGAGGGGAGAAACAAGAAAGGAAAGAGGAAAATGACCAGCTACAACGCTTTCAAGAAGCTGTTGACGATGATTTTAATTTTGCTAATGGATTGGTAGTTCTGTTTGAAATTGCTAAGAAATTAGTTAAAGAAGCTAATTTACTCGTCCATGAAGGAAAAACTGAAACGCCACCCCAGGAGTTAGAACAACAATGGCTAACGCTGAGGGAATTGGCGCAGGTATTAGGATTGGAAGCAGAATTAGAAGGAGAAAAGAAAGAAACGATAAATGGATTGAGTGATGCGGAGATTGAAGCGTTAATTCAACAGCGTTTGGAAGCAAGGAAAGCGAAGAATTGGGCAGAGGGCGATCGCATTCGCGACGAACTCAAAGCGCAAGGAATTGCTTTAATCGACCAATCTGGCGGCGTTACTCGCTGGCATCGCATCGATTAATTCAGAAGTCGGAAGTATTGCCAGTATTTTATTTGAAATTCAAAACCTTACCTGTTTCTGTTTAAATCATTACGCATTCACCAACACCTTTTATCGGAGGTTAACGGTTAAAAGGATTTCAGGGCAACGACTCAAAAAGTCTGAGATTTAATTTGGAGAACTGCTTGATAGGTTAAACTTGACCCAATCAGCAAAACCCCTAAAGCACTAACCATCGAGAGAATTTTAGCGTTTTTAAACTGAATCGGGAGACGATTAAAGAAAGACTTCGTATTAACTAACAAGAGTCCCAAAACAGTTAAAGTTCCTGCCAATCCCAAACTAAATACTGATAGTAGCAACAATCCAAAACCAATCTGACCGATCGCGATCGTACTCAAGAGTAACACCAAGGCGGCCGGACAAGGAACTAATCCGCCTGCAATTCCCAAAGCAATTAGACTGCGCCAAGTAATTGAATCTCCATCTGCATCCGGTGGGAAGTGAGAATGACCGTGATGAGAGTGGTCGTGATGAGAATGTGAATGGTCGTGATGATGGAAATGACCGTGATGGGAATGTAAATGGTCGTGATGATGAGAAGGGGAATGAGAATGATAGGACGATTTTCTTTTATGAGCCAAGAGACGTTTTCTGAGAAGATTAAAACCGAGTGCAACTACCATTAACCCAGATAGCAAACTCATCCAAGGAAAAAACGCTGCTGGCATAACATATTGAGAGGCAAGCAAAGCAACGATTCCTAAAGCAAAAACCCCTATCGTATGAGTAATAGTCGTCGTCAATCCTAAAAATAGTGCGTGTTTGGCATCAGCGCGAGAGCCAACTAAATAAGCCCCAACCAGCGTTTTGCCGTGTCCAGGAGATAGCGCATGGGCAGCACCCCAAGCAAAAGCAACTGCGATCGCGATTAAAGAATTACGAGCAATAAACGTTCCTACTCCGTTTTGTAAGTCTAGCTCAAGAGTTTTATTACTGGGCGTAAAAATGTAGTTATCGAGAGAGTCATTTTTATAAATAGTTGTCAAACAGTGAGCGTTAGGTAAGTTGTCGAACAAGTCATAATCGATCTTGAGCTTGTTAATTGGTTGCGACCAGGTGTAAGTCAACGCTAACGTACTGTGTGTATTATTGCCGAGCAAAGTAGGGGGAAGTAATAGTTTTCCCGCAGGTGCAACGGTTACTGTACCTTCCCTTCCTAAACTATCGCTCAAACGAAGGCGATCGCGAAAATAATTTTGAAGTTGTTGGCGATGAGCGATAATTTCTTGTTGAGATAATTGAGAATTGCGATCGCGATCGGCAAATGCAATTAAACTCGTCGGTAACGTTAAATTAATTCGCGTAATTTGAGGTTTTATTCTCAAATGAGCAACTGATAAATCGTCAGCGTGAGCATAAGTTGGAAGCGCCAAGAAAGTTGATAGACATAATGATAATAAAAAGGCGATCGCGCCAAGTCCAAACCATTTTTTTATACTTTTCGGGATTCTTAAAAATAATACCATCGCGTCTATCTCTTCCCTCCTCTATAACCAGTTTTTGAAGTTGGCAGAAATATACTTTCTTGTCTTGCACTTCTTCGCAATAGCCGCCGGAGAATGAATTCTCCGTCTTATATATTAAGTCCATTTTAATGGACTGAAATACTTACCCAGTCGTATGAAGACGACTAAATATGTGAGGCAGCGATTTAAATCGAGGGTCAGTTTATTGAGAATGGTGCAAGATGTAAGTTTAAACAAACTAATAACGGGACTAACAGTAATTATCCTAGTCGTTAATACCGACTTAATTGTATTAGCCAAGGAATTAATTCCTTGGCGGATAATGGGGAATGAAATAGTCCTTGCCCACACCCTCGCATTTCATCTTGAGAGACGCATTTACTCTAGCTAAAGTTGCCTATTTTAAAAGCTCTTTTACTTCTTAATCTCCCTTGTCTCCCTTGTCTCCCCATCTCTCTACCTCTGCGCCTCTGCGACTCTGCGTGAGAATTACTAACTGAATTGTTGCGCGTGAAACCGAGTATAACGACCATTTTGGGCTAATAATTCTTCGTGAGTGCCAGATTCAATAATTTGCCCTTTTTCTAGTACGAAAATGCGATCCGCACGACGGACGGTAGCGAGTCGATGGGCGATAACGAAAACGGTACGCTCTTTCATAATACGTTCTAGGGCTTCTTGTACCAAAGCTTCTGACTCTGAATCTAAGGCTGAGGTGGCTTCGTCGAGAATCAAAATTCTGGGGTTACGTAGAATGGCACGCGCGATCGCAATTCTTTGTCGCTGTCCGCCAGATAAGTTAACTCCTCGCTCTCCAACATAGGTGTAATACCCTTGGGATAGTTGGGTAATGAATTGGTGCGCGTTGGCAATTTGGGCGGCGGATTGAACCGCGTCGAGATCGAACTTTGTTTGTCCAAAAGCAATATTTTCGGCAATTGTACCGGAAAAAGGACGGTATCTTGGGGAACGATGCCAATTTGCTGTCTCAGGCTTGTAATAGTAACATCTTGCACCTTTGTTCCATCAATTAAGATTTCTCCTGCATCGGTATTGTAGAAACGGGGTAACAAGTTAACTAGCGTCGTTTTTCCCGCACCCGACGAACCCACTAAAGCGATGGTTTCGCCCGGATAGGCAATAAAGTTAAGATTTTTGAGGACGGGTTTATCGGAAGAATAAGAAAACGCAACGTTGCGATATTCTACTTTTCCCGTCACCGATGGAAGCGCGATCGCATCTGGTTTTTCAATCGTCGTTGGCGCAACAACTAGCAATTCAAAAATGCGATCGATAGAAGCTTGTCCTTGTTTAAACTCGTTGTAATTACTGGTAATATGAGCGATGGGATCGAATAACATCGCCACCGCAACTAAATAACTAATAAATTCGCTAACTGTCAGGTTTTTTTGAGAAATTTGCCAGCCAGCTAGGAAAAAGAGAAAGACGATACTCATCGCTTGCAGAAAGCCAACCACGACGAATTGAAAAGCTTTGAGTCTTTCAGCAAGATATTTCGCTTGTCGATTGAGATCGGCTTCTTGGGCGAAACGTTTAATTTCATAACTTTCTGCTGCAAAAGCTTGTACTAAGCGAATGCCGCTAAATACTTCGGTAAGTAAGGATGATAAATTAGAAGTACGTTCTTGAGAACGACGAGATAGCTTGACTAATTGCTCTCCAAATGCTCCTACGAGTAAAATCATTAACGGTGCGATAATTAAAGCGCCTAGCGTTAATTGCCAGTTGAGATAAAGCATATAGCTCAACACAACAATGAGTTGCAAGATGCAGGGGATAAAATCGTGGAAAAATTTAAAGATGACTTCGCCAATGCGATCGATATCTTCGGTTAATCTATAAGAAAGATCCCCTGTTTTAGTGGCTTCAAAGTAGTTGAGGCTGAGTTTTTGTAAGTGGCTATAGGCTTTGATGCGAATATCGAGGGCAATTTTGAGGGCGGCTTTTGCCGTGAGAGAGTCTTGTCCGTATTGTGCGGCTCCTCGGATTAAAAACGCGATCGCAAATACTCCTGCTATCTGTACGATCTTCCCGACATCGCCCCTTCCCACGTATTCTGCGATTTGTCCGGTTAATCTGGCAAGAATCGGCCAGAAAATTGTAAAAACTATCGTACAAGCGGCGGCTTGCGTTAGGGTTTGTATTTGGGGACGAATATAAGGCAGTAGTTGCCAATAATGCGATCGCGTTTTCAATGGTTATATGAATAAAAGCTTCGTGTCTTAGTCTACCGGAAAGATTTTTCAAGTTGTCATTACTTTATGGCAATTCTCTGTTAAGCGAAGTTGCTTTTGCACTAGTATCGTTCCTCGATAGAATCGGAAGCAAAAAAGAGGACATTGAACGCACTTATAGTTTAAGTGTATTCAATATCCTTCTCAACTGAGATCTTTCTCAAATTTTCAAATAGAGATAGTTCTCAGCACCGCGAAAAGCGTAATTGCTACTTTTTCTACTCCCACAATCTGCATATTGTCTGTAAAGCTTTAGTAGAAAGAGCGTTTATGGCGATGAAACTTACGTTCTAAACATAACTAACATAAGTAGCTGTTAAGCTAAAGTTGCTAGAAACATTTTTTACGATACCAATCAGTTCCTCGACACCTGAAACTCCTGGATCGTAGAAGATTTCTGCATTGGTGATGCCTCCAAAAGTAGAGAATTCCAAACTATATTGAGAGGTAGAGCCTTTGAGTTGAAGGGTATCTCGACTAGTGTTGAAATCGGAGATCGAACCGAAACTAAAATCCCCAAACTCACTATTTTCATAATAAAAAACACCGCTAGCATTCCCTAAAACAAAGGTATCGTTTCCCGTACCGCCAGTCAGAGTATCTTGGTCAAAAATCCCTAAATTAGCTGTTGAGACACCAATAAGGGTATCATTGCCCGCTCCTCCATTAAGTATGTCAGAATTATCTCCACCCACTAAGCGATCGCTGCCATCTTCTCCATTGAGGGTATCAAAACCTGTACCGCCAGTAATAGTATCGTTTCCTCCCTGTCCTCTGAGCAAGTCGCTACCAAAACTATTACTGCTGCTGCCGCCAATAATATTATCATTGCCGCTACCGCCTAAAACCGTGTCGTTGCCAGCACCACCGTTAAGGAAATCATTGTTATTTCCACCATTAAGGAAATCGTCACCAACCTCTCCAAAGATGCGATCGCTTCCTGTCCCACCTAGCAAAGAATCATTGTCAGCACCGCCAAAGAGATTGTCATTTCCAGAATCTCCTCTGAGGGTATCATTTCCACCCAAACCACGCAGCGTATCGTTACCGCCCAAGCCAGAGATATAATCATTAGCGATATCTCCAAATAAGGAGTCATTTCTGGGCGTACCTGTAATTTTTAGAGGAGCAGCAACACTAATACTGATGTCGTAATTGCCAGTGCTTCCAAAGCCACCACTTCCTTCTACAAAAGGATCGTAAAAAGTGTTACTTAATCCACTCACACCTATATAGTAAGTATCAGAAGCGGTTGCATTAAAGCTGATAAAAGAATCTAAACTGCCAGAATCATCATTAGCAGCTAATTCATTGCCCGACGAGTCGAATACTCGTAAAAAAGAATCCAAAGGAGAACCAAATATTGCTGCGTTAATATCAATTACAACGCGATCGCCTGCATCGGCTTGTATTTTATACAAATCAACATCAAGTCCGAAACTGACATTAGGGTTATTGCCAATACTATCGAAATCGAAATAAGTAGTCGGATTATCAAAAGTGATACCTGTCTCGGTCGCACTGCCGATTACATCATTAGGTTCAAATGCCATAATTCATTTCCATCCTTGTTTAAATTGTTGTTAGTTGGTCTAATTCAGTAAGAAGTTGCCTTTATTTAGACAAAGACAAACGCAGGACTGCTGAGGTTTAGAGTATCGGCAACATTCTCTAAACGACCGATAACTTCTCCTCTATCGTTAGCTCCCGTATCAAAGATGAGGTTGGCATTGGTTACACCACCGGAAGTAAAGATATCCAATCGATACTGAGAAACAGTGCCTTTTAGTTGGATGAAATCTTGAGCGGCGTTGAAATCAAGAATTCGGGCAAAGTCAAAGTTATCTCTGGTATTTGGATTTCCGTCGCTGTAGTAAACCCGACTGGCATCTCCTAACACAAAAGTGTCTCGTCCCTGACCGCCTGTTAGATCGTCTGTCTCAAAGCGACCGAATCCTGATGTGGTAGAAACTCCATTCAGCGTATCGTTTCCGGTACCACCATTGAGAATGTCAAAATTGCTGCCGCCAATGAGTCGATCTGCACCAGTACCTCCATTGAGGAAATCGAAGCCGTTACCGCCATCTAAGGTATCGTTGCCAGCATCACCATTCAGAGTATCTTCATTATTACCTCCAAAAAGATTATCGCTGCCATCGCCACCGCTTAAATTATCAAAACCGTTGCCAGCGTTAATGCGATCGTTTCCTGCGTTTCCTTGAAGGTTATCGCCTCCAAAAAAATCGAAATCGACAAATTCATTCCCACCAAATATGTTATCGTTCCCATTACCTCCTACAATAGTGTCAAAGCCATTGCCGCCGTTTAGGTTATCATTGTCATCGCCGCCAGAGATATTATCGTCTCCAGCTTCTCCAAGGATGCGATCTTTACCTTTTCCTCCTTCTAGTACGTCGCTATCAGCGCCTCCATTAATAACATCAATGCCATCGCCGCCTTTTACCGTGTCGTTGCCAGAACCAGCAGCGATGTCGTCATCGCCAGAACCCCCTTCAACGCTATCGTTTCCATTACCAGCCGAAATCAGATCGTCTCCCGCACCGCCTTTGATAGTATCGTTGCCGCCTTGACCGATCAAATCGTCGTCGCCACCCAATCCAGAGATTGAATCGTTGGCATTGTCTCCTACAAAAATGTCATTGCCGGGAGTTCCGGTAAAATTGCCAACGGGAGCAAGAGTTATGTTTAAGCTGTAATCGCCAGTTGTACCAGTAGACGAGCTATTACTACCACTGCCTTCTACTTCTGGGTCGTAGTCAGTATTGTCATTGCTACTGACACCGATGTAGTAAACGCCAGAAGTGCTAGCCGTAAAGTCAATCAGTGAATCTGTCGAAAAAGTAAAAGTATCGTTGAAAAAAGTATCGTCCGAAAACGCAACTTGGTTTCCTGCTGCATTAAATACTCTCAAGACTGAGTTGAGAGGAGAACCAAAGTCTTGTGCGTCAATATCAACGAACAAGTTATCGCCTGCATTCAGTTGTACTTTGTAAAGATCGACATCTTCGCCGTCTGGAACATTTTCGTTATCCCCGATAAAACCGAATGTGTTGAAGGTTCCTGGGTCGCTGCTCGATAAATTCGTTTCAACAGCTTGCGCGATCGTATCGTTAAAATCCATGTTGAATTGTCTCCTTGAAAGAAGCATAACTTATTTATGACTTTTTATCATAATCTATTTTTGATCGCAAAAAATAAATTTAATTTAACTTAATATTAATATCAGAAACTACGTTATAATAATAATTTAAGAGATTGCTAACCAGAAAAATGCTCGCATGAAAGCTGAAACTAAAAACTTAACTTAAGTTAAGTTTTTGTTCCAGAGTTATCGCTCGTTAGTTGTTTTTTTATATTCTTTTGGCGCGATCGCAGCAGCAGAAGCTAAGCAAAATTTAAATTTCTATATAGCTCCGTCGTTTACTCTCCTAAAGAGGCAAGGTTTTATGCAGAATCATAAAAATTTAATTTTTGACGGAGTGGATTGAGAACAATCGCTTGAATAACTGAGAGATTTACAGGAGCGTTACCCAAATGTATTGCTGATTGTCTTATTACGGCGATCGCGCAATCGTGGATGTCTGCGACTATCGGTTGTTCAATCAGATTCGCCTTCATGATTTTTTTTGACACAACGCTGGCTATTTTACCCATTTTGGGGAATGAGACAGTCTGGCTGCTTGTTAAGAAGAGGCTAGGAGGGATCTAGCTTCTAGTCATTGAGTGCGTAAGTCCTGTTCATAATTCATAATTCCTTGTTGGTGCGCCCAAATCGCTGCACTAGTGCGATCGCGCAGGTCTAGTTTTTGTAAAATAGCATGAACGTGAACCCTAACCGTTCCCGTGGCAATATGTAAATGTTCTGCAATTTCTTGATTGGTTTTGCCAGCAGCAATTAGGGCTAAAATTTCTAATTCTCTATGGGTCAGAGGGTTTGAAAGGTCGGCTTTGGGGATGGGAATAGCTGTATGATAAGCAACAGCAGCGCGAATTTCTGCGGTAACCGTTGCATCCCACCAGGAAGCGCCAGCAGCTACGGAACGCAACGCCAAAATCAATGAATCTGACTCGATTCCTTTGAGACAGTATCCAGAAGCGCCGGCCGATATCAATCGCTCGATTAAAAGCTTTTGGGAATGGGAAGTTAAGATTAATATGGGTACTTTAGGATGATGCTGTTTGATTTGACGACAAGCTTCAACGCCTCCTATGCCGGGGATTCCCACATCCAACACCACAACATCCGGTAAATATTGATTGGTCAATTCTACTGCACTCTCGCCATCAATCGCTTCTGCTACGACTTCTAATCCTGGTTCTTTTGCAGTCTGACGCACATTCCCAAACGAAAAAGTTCGTCATCTTCAACAAGTAAAATTCTCAATTTGTTCATACAGGATGAGTAGGCAAGATAGCAGGTAAAGAAAAACCAAAAATAGCCCCTTGAGGCGAGCGATTTTCTGCCCAAATTGTACCGCGATGGGCTTCGATAATTTGCCGACTTAGATATAGCCCTAATCCCGAACCCGTTGCTTGTCGGTGGCTAGCGCCTTGATAAAAACGCTCGAATAGGTGGGGTAATTCTTCTTTAGTAATGCCGAGTCCGCGATCGCAAACTTTCACGATATTTTGTTCTCCTTCAGTTTCTAGGATAACGTCAACTTTACTGCTGCGGGACGAGTAGTTAATTGCATTAGCGATGAGGTTATTTAACACTCGCTGAAGTTGCAGGGGATCGCCTTTTACCCAAAAGTGAGAACGAAAATCGGAGTCAGCACATTTCATGGCGACATAAACTTGACGGGAAGCGGCTAGATCGATTGTAGTAGCAATAACTTCTGAGGTTAGGGTAGCTAGATTGACGCTTTGTAGTTGTAGTTGCAATCCTTCAGTATCGTTGTGATAGACATCGAGTAGCGTTTGCACTAATTGGAGACTGGAAGAATGCGATCTCGCCATCATTTCAAGGACTTTCGCTTGCGAGGGAGTTATTTTGCCAAAATGACCGTTTTGTAGGTTTTTAATCGTTTCAATTGCCCCTAAGATTGGCGTTTTTAAGTCGTGGGTGAGCGTGGAAACAAAATCTTCGCGCAGGGAGGCTAGTTTTTGTTGACTGCTTAATTGTTCTCGTTGACGGGCGATCGCTTCTTCATAATGACGGGTGCGATAGCTTAACCATCCGGTTACTGCTAGTGCTAGTGTAGCAATTAAGCGATTTGCTATGGTAGCCGTATTATTGAGTTGAATAATCGGAATTAATAAATTTGATAGCGTTAAACCAATTGCTAGTATTGTTACTTTTAAAGTAGCTTTACCGCCTGAAAAAGTATTTACCAGAAGAATTGAACCAATATAAAGATAACCAAAGACAAATTCTGAGGGCGTTGTATACTCTAATACAATTACCAAAACAAAAATTGCCCAAATAAACCAGAATTTAAACTTATTTTGGCTTTTTTTTCTAAAAAATTTCCTAATCTTGAGCCATAGATTTTTTCTTTTTGTCATTGCTCGTCATGCCTATTTTTAGAACTCATCTATACTTCCAGATATAGATTTCCCGATATAAGTAGGGAGTAAATGTGTTTATATTGCCCATTAATTTTTATAGTGCTTGATAGATTTACTAAGCCAAAAATTCTCGTCAAAATATTAATAACTCAAGTTGATAGTTATAAAGATTAAAAATTTCGTTCTTCTCTACCATTCTCCAATAATCAGCGAAGTCTTTTGGTAACTGATAACTGGTAATTGGTCACTGATTTAGTCAGGAGTTTTTCTAATTAATGTTGCAAGGATTGATTCAAATTGCACTAACGATCGCGATTTTTGTAGCGATAACTCCTCTATTTGGAGGGTACATGGCTCGCGTCTACCTGGAGAAAAAAACCTTTCTCGACCCTATTTTAAATCCTGTAGAGCGATCGCTCTATGCCATTAGTGGAGTCAATGCGAAAGAAGACATGACGGGTTGGCAGTATGCACGGGCTATTCTCTATAGCAACCTGATGATGTCGCTTTTAATCGCCCTCATTCAGTTTAATCAAGGATGGTTGCCATTTAACCCAACCGGATTGAGTGCCCCCACTTGGGACACGATTTTGCACACTACCATTTCCTTTATTACCAATACCAACCAACAGCATTATTCTGGCGAAACGACTTACAGCTATTTCAGTCAGTTTGCTGGGTTGGGTTTTATGATGTTTACTTCTGCGGCGACAGGTTTGGGAGTGGGAATTGCTTTTATTCGAGGGCTGACGGGCAGACCATTGGGTAATTTTTATGTAGATTTGATTCGCTCGATTACTCGGATTTTGTTGCCGATTAGTATCGTCGGTGCTGTGGTTTTAATGGCTGCGGGAATCCCTGAAACGCTTGCAGGGGCGATAGTAGTACCAACTCTCGAAGATCCTAACCTCTCTCAAGCGATCGCGATCGGTCCGGTTGCTCATTTTGAAATTATCAAAGAATTAGGGGAAAACGGCGGCGGTTTCTTTGCCATCAATTCTGCTCATCCTTTTGAAAATCCCAATGGATTTACCAATCTCATCGAGATTGTGGGTATGGTGTCCATCCCTTCAGCACTCATTTACACCTATGGCATATTTGCTAACAACCGCAAGCAAGCATGGCTGATTTATGGAATGGTTTTAAGTATCTATCTACTCTTTGTTATCCTAACCGCTGTTGGCGAGTATCAAGGAAATCCAGTTGTCAATGCTCTCTTAGGTAGTTCGCAACCCAATCTTGAAGGCAAAGAAGTTCGCTTTGGTTGGGCGCAATCTGCCTTGTTTGCCACGACTACCACAGGGACTATGTGCGGCGCTGTTAACGCTTTGCACGACTCATTCATGCCGCTAGGCGGTTTCGTGCTTCTATCCAATCTATTTTTACAAATCGTTTGGGGCGGTCAGGGAACGGGAACCGCTTATTTGTTTGCTTACTTGATTCTGGCAGTATTTGTAACTGGGTTAATGGTGGGACGAACTCCAGAGTTTTTGGGACGCAAAATTGAGAAACGCGAGGTCGTACTTGCTAGTTTCTTGATTTTATTAATCCATCCGATTTTTATTTTAATTCCAGGCGCGATCGCGATGGCGTTTCCCGACCAGTTGGCAGGAATGAGCAATCCTGGCTTTCACGGTTTAACTCAAGTTATCTACGAGTATGCTTCGGCTGCTGCTAACAATGGTTCTGGGTTTGAAGGTTTGGCAGACTCTCAACCCGCCCCAACTGGCTTATGGTGGAACCTAAGCGCCTCTGTTAGCTTGCTTGGCGGACGCTACATTCCGGTTATCTGTTTGCTCCTCTTAGCCGATGGGATGTCGCGCAAACAACCCGTCCCCATGACTACAGGAACGCTTCGTACCGATACTGGCTTATTTACAGGCGTTACGGCTGGCGTAATTTTGATACTGGGCGCACTAACCTTCTTCCCCGTTTTAGCCCTCGGCCCTATTGCAGAGGCGTTTCAAATGGCTAACGGCGGATGAGGGGGAAGTATGAGACAAAGCAGACAAGGAGGACAAGGCAGACAAGGCAGACAAGGCAGACAAGGCAGAATGTATAAATAAATTTTATTCCCTATTCCCTACTCCCTATTCCCTACTCCCTATTCCCTACTCCCTATTCCCTATTTCCTACTCCCTACTCCCTATTCCCTATTCCCTATTCCCTATTCC
>JAAUUT010000251.1 GCA_012031035.1 Candidatus Altimarinota bacterium | reverse complement strand
CCATCTTTCAAAGCATGGCGGCATGGCGGCAGGGGTGGTTTCTTTCATCAGCTTTTTTAAAGGTAAAAACTATGCTGAGATAGCATTATACTCTTTTTTACTCTTGTCTTTTGTTTAAGTCCCGTTAATGGCGATCGCTTCAGAACGCAAACTTTGCGCCAATACAATATTTTTTTCATAATTCATCATTCTTAATTCATAATTTTTACAGCCAATTTCCCAGTAAAACAAAAGCCGCCCAGAAATACGGATGTCTATACTGTCCTTGTAAAAGAGCTTGCTGGGCGCGACGAAGCGCTTCAGCTTTGCTTACACCAGTATTTAATTCTTGGTAAAAATGACTCATCAGTAAAGCAGTGGATTCATCGCTTACTAACCATAGAGAGGCTAGCGTGCTACGTGCCCCGGCGCGTACAGCTACCCCAGCTAATCCCAAGGCTGCACGCTCGTCTCCTGCTGCTGTCTCGCAAGCACTGAGAACTAATAATTCCAGCGGCTCGGCTTTATTTGGATTTCTAGCTCGTAGCAAACGATCTAATTGAGTAACATTAATGCGTTCGTCCCAAGCCAAAATAAAGGTATTGTCAGCCTGGGAACTGAACTGACCGTGAGTAGCAATATGAACTACAGGTGAGGGAGAAGCTTGAAACTTGTTATTCAGTGTCGTGCTGGTAAATTCGCGATCGAGTAGGATTTCAGAAGGAATTTCCGATTGAATTTCTGCTAATTCGCGTTTAACAAATTGTAATGGTGCAAAACCAAAACGTTGTTCGCTCAGTCCGGCGGCTAGCGCATTTAATTGCTGTCTTGTCAAGGGCTTGGGTTCAAAAAGTTTTAAGCCTGGAGTGAGGGCAATATTATACTTCTCTATTAGGTACTGTTTGCCGTCGTAGAGAGCCGCCATGGGAAGATTGCGTAAGGAACCATCGAGAACAAAAACTAAAGTTTCGATCGCGTTTTTGGTTAAGATTTTTTCAGCAGGTTGGATTAACCAGTTATAAACTTCTTGAGACAACAAATGAATCTCTTTATCGGAAGTGTAGGGAAGCACTAGAGTTTGTAGTAATTTTTCTAGATGGCTTTCAAAGACACGCGATCGCATTTTAGTAGCATAGTGACGCAAGTCTTGCCCAGGGAGCGAAAGAATGACTTCTAATCGGTCTTCTAAGATAATGGGGTAGATAATGGCTGCTTTAGGATCGACAACATCAATTGCTTCCAAAGGAGCCAAACAAGCTTCCCGAAAATAGTTATCGAGTTCTGCTAACTGTAATGATTCAATCGTATTGCGAGCTTGGGAGAGATTTTCTTGACTGGGTTCGGATTGCAGGAGTAAATCGACTAATTGACGGTAAACGGGTTCAACTTCTTCGCGAAAAGAAAATTGGACATCGGGATTAATAGCAACTAAATCGCTGCGCAGAGATTGAAGGTTATTAATGGCTTCAGTATAAGACGCGATCGCGCTTTGACGATTTCCTTGTAACTTAAGAATGCGTCCCATCTGCCACTGCCATTGGTAAGCTAGTTCTGGCGCATCAATCGCTTGAGCAATAAATAATGCTTGTTCGGTGAGGTTAAGTGCTTCCGATAGCTGTTGGGTTTGTTCGTATAGTTTGCCAAGATTGCCAAGTGCAGCGCTTTTGGCTCGTCGATCTCCCAGATTTTCGGCTTGTTGGATTGTTGTAGCGAGAATTGTAGCAATTTCAGAGTTTGTATTTTTCTTTAACTTCATCAAACTTTGAGCAAAGTAAATTCTGGTATAAATATCTGTGCGACTGGGAGGTAAGCTGTTAATCTGAGAATGGATTGGCGATCGCAGTGCCAATGCAGGTTCTATTTGTTTCTCTTCTAGTAACAGGTTGAATTGATGAAGTTGTGCTTGGATGCGCGTGGTAGCCGAAGGAGAAATGGTAGCCGCTTGCTGATAAAATTCTAGAGCGGCTTTTGTGTCTTGCTGAGTGCGAGATGTATTGCCGAGAGCTAGGAGAGTGTCTGCGATCGCCTGTTGAGATTGCGATGCTTGAGCTACTGCTAAACTTTCTTGTAAAATCTGGCGAGATTCCTTTAATTCACCGACAATTCTCAGGACATTGCCGATATTTCGGAATCCTTCCGCCTTCAGAGCAGAATCTGGCTGTTTTTGCAGGCTTGGTTTGACTTCGGTCAAGGTCTTTTGTGCCTGACGATATAGTCCCAACACTTGTAAAGCTTGCGCTTGGTTGATGCGACTGCGAACGATTCCAGTTTCGTCGCTGATTTGTGCGTAAATGTCGGCTGACTGTTGCCAGGTATCCAAAGCTGCTTGCGCTTGTCCCCGCGCTAATTGCAGGCGACCTCGAACTTCTAGGGTTTGGGCGAGGATTTGCGTTGGTTCTGTGGGTAATAAATCGAGACTTTGCGCGATCGTATTTTCTGCTTGTTCCCACTGTCCGAGTTGTTGATAAGCTAAGGAAAGATTGCTCAAGGTCACGGCTAGTTGTTGTCGCTCTCCACTAGCTTTGAAGGCATCTGCTGCTTGTTGTAAGAGTTTAATTGCTCGATCGAATTGTCCGGCTTCGTAAAAGGTTTTGCCTTGTTGTATTAAAGATTCAGTGGCGATTGAGTTAAGAGAAGGGACTGTTGCAAAAATTGGGGAACTAAGTAGGCACAGAAATATAGTTATTAGTGTTAGCAATAACTGAGCGAACCGACGCTTACTCGAACGGAAAAAGACAGCCCGTTTTCTTGCCATGTTGTTTTAAGACCTCTTACAAGAATCGTTGGGTAGCCAAGGAATATGAGGCGTAACAGTAGGCGCTTGAGCAGTTAGGATAACCTTGCCATTAGAACCAACTACCCACCCTTGAGCTTCTATTATGCTCTGTTCATCTGGGGATTGCGCATTTTCTTGTGCTTCGGGCGCTACGCTTGTTGCTCTAACTTCTGTAGAAGTTGATTGTTGAGGGTTGAGAGTTACCCAATCTATTCCAATCGCATCAGTAGCGATGGCTTCAGAAGCAGAAGGAGGCAAACCGCCTCGTCCGGTTATCACAAATTCGCTCTGTTGTGTGTCGCTCGGATTACACGCTTGTACTATCTCAGC
>JAAUUT010000128.1 GCA_012031035.1 Candidatus Altimarinota bacterium | reverse complement strand
AAAAAAATACAGTTTTTTTGAATTTAAAAAATTTTTTCAAAAAAGCAAAAAAAGATTAGTTTTGAGATTAAAAAAAATAAGGATAAAATAAGAATTAAGCGGTCTGGTTTTCGTTCTACAGTCTCGTGATATCTGAGAAGAAATAAAATCCTAAGTCTTCGACCTTGGCGATCGCTTTACCATCTGATCGCCGAGCAGCGAGAAGCTGGTTGACCTGAGTCGCTGATTTTGCAGGAAGCTTTGCCAAATATGCGGACTTGATTTTGGCATCAACATTAGGATCGCCGGTGTAAGAAGGCTCTACACTGAATCCCCGTCTTTCTCGCATCTCAGGGCGGGTTGCAACGCGATCGTGAATATCTGTGGGAGTAGTATAGCCTTCATTGGCGTGGTCGCAGGGATTACAATGGGGAGTCTTTAGTCCTGCTTCTTTCCACCCTGCTGGGTAAACTACCTGATAAAAAACGGACTGTTGCGAAAGAGGAAGTCTTTGATCCTTTGGAGGAGTCACTAGTTTGCTTTTTTGAGGTCGGGGCGCATAAACTCAAACCATCTTTAAAGCATACCTTTATACTTTTTACAAAGCGCTCCCCATTCGTTTTGATAGCCACTGAAGAAATATAGCCGTGCCAACCCCCCAAGCACTATTGACCATTAATCCTGTTGCGATTAGTTCGGGTTGCCATCCACCTGCAATAGGCTGACCTTTCAGGGGCAGCACGACGAATAAAAAAACAGCAGTTGGTGCTAAGGCTCCGAATAGTAAAGCTGTTACCCAATAACGAAAATTTTGTTGGTGTTGGAAAGCCAAAATACTAAACACAACACCCCATACTCCTCCCCAGAAGGCGAACGACCAGAGTTGAGGAATTCCAAAGGGTTGAGTTAGGTTCATCGGATAGGGAGCGAATGGGGTAAAGCCTATACTATTGAGTAACGCAAGTACTCCTTGATGAAACAGTAAAACTGAGATAAATCCAGCAACGAAGCCAATTAGAAAACGCAATAGTCTCTTTTGGGACATCTGGCATTTCCGTTTATAAAACTTTATGACTAGAGACATACTACAAATTACAGCGCAAAGTCAACATCGGGTAAATACCCTATTAACTCTCTTCTGTCACTCTAGGCAGAATAGCGATACCGTTGGCGAAATATTGCTTAACAAAAAAACGGTGGATTTTCCGTGTATTACATGGAAAGGAGAAGCACACTTTTCCGTGTATTACACCGAAAGAAAAAATTAAGTTGGCTGCCTCAATTATCAATAAACTAGAAGAAATCCCTTTGGAGGCAGTATATGTGCTTACATCCCGAAGAAATTCCTCCTATTCCCGATGAAACGGTACGTGTAGCTTCTGCCGCGTTTCCCAAAGGTAATTTATATATGCGCTTGCGTGATGAACTTGGGGTCTTTTATCAAGATGAAGACTTCGCTGCACTTTATCCGCAACGCGGTCAGCCAGCGCAAGCAGTGCAAGGGCGAATTGACTGGAAATACGCTTGCAATCTGATTATGAAGCTCTTCAAAAAGCCAGAGAGCGACAAAAAACTGAACAGTTTCAGAAACAATATGCACTACGATCGGGCATTGAAGGTACTATCTCTCAGGGAATCCGAGCATTTGAATTGCGCGATTGTCGTTATATTGGTCTAGCTAAAACTCATCTACAGCATATCCTAACGGCAGCTGCAATCAATCTAAGTCGAGTTTTCGCGTGGTTGGAGGAGATTCCACGGGCAAAAACTCGCTCCTCACACTTTGCAAGACTGGCAGACTCTACTGTGTGCTAGATAATACTCATTCAGACTGTTGCTAAAACATCAATAAAATTTAAGTCGGATTCCGTGTATTACATGGATGGAGATCGTCATTTCTAGCTAAACTTACGATGTAATACACGGGAGAGTTTATGTTGAAACGGGATGTTCAGGGGAAGTTTGCGCTCAAGAATGATGATTATCGTGAAGTACGTTCTTTGCGACTGACTGATGATACCTGGAAGAGGTTAGGGATAGCCTCTGAATGTTTGGGTTTAACCAGGGCTGACTATTTAGAACACATTGTTAGGCATAACGCTCTACCAAGTATTACACGGGAAGATTCAGAATTTTTAGCTCCCCATCAAGGGGAAAACGTACCTCAACCGAGTATTCAAAGGCAGGGTGAGTTTCATCAGGCATCTGATAGTGCAAGCGCAAAACAGCTCGTTGGGTTGCCAACGGTAAGAGAACTTGAAATTTTACGTGACCGTGTTTTGTCTAAACTGAAATTGGGTACGCAAGCTTCTGGGTATAAAACTGCTCAAAAAGCTCTCAATCGTTTCATCGCTGAACTAATCGGTTCAGTTTAGCTGTTTGGGGAATTCGCCAACGGTATCCGGATCTCGGCGCTCACCCAAGAGAGTTAATGCTTCAAAGATGGTCGTGGAGCAAACTATGTTGCATTGCATACAGCGTTGCTGCCGCTCGATTGGAAACGCCTAGCTTATTGTAGATATGCTGTACGTGATGACCCACAGTTTTAATTGAAATGTGGAGTATTTCAGCGATCTCCCGATTCGAGTGTCCGCGAGCAAGAAACCGCAAGACTTCTATCTCACGCTGGCTCAAGCCACCAGCCCACTGGCGCTGTTGAGATGACACTGAATGTCCAGCAATTGTCAGAATTGCCTTAACTACCTCCCCATCTAATTTTCCGGCTGCTACTTCCTGTTGCAGGATTTTAGAAGCATCCTCAGTCGCGATTGGAGGACGATAGGAACGGGGTTCGGTCATTGCTTGATAAACTTCTGCTGTTGCTAGAATACGTGCAATTAATGGTTGCATTGATGCTGGTAAACCCCGATGGTATCCCGATCCATCTAATCGTTCGCGATGCAACGCCGCCGTCGCACCAATGGGTTGAAGCGGCTGGGCGCGAGCGAACACTCGTTCGGTGAAATAAGGATGCAACCGGATCTGTTCCCAATCGCACTCGGTAAGTGCAGTCGGCTTATCCACGATTTCAGTTGGAATGCTGACCTGTCCGATATCGTGAAGTAGGGCAGCTTGCCTAAGCAATCTAACTGATTCTTCTGGCAGATCGAACTGCTTGGCGGTAGAGACTGCTAATTTGGCAACCCCTCGCGAATGCCCAGCAGTAAACGGTGATTTAATGTCTACAAAATCGGCGATCGCTTCCAATGTCCGCTCAAATTGCTTGGCTGAAAGGATATGTTGCGGTAATGGCTCGGCATCGAGGATTGCCTGTCGTAACGAAACTTCTTCTAAAGATATAAATAGCTCATCAGCCAAACTGCAAAAACACGCCGCCAAATCGGGGTCGTAGCCGCTACCTGCCCGCTCTTTGATGACTGCAATTGCTGTCTTTACACCTCCAATGCGATAAAATGTTTCGGCATCTTGAGCAATTTGCACAAGTCGTACCGGAAGTATGATAGCTTCCCCTTTCAATCCGTTTGGAAGCCCTTCGCCATTCCAACGTTCAAAAAGCTGCCATAATCCTGTTTGAATCTCAGTCCAAAATCCACACCATTTTGCTAATCGCATAGCGACATCACAGCGAACCAAATTTGACTCTCTTTGCCAATCCGGTGGTGGAGCTTGCTTGGGAGTAAGAGGATTGGATAATTCGGTTGCTTCTAATGGCATAATGCCCATGTGGTTGAGAGCAAAGTACCGCATCAGATTCAGGTCATTGCCAAAGAAACGAGCTGCTTGATGAGCATCTGTCGTACAACCAATGTAGTGAAGGAGGGATAAATAGTAGACATCGCGCAGGATGGAAGGAGCGAGAGCGATCGCTTCAGCAAACCGAACGGACAACAAACAGCCTCGAAGTGCCCAATCCATTGATTGACCCATTCCAAGACCCGTTGCCATCGCCAGAGAAGTCATGACTTCAGCTAAACGGATCTCTCCCATAAAAAACCTCCTACCGATTTTTGAGCAGACATATCAACGAACCCAACACGACAAACCTAGAAAAAAGGGTTCCGTTGCCAAAAATATAAATAGTCAGAACAAATCAGTGACTTCCTGATTGTTTAGACAGCAATTCCAAAAAGAAACTCAATAATTTTTTTTGCTCCTAAAATATCTGTAACTGTTCCATCTGTTGTTAACAAAATTCTCTGAAAGGGAATCAAGTTAGACGGCTCAGTATGATTGCAATACAAGGATTCTAGAAGATCGTTTTTTAACAGAAAACTTGACAAATTAGTTCCGTTATTTGTATCTGCAACCGTTGATATACATCTAGTCTTGGCGTTCATAATTTTTTATTCTTCTAGATACTAACTATCTAAAGTCGGAAAGAGATTGCTTTTTAATAACCTTACCATAAAAGTGATTGTGGAAAAGTGATTGCTACGACAAAAAGCAAGCCAAAAAAAAATTAAAAAGGAAAAAGGAAGCTAAGTGATTTAGAATACCTCAAAAATTTAATAATTATAGAACTTTAAATAAGCTAAACTACAACTTTTTGAGTTAAAAAATATTCTTAAGAAGAAAAAGATTAGTGTTTTACAATACATGTAAAAATCTTTAGTCATGTACGATCTTAAACAAAAATGGCGATCGCGAGAAACTTAGCTCGACTTTATCCATTTTTCATTTTTACTCAAGAGTGGGTGCAGTCAAAAGTAGTTGGTGGTCTCAAAGAGCGATCGCCACTAAAACATCTAACTGAACAGTTTAGTTTGATGGAAGGGGGAGTGACGGCTAGAAAAAAAGTTGTCTCCCTCGAAACAAAAAATCCGACACCAATCAGTGTCGGAACTTATTTCAGATAATTCTACAGCAAGATGGCTTTATGAAGGGACAAGGAGTACGATTTAGGCGGCAAGTGCCATATCCAAAAGTAAACTAGGAACTTTGTTGAAGAACAAGGGAAGGGAAAAGAGAAAGCCCAAATGTTAATCTCAGCAAGGCTTACAGGCTACTTTGCCGTTTTTGCAGCTTCCCTAGCCATACGCTAACTTGGGTTAACTAACCTGAGTTCGGGTTAAGTCGAAGCAGGTAAAGCCCACTCGAAATGGAGGGAAGGCTTTTTAGGTTGATGACAAGCTTGCAATTAGTCCACACAAAAGATTAATCCCAAAATTCACAGGCGAGCGATGTCGAGAAGGCTCTATTTGAGAAATATTTTTAAGTTGGTCAATGATCGTCTCAATAATCGAACGTTTACGTGCCAACAACTTATCGCTCAGGCGCAAAGCAAGAATTTTTCATGTTGCGTCGGGGCTTGGCAAAAAATTCAATCCCAAAATCTTGTATCCCTCTTCTGTCACTCTCCGAAATCAATTCATAATCAATAAGCTAGTTTACCCAGAAGAATAAAATGGTTGAAATTGATTCATGCTCTCAATAAGCTGATGAAACCCCAGCAATAAATGACGTGAGGGAAAAACATCTAGCCAAGGAAAAATTAGCCACAATAAAATAGTGGGTTGAATAATCAAACGAAGATTATTTAAAGTACTTTTCCACCCTCCAGTTAAATTCCATTGTTGATGACAAGAAAAATCAGTTGGTTCATCATCAGAAGGCAATTTAGATTGATTCAAATCTCCGATAATCTTCGAGTTCAAACTAACCATTAAATAGGCACTCATGATGATTTCCCACCACTTCTCAATCTGTTCAAAGAGAGTTAATCGATAGTCAGTCCATCCTAATTCTTGTTTACATTGTCTAAATCCATATTCAATCCATGTTCTTAATCCATAAAGATTCCCTAACGTTTTCTTGATTTGATTACTTTTTCCTGGAAGATTGGTCATCACAGATGATGTTGAGTTCTCAGGTAAAGTTTCTGGGTCGGTTGTGATTTCCCAATAAGTTCTTTGATATCTTTTTCCAAAAATGATTTCTCTGACGTATCTTATTTCAGATGTTTGATTGCTAAAAATTCTCTCGAATTGACTCCATTTATTCGCTCTAACTGCCTGATGAGAAAGCATCCAGACCCCATGATTATTTCTAATTGCTAAAACCCAAGGCAATTGGTATTTGTCTAATGTTTGTATAAACGAACTACTTTCTCCATACAAACTATCGGCTAGTATTAACTCAATTTCAAAGCCAAAGTTAATTAGTTCTTCAATCATCTCTGAAGCCAACTCAATTTTCGTTTGATATTTATCGTTGGGTTTTAAGCTTCCTTTGGGTTGAAAATTTTAAACATCAGAGGAAATGTTAAATGCTCGTAGACTCCATAGGCATTAACCGAAACTATTCCGTTGTCTATTTTCCCTTGAGCGGTGAAATGATTCCTAAATGTAAATACTTAAAACATTCATAGCTTCTTACTTCGGGGAATAAGTTTTTGTAGCCGCTACAATATTCATCTATGAATGATACTGTTGGCTGGGCATAAGAAAGCCAAATGTTTAAGGATCTGTAACTCTACATCCATTCTGCTAAAAGCTTTGTAGCGATTTATCGTCTTGATTTCTTCATTTTAAGTCTCGGAGAGTGACAGAAGAGGGCTATTCCTAAAACGCTAAAAAATAATAAGCCTAAAGTATAAGATGACTCAGGAACTGGCGTTGCTTGAATAACTGCCCGATTTCCTAGCAGTCCAATGTAAGTTCCATCTGTAGGGTCTTTCAAGGTTAAATCGATAGTGCTGCTACCTTCGGGCAAGGGGATGTTCACATCTGTATAATTTTCTCCAACCCCAACATTAAATGGAATTTCAGTGCCATTGCTTAAAGCAATAGTACCGCCAGCTAGCTGTTCAGTCGAGCCAGTGCGAACCACTTCTACGGTTGCAGTAGAAGTTTTACCATCTATAGAGTATGTGAGATCCTCAAACTCCAGTGCGCTTACGAATTCAAGTCCGTATTTTCTTCCAGAAGCTACTAGTTCATTAGGATCGTAAGGGGGTTTAACAAATGGGTTTGTTACTGGCTGGCTAAAATCTCTAAAAAAGTCTTCGATCCTCGAATTTTGAGCCGTAGGTTCAAAATAAAGTAACATTCTTAAAGGTTCTGTTGTCAGGTTTCTGAAGGCATGAATAGGTCTTTCGGCAGGACCATAGATGAGATCGCCAGGAGTTGTAAGCGTAGTTGCGTTACTTAATTGAAATGTTGGAGTCCCATCTAAGACATAGAAATACTCGTTTTCCCAACTATGACGGTGTAATACAGTTCCGCTTCCAGGTGGAACGTATAAATCGATTAACAAGTCTTTTCCGTCAGGTTCTTTGGTCATTTCTGTAAAGGTAAGACGTCCGCCTGACACCCAAGTTGTCTCTTTATCGTTGTTTAGTGGTGCCAGTGCTGAGGCATCCTCTAGTGTTTTCAAATATTTTGTTACAGGCGACGGAATCGGTACGGAATTAACATTAGATTGGGAACTACCCTTTTTGACTTCATTTAGGGGGGTTAGTAGTGAACTATTCTTTAGTATCTCCTGGTATTCTGTTATGGCTGACGAGGAATGAACGTGATTAGAGAAAACAAGATGAGCTTCTACTTTAGTGCTCATTCCAAAAGTTAACAGCAAAGAACCAGTTAAACCAATTACGGAAAATTTTGTTCTAGACATCAGGTGAATACTACTCCAATCTTTTTATGGTTTTCCTCTTCGTGTTTTTGCAACTCTTACTTTCCTCGCCTAAAACCGAAAACCACCATCGGCTGCGATAATTTGTCCAGTGACCCAAGCTGCATCGTCAGAAACCAGGAAAGCAACTACACTAGCGATTTCATCAGGTTGCCCTAATCGCCCCAGCGGAGTGCGTGACAGAATATACTGTGTTGACTCTTGTGTATTAACTGTTTGTGCTAGATCGGTATCGGTTGCACCAGGTGCGACAGCATTTACCGTGATTTTGTGGGAAGCTAGCTCTGCGGACAAACTTCGGGTAATGGTATCAACAGCGGCTTTAGTTGCACTATATACCGTCGCTCCCAATGGTGGTGTTCTAACGACCATTGAACTGATGTTGACAATTCGACCACCGTTAGTATCAAATAGGCGAACAGCTTCTTGACAAGCCTGAATCAATGCATAGACGTTGAGATTGAACTGTTGTTGGACGTGTTTCTCATCAATTTTATCGATCGTTGCAAATTCCGCAGTACCTGCGTTGTTAACTAAAATATGAAGCTTTCCATAATATTCAAAGCTTTTGGCAAACAAGTGTTTAACCTGTGCTGCATCAGACAGATCTGCTTGGATTGCTATTGCCTCACCACCAAAATTTTTGACGAACGCGACGACTTCATTGGCTGCGTCAGCATTCTCTGCGTAATTAACAATGACACTAGCTCCCTCTATCGCAAGCCGCTTGGCAATGGCAGCCCCAATACCACGAGAAGAACCAGTAACTAAAGCAACTTTTCCAGATAACCCAAACATAATTTATTTACTTATAGAACCCATTAGATTTGAAGTAATCGATGTTTTGTGAGAGCATTTCAATCAACCCTTCGTCATCAGATACGTTAGATCTAGTGCAGTTCAATGCCAGCATTTCAATAATTTCCCACTATGAGTCTGTCACGTCACTTGAATAACCCATGAGCAGTCCTAACCTGATTTCATCCAAGTATTTCTGCCGATTCTGGGGGAGATAAGCGCGAAGCTGCTACCAGGGACAATAAGGATGATTTTGCAGCTTTCGGTGTTTAAGATGGTTTAAATGACTATTTTACAAGAATCAGCAAAACTATTACTGTGTAAAGGTTTGAGCTTTTTATAAGCTAGGGTTTAAATTCCTAATTTTGCAGGAACTACTCAGAATCTGCCATATTTTCCCGCTCTCGAACGCTCAAATATGGCAATTTGAAATCCTTATACAGCAATCATTTCGAGCCTTATTGCCCCCTGTGTCAGCTTCGCGCTTATCTGACCCATTCTACATTGATCGCTTTAAAAATCTCAAATGGGTTCTATAGATGATGAGCTTTTCCAGTCTCTATTTCCGTTTTTGCACGGATCTCGGCTCAATGCCTTTTTGGAAAGCAAGCTGCTACATCTAGTCTTTATTTCTGTGACTTAAACGGTGTGAAATCCGGCAATGGCAATGGTACTGTTACCCCTTTTTGCACGGCTGGTCTGGCTGCGATTCGGTCAAACCACGCTTTCACGTTTGGATATGCATCAATAGTAAAACCTTGGTGAGTCGAACACCAAAGCCAACCAAAGTGGGCTATATCAACAATAGAGTATTCGTCGAGAAAGTATTTTCGATTGGCAAGCATATTTTCCATAACCGTCGTTAGACGCTCGCCCTCTTTTATATATCTTTCTACAGCGTATGTCGGTTTCTCGGTGGCGAATAAAGAGAAATGCGCTCTCTGTCCAAACATTGGACCTATAGATGCCGCCTGGAAAAACAAAAGCTGAATGCCCTTCCATCGCTCGTGAGAATCTTTCGGAAAAAGCTTACCTGTTTTCTCGGCGAGATAGAGCAAAATAGCATTCGATTCGTAGATTGTTTGACCTGCTTCATAGTCAACGATGACAGGAACCTTAGAATTAGGGTTGAGCGCAACAAATGCTGGTTTGAACTGATCTCCATTCCAAACGTCAACAATCTCCGTCTTGTATGGAAGACCAAATTCTTCAAGTGCGATGCTAATCTTATGCGGATTTGGGGAGCCGTGGGCATAAAGCGTAATCATAATACTACCTCACTAAAAAGAAAGTCAAACAAAGTTAAGTAACATGGACTTGCACGGCGCGATTAAAACTTACTGTTCGCTCCAGCTAACTCACTACCTAATAAGGCTACTTCTTTCGTTGCAGCACGCGCTTTGGCAATGGATTGATTTCGCGTGCTCTCATCGTTCACGATTGGATTCAAACGATCGGCATGAATGAAATGCACATCGGCAATCCCGATGAATTTAAAGATTGTTCTCAGATAAGGCTCCTGATGGTCGTATGCAGCTAATGAAGTTCCAGGACGAAAACTTCCGCCACGTGCGGTGATTACAATGATTTGCTTGCCAACAGCCAATCCTTCAAAACCATTGGCATCGATTGTGAATGTGCGACCGACCCGAACGATCTGATCGATGTAGGCTTTGAACGTTGAGGGGACGCTGAAGTTGTACATGGGAATTCCAAATACACAAATATCAGCCCTCAGAAACTCATCCACTAACTCATCGGAGATTTTGAGAGCAGCAGCTAATTCAGGGGAGCGTTGCTCTGGTGGCGTGTATGCCGCTGCAATCCATTCTTCGCTCACAGGGGGGATAGGGTTACGCCCTATGTCTCGATACATCACGGTTTCGTCAGGATGGGCAGCTTGCCATGCTGTAACAAATTCTTGGGTTAGCATCCGAGTGACCGATTGATGACCGTTCAGAGTTCCAGGAAACGAGCGAGGACTGGAATCAAGATGAAGTAAGTGAGCCATCAATTTACCTCTTAATTGATACACTTAAGACTGTAGTTAGGAAAAATTGAATTAACAATGATGAAAAGTTCATATTTGATGTTCAATCGTTCAGAAAGCGGAGATATTTAACATGGATGCACTGAGCGAAGTGTTTAAAACTGTTTGTCTCGAAAGGACAACCTGTTATCGCATGGAATTGTCAGCACCTTGGGGAGTGCGAATGGAAGCTTTTGATGGTGCCATTTTTTTAGTGATGGTGCGGGGAAGCGGCTGGCTTGAGGTAGACGGCATCGAGACGCAACTACCATTGGTGGGAGGAGATTTGGTTTTTTTGCAGAAAGGACAAGCTCATACTTTGCGCGAATGTCCTGAAAGCCACGTCATTGATTTCGACCGTCTCCTTGATGCACAAACCGATGAAGTGCAGAAGGCTTTGCACATAGGCGGAGCGGGGTTATCCACAACTGTTATGTATGGTCGCCTGCAATTTGAACAATTGTCAGAAAATCCGCTCCTTTCTGCTCTTCCCCCCTTGATTGTAATCAGAGGTGAGGATGGACAAAAGGTGGAGTGGCTGGATATGACAATGCAATTCATGTCATCTGAAATGACGGCAAATCGCCCCGGTGCTCAAACTGTGATCGATCATCTGGCAAGTATCTTATTGGTGCAAGCAATGCGGGCGTATATTAGCAACACAGGAGATTGCGATCGCTGCTGGCTCCGAGCGTTGAGAGAGCCAGCGATTGGGGAAGCCATTAGTCTGATTCACCGTTATCCCGAAAAGTCTTGGACGGCGGAGGATTTGGCAGAGCAAGTTAGGATGTCCCGCACGGCTTTCTTTGTCAAATTTCGCGATCTTGTCGGAGAACCTCCAAACAAATATCTTACACGCTGGCGAATGCATAGAGCCAGTCAGATTCTACGACTGGAGCACATGAGTCTTAATCAAGTCGCTCATCTTGTGGGTTATGAGTCAGAAGCTGCCTTTAGTAAAACTTTTAAGCAATGGATGGGACAATCTCCCGGAGCTTATCGAAAAGAATGATGTTGTAAATAGATTGAGTTTCCTTAAATTTCGGTAGTCCCTGCAAAACTGGGTTCTGCTCGCCAACTCTTCTGACAAGTCAGCAAGACATCAACCTAACTTTCTAACTTGTTGACAAGATAGAGTAAACTAATAATTATACTCTTAACTATTTTTCCCCCCTATGCTCATCGCAGTTGCCAACCAAAAAGGCGGTGTAGCGAAGACCACCAGCGTCATCTGTCTGGGAGGATTACTAGCAGAACGCGCTAATTGCTTGGCAATTGACCTAGATCCTCAAGGCAATCTCACAACGGGGTTAGGGGTAGAATTAGCCTCCGACCAAATAAGCTGCTATGACGTAATCACAGAACAAGCTTCGGCTCTCGATGCCATCGTCTCAACTAGATCCGGATTAAGCCTACTTCCGGCAGACATTACCCTAGCATCTGGAGAAACCGAAATTCTCACCAAAGTCGGTAACTTTTATCTCCTCAAAGAGTGCCTAGAACCCGTTCTCTCCCAATTTCCCTACATCTTGATAGATTGCCCCCCATCGCTGGGACTGCTGACCGTCAACGCCCTCGCCGCCGCAGATGCTGTATTAATTCCCGTGCAATGTCAGTTTTTTGCCCTCAAAGGATTAGCCTCTCTCTTAGAAACCATCGGCAGCGTGCAAAAGCGTCTCAATCGCAACTTGCAAATCTTGGGAGTGCTGCCCACTATGGCTGAGAGCAACACGCTCATGACCCAAGACGTTTTAGCCTCTATCAAGAAGCGCCTACCGTCTGTTACAATCTTTGACCCCGTTCCCAAGTCAATTAAGTTTTCTGAGTCCAACCTAGCTGGGGAACCAATTCATCTTTATACCAAAGAAACTAAATTGGTACAGCCCTATAAAGCGATCGCCAACTTAATTACTAATATTTAACTCAAGGATTTATTTGATGGCAAAACGGAGAGCAAGACTAACCGACTCCAACGATCCGCTTAACCTAACCGATAAGGTGCTAGCGGGATTTGAACAAGTTAGCCAGTCAACCAGTCAACAAGCTAACAAGTTAAACAGCCAAGAAGATGACTTGTCAACCAGTCAACAAGCTAACAAGTTAACCAGTCAAGAAGATGACTTGTCAGCCAGTCAACCTTCGTCTGCTACCGTAAAGCGATCGCATGAAGCAGAGATCGGATCGCGATCCCCGAATCCCCCTCTTGCTGACAAGCCAGAAAGTCAGGAATCTATCAAGCTAACAAGTCAAGAAGCTGACAATTCAACTTCTCAACTGGTTAACAAGTTAAAGCTGCGGAAGTCAACCTTTCAAATCAGTGAAGCTGTACTTGCTCGGCTCGACCAACTGCACCTCCAGCTACAGTTAGAACTGGGAAAAGCCAACGCCCCTTATAAAGAAGAGATCGTCGAATTCGCCATCGTGCAGTTATTAGAGCAAGCCAATTCTAACCGTGCCCAATTGATAGAAGCCTTACTCAAAAGACACCAAGAGCGGCGATTGTAATGAAAATTAAGTCCGAAGCGGATGAGGTAGCGCGTAAGAGCAACGAGTCGGGCATAAGAAAGCGGATACGAGGATAATCTCATTACAGAAATCAAATTGCCGCTTAAAAAAGCCCGCTCATTTTTTGGTGGCAGGACGCGGCGGACTTTCTCAAGCCGCCAAGATCCAGAAGAATATCCGCCGCCCCTGCCACTCGAAAAGCGCTCAAAAAATTTCCTCGCTTCTCGTGTTAAAATATTCCCTGTACAGGGAATATTTATCTAGACTTATGGCAACCATCTTCACCCCTAGTGAAGCTGCTGCTTTCGTGCAGTTGCCAGCCAAGCGCGTTTATAAAGAGCTAGAATATCGAGTCATTATATCCGCGTCTCATCCGCCACGGCTACCGTTTTCTGCCTTGATCTATCTTCGCGCTCTCAAAGAAGTCAACTTCACCTTCTCGGTTGACGAGCGAATCAAGTTATATCGGCGTTTAGTCGAAGCTTTAGAACAAAGCCTACCGACCCTTGAAATCGCCAAATTTTTTAGATTGCAACTCGACTCTATTCAAAGTGAATTGTCAGATTTGATTATGCGCTTCAACGCTTGGAAACAGCATTTAGTTGCCTCTCCCGACATTATGGGTGGAGAGACAGTTTTTCCTGGCACTCGGCTTACCGTTCGCCATGTTGGAGCCATGCTTGAGCGAGGAGAGTTACCAGAGATTATTCGAGAAGATTATCCTTATCTGTCCTCTGAGGATATAGAGTTTGCTTCTCTTTACGTGAGAGCTTATCCGAGTGTTGGACGACCCAAAAAATCTTAAGTTCATTCTTGGTTTAAAACTACCGACCCAAACTCATGACAAAAAATGCCATAATCTGTCATCTTAGAAAAGGAAAGCTTATTAAAAGAAGTCGATGAAAAGTCTGAATATTTCTCTGCCTGAGTCGATGCGGGTTTATGTAGAGGAACAAGTAGCTAGCGGCGGATACGGTACAGCCAGCGAGTATATTCGCTCGTTGATTCGCTCCGACCAAAAGCGCCAAGCGACTCTCCGCCTCGAAGCTCTGTTATTAGAAGGTCTGGACTCTGGGACGGCAACGCCGATGACGGAGCAAGATTGGGCTTCCATCCGCGCCAAGGTGCAGGAGAAAGTTGCCCAGCGCCAAGGAAAGAGCCATTCTTGATGGGAGAAGTTATCAAACGACCGCTAGTTATCCGTGATTTGATTGAACTAGCAACCTACATAGCATCCGATAACATGGATGCAAGCGATCGCTTTTTAACAGCAGCCGAAGAAACGTTCAAGCAATTAGCGAATCTGCCGCAGATAGGAAAGCTCGCTCAATTCTCTCATCCTCTGCTAGCTGGTGTCCGGCAGCAGGCGATTAAAGGATTTAGGAAATATTTGGTCTTCTATCGTCCCACTGAAAAAGGAGTAGAGATTCTCCGAGTCATTCATGGCGCGAGGGACATAGAAGCGCTTTTGGAAGAAGATTTGAGCGAAGATGAGTGAGAAAGTTTGACTTGTCAACTTGTCAACTTGTTAGCTTGTTAGCTTTTTAACAAGCTAACGTGCAGATAACTGATGTCAATTACTCCAAATTACCTTGCATCGACAACCGTTGTACCGCAGAGCGAAGAGTTTCTTCGCCACGGCGATCGTAAGAAGCCGTAGTAACGGGACTGGCATGACCCGCCAGCTTCTGTACCGTGACGAGATCCACCCCAGCATCGAGGAGATCCGAACAGAACGTCCGTCTAAAATCATGAGGCGAGAAAGACTCCAAACCAGCCATCAATGCTCGTTTTTGAAAGAGCCTCCAGATCGCGTCAGGGTGCATGAAACCCAGATGTAAACGTCCTCCCTTGCGAATTCGACAAAATAACGCTCCCTCCTCTGAACCTCGGAGCGATAGCCACTTTTCTACAAAAGAGATCGCTTCTGTGGTCAGATAAACTTTTCTGCTTTTGCCCCTTTTGCCCTTACGAACCAACAGTTCGCCCTTTGTGACATTCAAGTCAGAAAGCTCCAAAGAAACCAATTCAGCCCGACGCAGACCCGCAAAACGCAAAATGGCGATGATAGCAGCATCTCTAATATCGAGGGGACTGTCTGAGTCGCAGGTTTTCACGAGCGCGGCGATTTCTGATAAACTTAAAGAACGTCCTCTCGGTTGGGAGTCTGCCCCCAGGTTCGGAAAATCAACCGCTTTTTGATAATCTTGGGCTTGAATCAAATCCAATCGATAAGCCTCCAAAAGAACTCGCCGCAAGGCAGAGAGCATTTTATTCGCCGTTACGGGTGCGAAGTTTTCTCTTAGTGCCACCCTGAGAGCCGCCGTGTGGTGATAGCGTAACTTTGACCAATCAATCGTTAGCGCGTCGCATTCCCCACCCGTGAGCAGATTGGCCATCGTATTGAGCGAGTAGCGAATCGTGCGCCGACTCCCAGAACCCAACCCAGATAAATACACTCCGGCGGGATGGCGAGTTAAGGGAATGGGATGAGCTAATTTTAAGTCATCTGGGGAATGGGATTCAAGGAGGAGGGTCATTACTCGTTCAAGAAACTGTTCTCACGAGTAATTCTCTCACGTTCGACACGGCTCGAATAATGTTTCTGAGGGCGATCGCTCGCGGCAGGACTCGCTCGTTAAGCTTCGCTCTCTATTCTTGAGTAACTCTTTGAGTTGCCCTCTCCCGAAGAGACGGAAGTGGAAACATTCTCAACAACTTTTGACCGATTGAAGGGCTTTTGCCATGCCAAAGCTTCTTCTGGAGTGCCAAAATCTCCAACCGATGCAGGCAGTTCAAGGTTCTCACCTTTGTAAAACTGCCGAACTAGGTTGAGTACCTCTCCGATGATATGTTGGTTAAATTTGAAAGTTTCTCCAAACTCCCTGTCATAAGTGATGATTTGCAGTTGGCGATTGGCAAACGAGTCAAATTTCCGCTCGAAGGTAAACTGGCGTTGCTTCTCTCCAATCGACATCCAGACTTCTAGGGAGTCGCCATCAGGCGTAAGCTTAATTGTCAAAATTTGGGTTTTCATAATTCTTTGACATAAATGCCCATCTGCGTCCAGTATTGCAAAAATTCCTCTGGCTCCATTTTATACTTAGTGCCATCCCAAGGATCTCTGATGCAAATTCTCCCAAGTTCATCACAACCATCAACAACGACTAAGTGCCCCAGACGCGCCCCTGGTTCTCGGCGAAAATAGAAGGTTCGTGCAACGAGGGGCAACCAATTTTTCTGTACTACTCAACATCCCCATTTTCGGGCTTAATTGATAAGAAATACAAATTATAACTTTGCCTAGTTGGATTCCTTTTAGGCAAAGTATAATGGATAGAGAAACATTTTTGTGAGGTTTTCGGCTATTCCTTCAGAACCATCTCCACTTCTGTTTTCGGCAAAGTCGGTTTCTCAGTCTC
>JAAUUT010000127.1 GCA_012031035.1 Candidatus Altimarinota bacterium | reverse complement strand
CGTCACGGAGACCAAATGGAGCGCTTGCCAAACGGTTACTATCGCGCACTCGGTCGTGTTGACGATACGATGAATTTAGGACGGCATCAAAGTGAGCGCGGCAGAGATCGAACAAACGCTCAATACCGTAGAGGGCATTTGTGAAACGGCTGCGATCGCGATTTCTCCTCCGCAGGGAGGGCCGAGTCAGTTGGTGGTTTATGCAGTAGTCATACCAGAATTTGGGCATCGCCAAGAAGAACTTAAGGCTTCTCTACAAGCAGCCATGCGGCAAAATCTTAATCCTTTATTTAAAATTCGAGATTTAGTCCTTGTCGAAGCTTTACCTCGCACGGCTTCTAACAAAGTTATGCGCCGAGTGTTACGCGATCGTTTTATCAGTAATCAGTAAATGTTTGTCCTTTGTCGTTTGTCACTTGTCCTTTGTAACTAATGACCAGTTATCAGTAATCAGTGAGGAGTTCGACAGACATAAATTCTTTTTGAACTTTGAATTTCTAATTTTCATAATTCATCATTCATCATTCATAATTTCTTAGTCATCGGAGGATAAAAAAATGGAACACCTTGAAGGCACTTTTCAAGGCGCTGGAGAACTGAACCTTTATTATCAAAGCTGGACTTTCCAGAAGCCAGCTAAAGCGATTGTCGCGATCGTCCACGGTCTTGGCGCGCACGGCGGTCTGTTCTTTAATGCGGTGGAGTATTTAGTCGATCGCGGTTATGGGGTCTATGCTTTCGATCTGCGCGGTCACGGACGATCGCCCGGACAACGGGGACATATTAATAATTGGGGTGAGTTTCGAGAAGATTTAAACCTTTTTTTGCAGTTTATTCGAGAACGAGAACCAGACAGTCCTCTTTTTTTGTGGGGACATAGCTTAGGTGGCGCGATCGCCCTTGATTATGCCTTGCGATTTCCAGAAGGCTTGCAGGGAATAATGGTTACCTCACCCGCGATCGGAAAAGTTGGCGTTTCACCCTTCAAAATAGCAACAGGCAAATTATTGTCGCGAGTTTGGCCGCGCTTTAGCTTAAAACTCGGTTTAGATCGCTATGCTAGTTCGCGCGATCTCAGTGCCATCTCCATCTTCCTTCAAGACCCCCTCCGACACGAATACGCTAGCGCCCGACTGGCTACAGAGTTTTTGCAGACAGTCGATTGGATTCAAAGTCACGTATCGGATTTGCAACTTCCTTTGCTGATTCTTCACGGTAGTGCCGATCGCGTGACGCATCCAGATAGTAGTTGGGCGTTTTGCTTGCAGGTGACATTCCCCGATAAAGAATGTTACGAACTTCCAGGCAGCTATCACGATCTTCACGCCGATGTCAATCGCGATGAGATCTTGGCAGATTTAGGAGAATGGTTAGAGAGGCATTTACCGGGGGCAACTATCTATGAACCGCTTGCCCTTTGTGCCTCAAAATTGCCGACCAATCGAGTTGTTGGGCACTATCGCGAAGAAGAAAAAGAAAAAACTAAACAACAAAAAAGAAAAACGCTTTCTGCTGCCTTCTTTCTTATTGCTGCGCCGATTGTAAAGCAATTCGATACAATTAATGGCGATTTTCTCATTTTGTAAGTTACAGTAACATTAAATACAAATTCCTGAAATCGACATAGCTTGACCTAGCAGTAGTGAAGTTTTAAAAAACCTCTATTCTGCTCTAAAACAATACCAAATTGATAAGGAGAAACTAAAAATCTTGCAAGACTTGGGTGAGTCAAGTCAGCATTGAAAATAGCTCCTGTATTTAATCTGAAATAGTTTGAGATGTTTTTAAGTAGAACGACATCATTAATTTAAAAATGCTTTAGTGCCAACTAAAAAAAATGCACGAGTATTCCATTGACACTAAATTTAATAGTTAATTGAGTTCATCTACTTATCAACATAAAAACCCGATCGTTTCTTGTGCTTGCCTTAAAAGTTCTTAATAACTTTTAATATTCTAATTCTGCTTTTAGATAAAATCGCTTTCAGGATTAAGAATATCGTTCTTCGAGGAAAAGAGTGTCAGGCTCTTTTAGTTAGAGATGTTGCGTTTTAAAAAGACTTACCAAGCTCCCCTTGACTCTGGAAAGGCAATTTTAGGAAGAACTTTACCTTCCTTACTCGATGAGAAATATAATTGCTCAAACGATCGCGCTTTTAACCAATGGCGAGAAGCAGGGTGGCAGTCATTATCTAATGATGCCTTGCGCAACGGAGTCGAAGAGGTGGCACTTGGTTTGTTGGATTTGCCGCTAGAAAAAGGCGATCGCGTTGCTTTATTAATGCACAGCGATGTCAACTTCTGCTTAGTCGATTTAGGATGCTTACTGGCAAATCTGATAAACGTACCGATCGACCTTTCCCAAACGATCGAAAATATCGTTTTTGCCATACAGCATAGTGAAGCTAAGGTGCTTGTTGTCTCCAACCTCGACTTGCTCTCTCAAATCGCGCCTTACTTAAGAGGTGTATCTACTCTTAAAACGGCGATCGTTGCCGAGGTGTCCGCAGATTGGCAGCAAATCAAAGCACAACTGACGCTCTGCCAATTTAATCATCACAAAGATGAAGATCCCGCCACCGTAGGTTTATTCCTTCCTAAATTTCTCATTCAAACTAAGCACGAGAAAACGCCGCCAGAAGTTCCCTCTTGTCTTCAAGTCTTTTCGTTAGAAGAAATTCGTGTCAAAGGACTGGCGCAACATTCTCAGGCTAAAAAACAGGAGTTGCAATCGGCACTAGCAACCGAAGTCGCCACCATTATATATATTCCCGAACCTTCGGGACGACTTCAAGGTGTCACGCTTACCCATGAAAATCTTTCTTTCAACGCACTAGCAGAATTTACGGGGCTTCCTGACTTAAAATTGGGTGCAGAAGAGGTGGTGCTTTCATTTTTACCACTAACACACGTCTTTGCGCGTACTCTTCTTTACGGTCATATCAACTACGGACATAGCATTTACTTCACCAATCCCAATCGGGTTATTAAACACCTTCAAGAAGTGCAACCAACACTTTTTGCCACAGTACCGCTACTGTTAGAGAAGGTTTACAGTCAGATTTTAGAAGAGAGTGGCAAACACACTAAGCGATCGCCTAAAATTTCTTCCTTTGACCCCCCTCATTCCCCCCTTGCCAAGGGGGAGGAAGAGGAGAAGGCAGGGGGACGAGAGGGGTTAAAAAGCATCGAAAACAGCGCGAAACCGATGCTGCTGGACGCAGGTCTTGGCACTCTTCTTTAAAACTCCATTTCTTTAAATCTCGCGATCGCTTTCAATTCCTCGAACAAATGCTAACTCCCGTTGTCGTCAGTTGGGCATTAAAACTAGCAAAAGAATATGAAATAGGAGAGCAACCGAAGGGATGGTATGCTTTACAGCTAAAAATAGCGGATAGACTGGTTTTTTGTAAATGGCGGGCTGTATTTGGAGGTCGAATCAAATATTTGTTGAGTGGTGGGGCGGGATTAAAAGCAGAAATTGCTAATCTATTCGCCGCCGCAGGAATAACTATTTTACAAGGTTATGGGTTAACGGAAACCAGTGCCGCGATCGCCTATAATCGGGGTTCTTTTAACCGTGCGGGCACAGTAGGCGTACCCATTGCTGGAGTAGAAATCGCGATCGCAGACGATGGCGAAATTCTCATCAGAGGGCCTTGCGTCATGGCAGGTTACTATAAAAACCCCGAAGCGACACAACAAGTCATCGATGCCGATGGATGGTTTCACACGGGCGATTTAGGAGAATTTACCGAAGACGGTTTTCTTAAAATTACGGGTCTTAAGAAAAGTCCTTTTAAACTCTCCACGGGGAAGTATGTAACGCCAGTGCCATTAGAAAGCAAGCTAAAACAATCTTCTTTGGTAGCAAAGGCGATCGCAGTGGGAGCCGAACGAAAATTCTGCGCTATGCTGATTTTCCCTAATTTGGATGCTTTGCACGAAAAATTAAGACCCATGAGTCTTAATTTAGCAACCGAAGAACTCTTAAAGCATCCATGCGTTCTTTCTCTGTATCAAGCATTAGTAGACGAAGCTAATTGTCATCTACCTTATTGGTCTACTGTCAAACGCTTTGCGATCGTTAACGCGACGCTAAGCATTGAGAATGGAATGCTTTCACCTACGGGAGAAGTCATACGAGCAAAGATAGTAGAAACATTTGCCAAAGAAATCGATGCTTTGTATGTAGAGGAGAAGACGGAAAGAAAAAGTGACGTACGGGTGCGAAATATTGACGAAGAGCCTATCTCAGAGTTTCCGTGTCCGTCCGTTGCTCCTGCTACTTGTCCAGTTTATGCGCGATCGCTCAATCATTATTAAAAAGACAAGGAGGACAAGGGAGACAAGGAAGAATATTTACATTTGTAGAGGCGAATGGTTATTCACTAGTAACTAATGACAAAGGACAAATACAAATGACAAATACAAATAAACCATTCCGAACAGTTGCCGTTCTTGGTGCGGGAGTGATGGGCAGTCAAATTGCCGCTCACCTCGCCAATGCAGGGATGACAGTTCATCTATTAGATATTGCTGCTCAAACGGGCAATAAAAACGATTTGGTGAAAACCGCATTTAAAAAAGCACTCAAACTGTCACCACCGATTTTATTTACTGAAAAAACAGCCCGTCGCGTCATTCTGGGAAACTTTGACGAACATTTTCATCGCGTTGCTGAGGTCGATTGGATAATAGAGGCGGTGGTAGAAAATCTGGAAATCAAACAGCAGTTGATGGAACGGTTAGAAAGCGTCGTCCGCGATGATGCTGTCATTTCTACTAATACTAGCGGGTTGCCCATTGGTGAAATAGCGAAAGGGCGTTCAGATTCATTCCGCAAACGCTTTTTAGGAACGCACTTCTTTAATCCGCCTCGCTATCTAAAACTGCTAGAACTCATTCCCACACCCGATACCGATCCGCAGGTATTAGAACGAATGCAGTGGTTTGGGCGGCTACATTTAGGGAAAGGGGTAGTAGTGGCAAAAGATACTCCTAACTTTATCGCCAACCGCATCGGGATGTACGCGACGATGCAAGGGATACGGGCATTAACAGAAAAAGGCTATACCATTGAAGAAGTCGATACATTGACAGGCGCGATCGCAGGACGACCAAAGTCGGGAACGTTCCGAACCATAGATTTAGTAGGATTGGACACGCTGGTTTATGTTGCCAAGCATCTTTATCCCGCCATTCCCCACGATGAAAGTCGAGAGATTTTGCGCGTTCCTCCACTGCTGCACAAAATGATAGAAGTTGGGGCATTAGGAACAAAAACAGGTCGGGGTTTTTATAAAAAGCAAGGCAAAGAAATCCTTTCTGTTAACCCAGAAACTCTGGCATACGAACCAGCTAAACCCCTTAATTTAGGAGACATTGATACTATTGCTAAGATTAGGGATTTGGGCGATCGCTTGCGGACGCTTTATCGCGATCCTGGACGTGCAGGTGCTTTATTCCGTCAATCTATATTAGAAATACTAAGCTACTGCGCTCGTCGCATTCCTGAAATTGCCGATAGTCCCGCCGAGATCGATCGCGCGATGCGTTGGGGGTTCAATTGGGAACTTGGGCCTTTTGAAATTTGGGATGCCCTTGGGTTCGATGTCGTACTAGCTGATATGGAATCTGTTGGAATTTCCGTACCGGGATGGGTAGAAAAAATGCGCTATGAAGGGGTCGCGGGTTTCTATCATACTGATATCGGCAAACACCAAGGCGCAGAACGAGAAACCTGTCGGGGCGAAGCTTGTTTTACTTCTGGAGTAGTGTTGTCGGATCGAGGAGCGATTCTATTAGAAACTCCTACCGATGAAATACATCTTGGCATTATTAAATCCGATCCCAACCGCATTCTTTGGCAAAACCCAGAAGCAGCGTTACTAGATTTGGGAGATGGAGTCGTTTTGTACGAATTCCGCTCCAAAGGCAACACGATAAGCTTTAAGGTAATAGATGGGTTGGGTGAAGTACTCGATCTCCTCGAAACTAAAGATTTTCGAGGCATGGTTATCGGTAATGGCAGCGGGAATTTCTCTGCGGGAGCTAATCTAGCAGAAATGGGAACGCAGGCGCTGGCGGGTAATTTTGATGCGATCGCAAATCTCATCATCAAGTTCCAAACCCTAATGCAGCGCCTTCAATATTTCCCCAAACCCATCGTCGCAGCAGTACAAGGACGGGCCTTGGGTGGCGGTTGCGAGGTGGTGATGGCGTGTCCGCAAGTAGTCGCAGCGGCGGAAAGTTATATCGGATTGGTCGAACTCAGCGTAGGACTGATTCCTGGGGGTTGCGGCACGACGCGCATGGCAATCTGGGCGGCACAGAAAGCGGCAACTGAAACGCCAGGCGATATCGCACCTTTCCTCAAAAAAGCGTTTGAAACCGTCGGTATGGCAAAGGTTTCTAATAGTGCTTACGAAGCGCAGGAACTCGGATTTATCTCACCTAAAGCAAAAATCGTGATGAATAGCGATCGCCTTTTATTTGTCGCCAAAGAAGAGGTATTGCGACTCGATAACCAAGGCTATACACCGCCTCCCGAACGCAATGCCATTACAATCCTCGGTCGTCCCGCTAGGGCAATGTTAGAACATGGTGCTTATGTTTTGCAGCAAGGAGGGTTTATTAGCGAATACGATCGCTATCTTGCAGATCGTTTGGCTTACATTCTTACAGGAGGCGATTTATCTGCGCCTGCTTTGGTTGATGAAAACTATTTGTTGAAATTAGAACGAGATGTCTTTGTTCCTCTTTTACGTCAACCTAAAACCCAAGAGAGAATTGCTCACGTACTTAAGACTAAAAAACCACTACGAAATTAAGAATATTGATTGCTGTACGGGCGAACGGCCGTACTCCGTCCCGGAGGGCTGCGCCAACGCCCCTACGTAAAGACGCGATGTATCGCGTCTCTACCGAACTCCTAAAACAAAGGACAAATTATGAAAGAAGCCTATATTGTAAGCAGCGTTCGGACTGCCGTTGGAAAAGCCCCGCGCGGCACTTTACGCAATATGCGCCCAGATGATATGGGAGCAGTTGCCGTTAAAGGCGCTATTGAGAAAGTTAAGGGTTTAGAACTTGCATCGATCGATGATGTTATCTTTGGGTGTTCTTTTCCCGAAGCCGAACAAGGATTTAATTTAGGACGCGCGATCGCACAACGAGCGGGTTTGCCGGATTCTGTTTCTGGCTTGACAATTAACCGTTTTTGTGCATCAAGCTTGCAAGCGATCGCGATAGCAACTGGGGCGATTATGACGGGACAAGGGTCGGTGGTTGTTGCAGGGGGAGCAGAATCGATGAGTTTGATTCCGATGGGAGGACACGACCTCTTGCCTAACCCAGAACTCTTGGCACAAAAACCAGAAGCCTACATTACGATGGGCATTACGGCAGAAAATGTCGCGCAACAATATCATATCCCACGCGAAGAACAAGATGCTTTTGCATTGCGATCGCACCAACGCGCCTTAGATGCCATTCAAAAAGGTCGTTTTATTGAGGAAATTGTCCTAATTCCCGTTAAAGAAACGCTTTACATCGATGGCGAACCACAGTTAATCGAAAAGGTCTTTGAAATAGACGAAGGGCCGCGACTCGATACGAGTTTAGAAGCTTTAGCTAAATTATCGCCTGCTTTTAGGGTCGGTGGCACGGTGACGGCTGGCAACTCATCACAAATGTCCGATGGTGCGGCAGCAACGGTAGTGATGAGCGAAACAATGGTGAAAGAACTCGGCGTTCAACCCTTGGGACGATTGTTGGGGTATGCAGTTGCGGGCGTTCCTCCTGAGATTATGGGCATCGGCCCTATCGAAGCTATCCCGAAGGTACTCAAACAGGTAGGGCTAACCTTAGACGACATTGGTTTGATTGAATTAAATGAAGCCTTTGCCGTTCAATCCCTTGCCGTGATTCGCAAACTCGGACTGAATGAGGACATTATTAATGTTAATGGAGGCGCGATCGCTTTGGGTCATCCTTTGGGATGTTCGGGGGCAAAACTGACAGCGACTCTCTTACATGAAATGAAACGTCGCGGTATTCGTTACGGGATGGTAACGATGTGCGTTGGCGGCGGGATGGGTGCAGCAGGAGTGTTTGAAAATATGGCAATCTAATTATCAAGATAATTGCACAACGATTTCGCCATCGTTTACCTCACCCGTTGGCACAAATCCGAGACTGAGATATAGGGTTTTCGCTATCGTATTTTCGGGCACATAACTCGTTCTAATTACCCGACAATCGGGAGATTTTTCAGTCGTTCGATTACTTGCTGTATTGCCACACGTCCGTATCCTTTACCTTGAAAATTATAGTCAATCATCAAGCGACTGATGAAATACGCTCCCTCTATTAGACTCTCTGGGTCGGGTTCGTACATGATGAAGCCAACAAGGGTTTCGTCATCATAAACAGCAAGGGGAATGCAACCAGGATAGAACTGTGATTCGGCAATCGAGTAGAGATTTGAGGCTACAAAATTCTCTTGTTCGGGATGTACTTTCAAGTCGATACAGGCTTCCCAGTTCTCTTGGGTTAATTCTTTTAAGATGACAGTCACGATGAAACTTTTCTCTTGTTTGTAATTAATGGTAATACAAATACTACAGGTTGTCAAGACTAATTTTGTAAATCTCACGCAGAGGCGCAGAGGCGCAGAGGAGGACGCAGAGGGGTGGAAGAGTAGAGAAGACAAGGAAGACAAGGGAGAAGATTTACTACTTTCCTCCTGTAAGGGCGAACGGCCGTTCGCCCCTACTACTGAACTACTGAACTCCTCACTGATAACTGATAACTGATAACTGATAACTGAAATAAGGAAGAAGTTATGATGATGAATTTTGAGCCGATGTTTGTGCTTCCAGTCCTATTTTTTCTATTGTTGCTACTGGGTTATGTTGGCGTTCCTCTTTTGGTGTGGTCGTTGTATTTTGCCACAGTTTTAGCAGTACTTAACGCACCGATTTGGGTTTGGGTAGGTTTTGGGGTTGTAGCAACGATTTTGAATGTTCCTTTGCTGCGACGCACTGTTATTACTTCTCAAATCGTTAAAAGCATCAAAGCACTAAAATTATTGCCGACGATTTCGGAAACGGAACGGGCAGCAATTGAAGCGGGGACGGTGTGGGTGGATGGAGAGTTCTTTTCTGGCAGTCCTAATTTTCAACGAATAAATAGCGAACCTTATCCCCAAATCTCGTCAGAACTTCAGGCATTTTTAGATGGCCCTGTCGAACAGGTTTGTCGTATGGCAACCGATTGGGAAATCAACCGTCTTAAGGATCTCCCGCCCGAAGTTTGGGATTATCTCAAAAAAGAACGTTTTTTCGGGATGATGATTCCTGTTGAGTATGGCGGGTTGGGGTTTTCTAATTTGGCATACAGTACCGTTATGTCGAAGTTGGCATCGCGTTCTTTTATTCATACGGCGACTGTTGGGGTGACGAATTCTCTCGGTCCGGCTAAACTGTTAATTCGTTATGGCACTCCTGCACAAAAGGACTATTATTTGCCGCGACTGGCGAGAGGCGAGGAAATTCCTTGTTTTGCCCTCACCGAACCGAATGCGGGTTCTGATGCGGCTAGTATCGTTTCAGAAGGGGTGGTATTTAAGGGGACGGATGGCAAGCTTTATCTGCGTCTGAACTGGAAAAAACGCTATATTACCCTTGGCGCGATCGCGACTCTTATCGGATTAGCTTTTAGATTGCGAGATCCTGACAATCTCTTGGGTAAAGGTGAAGATGTCGGTATTACCTGCGCTTTAATTCCTGCCGATACGCCTGGAGTCGTGCAAAAGCGGCGACACGACCCGATGGGAGTCCCTTTTTATAATTCCCCATTAGAAGGGCACGATGTTGTTATCTCCATCGACCAAATTATCGGCGGTGTGGAACAGGCGGGACAAGGGTGGAAAATGTTAATGCAGAGTCTCGCTGCGGGTCGAGGAATTAGTTTTCCAGCGACCTGTACGGGTATTGCTAAATTAGTGACGCGAGTAACGGGCGCTTATGCGACGGTACGAAATCAGTTTGGTCTTGCTATCGGTCGTTTTGAAGGGATTGAGGAACCTTTAGCTCGCATTGGCGGATTGACTTATTTAATGGAGGCGGGGCGTATCTATACTTGCGGTGCAGTGGATAAGGGAGAACAACCTGCGGTAATTTCTGCGATCGCGAAGTACAATTTCACCGAACTTTCGCGCCATATTATTAATGATGGCATGGATATTCTCGGCGGGGCCGGGATTTGTCGGGGGCCGAGAAATTTACTGGCAAATATCTATACAGCAATCCCCATTCCTATTACCGTCGAAGGGGCGAATATCCTCACTCGCACGATGATTATTTTCGGTCAAGGAGTCATTCGCTGTCATCCTTACATCTATTCAGAAATCGAAGCGCTAAATAAATCTGATGTAACCGAATTCGATCGCGCTTTCTGGCATCATATGGGATGGATGATTCACAATGGTTTTCGTGCCGTCCTCCTCAACCTTTCTCGCGGTTATTTGGCGGTTTGGACCGTTTCTGGGGCGACGGCTAAGTATCATCGCAAGCTAGCGTGGTCTTCTGCTACTTTTGCTTTTCTTGCCGATATCGTTCTCATTTCTTTCGGCGGGACGTTGAAACGGCGAGAAAAACTCACCGGACGTTTTGCAGATATTCTTTCTTGGATGTATTTAGGGTCTGCTACTTTACGGCGATTTGAAGCAGAAGGTCATCAACCAGAAGACTTACCTTTAGTAGATTGGGCGATGCAGTACGCTTTTGCTCAAATTCAGGAGGGATTTGAAGGGATTTTTAATAATTTACCCATGCTGCGGGTATTTGGTGTTTGGTGTCGATTAAATCCTATCGGAATTCTACCGAGCGATCGCACGGGCAGTCAAATTGCTCGTATCCTACAAAACCCAGGACAGCAACGCAACAAGCTTACCGAAAACATCTACATTCCCTCAGATCCAGAGGAAGCTTTGGGACGATTGGAACGTGCTTTCATTTTATTATCCCAGGTCGAGCCAGTTCTCAAAAAGATTAAAGTGGCTATTTCTACTGGAAAACTGCCGCAGCAAAAACCCGAACGCTTAATATCACAAGCTTTGGAGGCTGGAATTATTAACGAACAAGAAGCTAAGTTAGTTCGTGAAGCCCAAAACGCTCGCAACGATGCGGTTCAAGTAGATTCGTTTACGCTAGAAGAGAGCTTTTTGGTAGCATCCGTGCATAAACTAACGCACTTGGTTGTAAACCAGTCCTAGCAATTATTTTAGGGCTTAACTTGTCTATTTTTTTGGACAAAGGGAAATGTACCATATAACTTACAGTTGTATGGTACATCTAAACTCATCAACCCCTGAACTTCTTTTTACTTTTTACTTTTACTGCTAAATATTCTTGTCAATTCTGCTTTTGAAATAGAACCAGTACGGCGAATTGTCATTTCTGAATCCGAAATCTGCCGCAGATGTGGCGCTATTAGGTCAGAATTATCTAGGCAAAGTTTATCGATAATTTCTTGGTGTTCGCGATCGCGAATTCCTAATTCTTCCCGCAGAGCTTGGAAAACTGTTAAACTTCCGATCGGAGTGACGCTACGCTGTTCGAGCGCATCTTTGAGAACGCCAGTATAAATTTGGAGGCGATTTTGGTGGGTGAAACCAGGCAGCACTTTAGCGAGTGCGTAAAGTTCGTCTGGGTTCAAATCTTCGAGAGAACGACCTTCTAGAAAATGAGAGAAGTCAATATCGAGCTTTTTCAATTGCTTTTGCAAGCTAGTGGCAAGGCTCTCTCGGCTATATTGTTCGGAAGTGCGACCCAAGGTTTGATAAAGCCACAGAGAACTAACCAGAACAATTAAACCATTAAACCCAAGCAACACGGACGTAGGTATTAAGTTGAGATTGGGACGAGCGCCAAAACTGAAGAAGATCCAGAAAGAAACAACCGTGCAGAGTGTAAAAATGACGTGTTGTGCTTGTTGAGAACTGACGCGGCGATCTTTACGATGTCTATAGAATCTGTAAGCTTTTTCTAGTTTTACACCAATCAGATAAGCAAATCCCACAAAAAAAGCAAAAGTGAGCGGAACGGCAAACAGTTTTGGAATGGGAATTGCTCGGTCAAAAAGATAAAACCCAGGACTAAAAACAGTGGCTAATTGAGATTCTTCATGAGTCCAAGCTCCTGAAAAGTAATAATCCCAGTTACCTGCGTATAAAAAGTAGTAAAAATAGAAGGCATATACCATACCTAAGTAACCGTATTGAACTAATTTCCGACCAGGTTTTTTGAGTTCCTCCCAGTAAGTCTTTTCCGCATCAATATCAATGCAAGGGGCTTTGCAAGCAACGCAAGCACTTTTCTCTTGACCTGTAGAATCTATAAAGCGGCACATTGATTGGGTAACGCTTGGCTTTTGTTGTTGGTGAGCTTGACTCCCAAACAATCCTCTCGGCCCGTTGTAGACCATTTGTACGGGTGCCATCGGACAGAAGTAGTTACACCAACTTTTTCCGGCATATAAATAGCCAACGAAGATCGCGCTGAGAATGGTAAAAACTAAAAATATTCCCAAGGCAGTACGATCGGAATTAACAAAAAGGATTCTGGCGATTAAACCGAGAACGAATAGCCCAAATTGAAGAAATAAATGGTTGCGACCCAGCCAGGAGTTCTCCCCAATGGTAACTAACTCATAGCGAGTCCGACCTGTTAGGGAATCAACCACCTTCCGCTTACGCTGCAACCCCAAGGCACGAGGAATTTGGGACAGAAATGACAACGGACAAATGCGTCGCCAAAACTCATGACCAAAAACCAGAAGGATAAAGATAGCAATGGGAACGATTACTGCCCACCAAAGCCGCGCTCCTAGCGAGTAAGCTTGTTCGGACAGACATTCTCCTTGTACTTTGACACATTTTTCGGGATCGAGAAAAATTTCGGGACGCAAACGAACGGGACTGCTAAGATTATTGGGTTCAGTCAGGACTGAGGAAATAGGGTCGTAGAAAAGAGAAAAAATTAAGATTAACCATCCAACGGTCAACACCCAGCGAATTTGATGCATCCGTTTTTCTGAAACTTTTGAAAGCATGAATTCAAACCTCATTCAAGAATTGGTGCTGTGTGTTAGATTTTTGACTAACGTTACTCATCAGCAGGGATGAGCAAGCGAGCCAGTCAAGTATTTTGTTGATTTGTGTTGTCTTCTTAATAGCTACGAGAAAATCGATTTATGCACCTGCGGTTTTAAGAAAACGATCGTATTTTCTAGATCCAAAATGTATTATTTTATAATACAAAAAGAATAAAATAGCATTCTAAAGCCATTGGGATGCTACGAGGTTTTATGAACGATTCGCGACTGGTTAAAATCAGCAAATATCTTAGCAAGCACCTGCGACATACACCGAAGCGTCTGGGGCTAAATTTAGCTCCTGGCGGTTGGGTATCGGTAGAGGAACTGCTTGCCGCCTGTGCTGCACATCAATTTACTATCACCCGCAGCGAACTAGCTGAAGTTGTTGCCAGCAACGATAAACAACGTTTTTCCTTCGATCCTACAGGAAAGCTCATTCGAGCAAACCAAGGTCATAGCGTTAAGATAGACTTGCAACTAGAACCTCAGATTCCGCCTGCTATTCTCTACCACGGTACAGGTAAGACATCAGTTACAGCCATTCTAGATAAGGGTTTGCTCAAAATGTCCCGCCATCACGTTCACTTGTCGCAATATCTAGAAACGGCTCGAAAAGTTGGAAGGCGACATGGTTATCCGGTAGTATTTGTTGTCGATGCTGCTTCTATGCACGAAGCAGATTTTAGATTTTACTGTTCTGATAATGGCGTGTGGTTAATCGATTCGGTTCCGCCAGAGTATCTAACCTTAATTGAATAATAAAAATAAAAATATCGCATTACTTGTTGTAACTCTTTGTAACCTTGTTGCTGCTACCCAAGAATTTTCTTTTTATCCTATGGATTGAATGGCTGTAAGACTTTAATAAGAGAGATTTTTAGAAAAGGTAAACTGACCAGATGACTCAACGCGATCGCACTTATCAATTAAAATTCGTCGGTGGGTTGATAATTACTGGGTTGCTTGTCGGGACTTCGGGAAACTGTGCTTTTGCCCATAGCAACATTGAACCGGATCGCACTTTGGGTTCTCAAAGGTCTATTGTTAAACCCAATGTAAATATTAATGGGATACCGAGCGATCGTATCTCCGGTGGCGCAAGGCGAGGCGCAAATCTCTTCCACAGTTTTCGGGAATTCAACATTAATGAAGGACGAGGAGCTTATTTTACTAATCCTGCTGGCGTTGAGAATATTCTGAGTCGCGTGACGGGAACTAACCCCTCAAATATTTTGGGAAGGTTAGGCGTATTAGGTAAGGCTAATCTGTTTTTAATCAATCCCAATGGCATTATTTTCGGACAAAATGCCTCTCTAAATGTGCAAGGATCGTTTGTAGCCAGTACAGCTAATAGCTTGAGTTTTGCTGACGGCACGCAATTTAGCACAAACGATCCTAAAGCCGAGCCATTATTGACCGTAAGCGTTCCCACTGGCTTACAATTTGGGGACAATCCAGGAATGATTCGCGTACAAAGAGAACTCGATCTAAGCTTGAGTCAAGCAATCAATCAGATAGGAGGATTGCTTTCTCGTTTATACGAGCGCAGTGACCCACAGTTCGATTCAGAGGCTTTTGTCAAAGAAGCGGCAGGAACATTACAGCAACTGTTAGGTAATCTTCCTAACAACCCTGGTTTACAGGTGCTACCAGGCAGAACTTTAGCACTTGTAGGTGGGGACATGGTGCTAGAGAGTGGTATTTTAACGGCAGCCGGAAACCAAAAATTCCCTGGAGGTCGAATTGAATTAGGTAGTGTATCAGGTAATGGTAGAGTTAGCCTGAACCCAACAATCAATGGTTTAACTTTGGGCTATGAGGGCGTATCAAACTTCGGCAATATCAACCTATCCCAGCAATCTTTGCTTAATATCAGTGGTGCTGCCAGTGGCGATGTGAGGATACAAGGCGGTCGCGTAACTTTTCGAGATAGTTTAATTACCGCAGCAACAAATAGTGATAATGGAGGAAAAATTTTCATCCAATCGCAACAGTTAAACCTTAACGAGCGTTCTGGAATTGGTGCGATCGCATTGGATGGGGGAAAAAGCAATGATGTGACCCTTGAGACTGGAAGTTTAACCGTCCAAGATGCTTTCATAGGCTCTTTCTCAAGTGGGCAAGGCCAGACTGGCAATCTTAAAGTGGAAGCAACAGACATAACACTCATTAGAACCGCAGCTAACCTGGTCTTGCCTACTGGCTTGTTTGCAGTAACTGGAGGAATCCAACAGGGTGGAGACTTAACAATTCAAACGAGTCAGTTAACTGTCAAAGATGGAGCGCAAATAGCCGTTTCAAATGCTGGTGACGGACAAGGAGGGAGAGCTTTTATAAACGCATCAGATATTCAACTGATTGGAGAATCAGTAAGTGGGGAGTTTACCAGTGGCATATTTGGTTCGAGTTTTGGTTCTGGAAGGGCTGGAGATTTAAACATTGAAACAGAGCGATTAACGCTTCAAGAGGGGGCTAACATAGCGGCAGCTACTAGAAATGGGCCGGGTGGAACGGTAATAGTAAGAGCCTCAGACTTTGTAAAAGTGATGGGAACCGCAGCTAATGGATTTCCCAGTGATATATCGGGTAATACTCTTGGGACTGGGGCGGCTGGAGATGTGCAGATTATTGAAACAGACCAATTAATTGTTCGAGATGGAGGTGAGATAACGGCTGAGGCTAGAGGCGAACTGGGTACGGGTGCAGCAGGCAATATCACAATTCACGCTCGCACTATCTTTTTAGATAATCAAGGAACAATTACGACTAATACTCGCTCTGGAGAATTTGGCAATATTAAGCTAACATCCCAATTATTGCTTTTACGCCATGGCAGTCAAATTACCACTGACGCTACTCAAGGTACGGCCACAGGCGGCAATATCGATATCAACTCTCAAGTTATCATCGCCGTTCCTTTAGAAGACAGCAATATTACGGCTAATGCCGTTCGAGGTCGAGGTGGTAACGTTGATATAGATGATGCTCAAGGCATTTTTGGCATCGAATTCCGAGAAAGCCGAACTCCTTTGAGCGATATTACCGTGAGTTCTGAGTTTGGAGTCGCAGGAAACGTACAAATCGATGCGCCTGATACTGACCCTAGCCGTCGAGTCGTTAACTTGCCCACCTTAACAGTCGAGGCTGAGATAGTACAAGCGTGTAATCCGAGCGACACACAACAGAGCGAATTTGTGATAACCGGACGAGGCGGTTTGCCTCCTT
>JAAUUT010000250.1 GCA_012031035.1 Candidatus Altimarinota bacterium | reverse complement strand
TCGTCCTTCCTTGTCCCCTTGTCCCCTTCGTCTCCCTTGTCTCCCTTGTCTCCCTTGTCTCCCACGTTCGTTTCTGGTTCTTGATGTACGGCGAGATCGAACCAAAATGTCGTACCAATACCGACTTCGCTGATTAGGTGAACTTTGCTATTGTGTCTCTCAATGATGTTTTTGACAATTGATAGTCCCAATCCCGTTCCTTCTAAGGTGTGAACGCGATTTTCGACGCGGAAGAAGCGTTCAAAAATAGAATCTCGATCCTCTGCGTCTATTCCGATTCCGGTATCGGAGACTTCTACTCTAACTTGTGATTTGCGATCGCCTTCGTTTTTTAATTTATAAGCTCGAATAGCAATTTTTCCCCCCGTTTCGGTAAATTTGAGAGCATTTCCCATTAAATTTGTCAATACCTGGAGTAACAAATCGTAATGACCCAGAACGGGTGGTAAATTGGCTTCGACTTCTTGGGCGATTTCTAATCCTTTATCTTTGGCACTTAGTTGGTAAGTTCGCAAAGTTTGCTCGACGATTTGAGCGACATCGATCGCCTCTAGATGGTAAGTTTTAGAAGATTCTAGTCGCGATAAATCTAAAACGTCGTTGACGAGTCGAGTCAGGCGATCGGTTTCGTGATTGGCTGTTTCTAGAAACTCGCGACGTTCGGTTTGGGTAAGATCGTCGCCAAATTCGCAGAGCGTTTCAATAAATGATTTGATGTTGAATAGCGGCGTTCTCAATTCATGGGAAACGTTACTGATGAATTGACTTTTGGCTTCGTTGAGTTCTACTTCGCGGGTGATATCTTGCACGGTCATGGCAACTCCTTTAATTGCCTCGCTGTGGCGATCGAGAACTTGCGTTAAAACGATACGAATCGTTCGTTGAGTGGGTTGTTTTAAACTCAAGCGATATTCTTCTGGAGAGAGGCTTGCATCGCTTTGAGCGAGAGGATCGAGGTGTTCGATCGCAGGGTCTTCAAGTTTAGCCGGGTAAAACGAGGCTAGTTGCTGAAGCGGTTGGCTTAATTGTTCTTTGAGTTCCGAAGGAAAAAGTTCGAGAACGCTACTTCCGATCGCATCTTGACCTTCCCAACCTAACATTCGTCTGGCGGTAGAATTGACTAACAACAATTGTAAATTGGGGTCGAGTAAGAGTGCGCCGTCAGCAATGGTAGAAACTAAGGTTTCTAATTTTGCTTTTTCTGCGGTTAGTTCTTCAATATTTTGTTCTTCGTAGCGTTCTAGGCGTTCTGCCATTTCGTTGAAATTAAAAATTAGCTCTCCTAATTCTCCGCCGAAGGGCAACTCAACCCTTTGCTTGAAGTTACCAGCAGCAATATTTTTGACTCCTAACAATAATTCCTTAATGGGTTTGGTGATGGTGAGGGCATTGAAAACTGCTCCTAAAATAACCATTGCCCAAATCGAGATAAAAACGGCGATCGTCACATCTCTGGTTAAATTAGAGGAAGCAGCAACGGTCGGATTGGGATTGATTCCGATCGCCAATACGCCTAAATATTTTCCTTCATGGTTGAGAGGAACGAATACGTCAGTTACTTCTCCATCGGGGGTTAGGTGTTGGCGTACCATCGGGATATCGCTATTGTCGGCATAATCTTCTGGTAGCTGAATGCGACGTTCGATAGTCAGTGAATTTTTGACTTCAGCTTCCGAGTAAGGAATGCCAAAAAAAATTTTTCCCTCGCGATCGGCATATATCATATAACGCACGCTGGAGGTACTTTGATAGAAGCGACTGGAAAAACGAGCAACTTCTGTCAAATTATCTTCTGCAATTAAAGGAGCGACATTAGCAGATAGCAACAGTCCTAAATCTCGACCAAAACGAGTGTCGTTTAAACGAGCATCTTGACCGATAGTATTGACCGCCCAAAATGTCAGACCGCTCATCACTAACGAGACGACCAGCGTTGCTGCTGCCATCAATTTGGTCTGAAGGGTAAATTCTGACCACCAGCGACCGATAACTTCTCGAATTGTTTTACAGATAGCCAGCAAGGTTATTTCAAGGGAAAGATAAACGGTTTATTAAACTATAAGGTTTTGCCAATTATTATATCGTTTGTGCATCTGTATCTTGAATTTCACTTCTGACATAAACGCGATTGTGCAAGGCGCAGCGGCAAAGCCGATCGCGTCTCTCCAACTACCCTAAATTTTTTTGATCGCCAAAAAACCCAACCAAGTTGCCGCAAACCCCCACAATAAACTCATAAAGGTGTAGGAAAACATGGTTAAATAATTGGCACTTTTAAATTCTAAATAGTTTTCATAAGCAAAAGTAGAGAAAGTTGTGAAGCCGCCACAAAAACCCGTCACTAATAAAAACGCCCAAATTGAGTCCCATTGATATTTTTCTATACTTGCTAGAATTACGCCGATCAAAAAAGAGCCAATAACGTTAACAGTAAACGTTCCTAGCGGAAAAGTCGTTTCAAATTGTTGGGTCATAAATTTACTGACGATGTATCGACAAACACTACCGAATCCGCCACCTAAAAAAATTATTAGTAATTGCTGCATCTTGAGTATTAAATAATGGCTTTGCTATAGATTAATACAGGTTTTTGAGTCGCGATTGCTCAAAGAGTAGCAGCAAGACCGATCGCGGGGAAGCTAAAATCTAGATTGCAAGCGATAGCAACTCCGTACCGTAGTATTTTTGATGTTCTTAAAAACCTTACACCTGCGATCGTTTCGTAACTATGCAGAACAGCAGGTCAAATTTCAAGCGCAGAAGACAATTTTAGTGGGAAATAACGCTCAAGGGAAGTCTAATTTACTTGAAGCCGTAGAATTGTTAGCGACCTTGAAAAGTCACCGAGCAACGCGCGATCGCGATTTAATTTTAGAAGGAGCAGCAGCAGGTCAGATTTTGGCAACTTTAGAAAGGTTGCATGGAGAATCAGAACTCTTAATAACTTTGCGCTCGTCGGGACGGCGTACTTTATCGCTCAATCAAGAAGCTTTGCGCCGCCAGATCGATTTTTGGGCGTTCTGAATGCGGTCGAATTTCCAGTCTGGATTAGAATTGGTACGCGGTGCGCCTGAGTGTCGTCGTAATTGGTTAGATGCACTTCTCGTTCAAATCGAGCCTGTC
>JAAUUT010000126.1 GCA_012031035.1 Candidatus Altimarinota bacterium | reverse complement strand
TATCTCAAGAATTGAGAGCGGCAGAAGACCCAGAATTCGAGACATTCTACACGAAAAATATTCTACTCAACGAGGGTCTGCGAGCTTGGATGGCTCCGCAGGATCAACCTCACGAGAATTTCACTTTTCCAGAGGAGGTACTTCCACGTGGTAACGCTCTCTAATCCTTCATATGCAGGCGGCGGTCGCGACCTAGATTCGACCGGATTTGCCTGGTGGGCTGGTAATGCCCGTTTGATCAATCTTTCTGGTAAGCTACTGGGCGCTCATGTGGCTCACGCTGGCTTAATCGTCTTCTGGGCTGGTGCAATGACTCTATTTGAGACTGCCCACTTTACCCCAGACAAGCCCATGTACGAACAGGGCTTAATTCTTCTACCTCATATCGCTACACTTGGCTGGGGCGTTGGTCCCGGCGGTGAAGTTATCAATACCTTCCCCTACTTTGTAGTTGGCGTACTTCACCTAATTCTTCTGCCGTTCTTGGTTTTGGCGGCATTTATCACGCGCTTCGCGGTCCAGAAATCTTAGAAGAGTATTCTGGTTTCTTTGGTTACGACTGGAAGGATAAGAACCAAATGACCAATATCATTGGTTATCACTTAATTCTTCTCGGTTGTGGTGCGCTGCTGTTGGTATTCAAAGCCATGTTCTTTGGCGGCGTATACGATACCTGGGCACCGGGCGGCGGAGACGTTCGCGTCATCACCAATCCTACGCTCAATCCCGCTGTTATTTTCGGCTATCTGACCAAAGCTCCTTTCGGTGGTGAAGGCTGGATTATCAGCGTCAATAACATGGAAGATATTATTGGCGGTCATATCTGGGTTGGTTTGATTTGTATCGGTGGCGGTATCTGGCACATTTTGACCAAGCCTTTCGGTTGGGCGCGCCGCGCTTTTATCTGGTCTGGGGAAGCTTACCTTTCCTATAGCTTAGGCGCTTTGTCTTTAATGGGCTTTATTGCTTCTGTCTATGTTTGGTTTAATAACACTGCTTACCCCAGTGAATTTTATGGTCCAACTGGTATGGAAGCTTCTCAGTCTCAAGCGTTTACTTTCCTAGTTCGCGACCAACGCTTAGGTGCTAACATCGCATCCGCTCAAGGTCCTACTGGTCTAGGTAAATACTTAATGCGTTCTCCCACTGGCGAAATTATCTTTGGTGGTGAAACCATGCGCTTCTGGGATTTCCGCGGTCCTTGGTTAGAGCCAATGCGCGGCCCCAACGGTCTAGATTTAGACAAACTTAGAAATGACGTTCAGCCTTGGCAAGTTCGCCGTGCGGCTGAATACATGACCCATGCGCCTCTGGGTTCTTTGAACTCTGTAGGTGGAGTTATCACAGACGTTAACTCGTTTAACTATGTATCTCCTCGCGCTTGGTTGGCAACGTCTCACTTCGTACTAGGCTTTTTCTTCCTAGTCGGTCATTTATGGCACGCTGGTCGCGCTCGTGCGGCGGCAGCTGGATTCGAGAAAGGAATCGATCGCGAAACCGAGCCAGCATTAGCTATGCCTGACCTTGACTAATCTACAAGGTTAAAACATTTAAAAATCCCACGGCTAAACACCGTGGGATTTTTATTTTGACTTTTGTTTGAAGTGAGATTAAGCTATAACAATCCTAAATGAATTGTAATAAGTATAATAAATAGTTCAACCTAATTAAATGTAAGATAAAAAGGAAGTGAGAATTGAAGTAAATAAATGCCTGCTCCCATCAAGCTCAATCTTACAGAAGAAGAGGATCGCACACTGCGAGAACTCAGTCATGCAGACGGAGTGCCACACCGGACGCGGATGCGAGCAATGGCAATTCGTCTGAATGCAAGCGGATGGAGAACTCCCCAAATTGCTCGTTATCTAGATTGGCACGAACATACAGTCAGAGCAGCAATTCGTCGATGGCAAACAGTAGGGCTAGCAGGATTATGGGAAGCTAGTGGACGAGGTAGACCAAGCCGTTGGAGTTACTCGGATTGGCAAGCACTCGAACAATGGGCGGATGAGCCACGCCGTTACAGCGCTCGGCAACTATCTTACAAATTAGCGATGGAACGAAAAGTCAACTTAGGCAGCGAACAAGTTAGGCGAATTCTCAAAAAAAAACTATAGCTTGAAGCGCATCCGGTTGAGTCCGCCTCATCCGTCACAAAGAGCTAACTATCAAGCTAATATCGTTATAAAGAACCCGAACAATGGCAAATTATTTGTCATTTTTTGCCCCTTATGCACCCGAATAAAACCCAGTAGAAGATATTTGGTGTTACCAACTAAAACTTTTCTGAGACAAGTTTCTCATCTTTGTACTTCTTTTCTATAGTGAAATGGTTATTTGAGTTTTTTGCTAATCATCAAATTTCTGATTTTCCCAAAATTTATGACTACGGAATTTTTACCTAACCTACTTAGGATTGCTATAGATGCGATTGCGCTTCGCGCAGTACCAATTTCTGAGTTTTAAATTCTCAATGACCAATGAAAGCACGAGCTAGAATTTAAGAGTTTAGCCTTCAGAATTGATAATTTAGATGACAGTTAATATTCGATTCCTCCCCGACGATATTACTATTTCTGCTCAACCAGGAGAAGCTTTATTAGAGGTGGCACAACGTGCGGGCGTTTTTATTCCGACAGGCTGCCTCATGGGGTCTTGTCACGCTTGCGAGGTAGAATTGGGAGATGGAACGCCTATTTGTGCCTGTATTAGTTATGTTCCGGTTGGAACAAAAGAGTTAATCATTAATCTCTACGACGATCCCGTTTGGTGAAATTATGAATTATGAATTATGAAAATTAGGAGGAAAGTAAAGACGCGAAATTTCGCGTCTTTACAGGAGTTCGGTAGTTCGAGTAGTTCAGTAATAAATATTCTTCCTTGTTTTATGCTTCCGACTTCCCTTATCCGCCGCGCAGGACGATAGTCCGAGCAGCGACGACTTCCGACTTTCCCAATCACCAATCCCTAATCACCGATCGCCGCTCGCTAATGTTGAAAAAGTTCGCTATATTATGTCAATTTGTATTGAGATTTGCAGATTAGAGGATTTTGGTGTATGAGGATTTTGGTGCTGACTTGGGAATTTCCCCCGCGAATAGTAGGCGGGATTGCACGCCACGTAGCAGAACTTTATCCAGAACTGGTTAAATTAGGACATGAAATTCATTTAATCACGGTAGAGTTCGGTCAAGCACCTGGTTATGAAGAAGTAGAAGGCGTTTGCGTTCATCGCGTTCCGGTTGCTTGGGGAAATGACTTCTTCCACTGGATCGCGAACATGAATGAGAGCATGGGCTATTATGGAGGGAAGCTGATTGCAGAAGAAGGCTCCTTCGATTTGATCCACGCTCACGATTGGTTGGTTGGAGATGCCGCGATCGCGCTCAAACATCGTTTCAAGATTCCTCTGGTCGCTACCATACACGCTACCGAGTACGGTCGCTACAATGGCATTTATACTGACGATCAACGCTATGTTTCTAGCAAAGAAGGCAACCTTGTCTACAATGCTTGGCGCGTTATCGTTTGTAGCGGCTATATGCGACATGAATTGCAGCGAGCATTGGGCGCGCCTCCCGATAAGGTAGACGTGGTTTACAATGGCATCAGAGCCGAGAAAAAGCACCGAGAACCCAATTTTGACTATCAAGGTCTTCGCCGCCGCTATGCCGAGGATAGCGAAAAAATTGTCTACTATGTCGGTCGCATCGCCTATGAAAAAGGCGTTTCAATCTTGTTAAATGCCGCTCCCAAAATTCTGTGGGAGATGGACGGTCATGTAAAATTTATTATCATCGGCGGAGGCAATGCCGATCGACTCAAACACCAAGCTTGGCATTTGGGAATCTGGCAAAAGTGTTTCTTTACAGGTTTTATGTCGGAAGAAGATTTGGATAAGTTTCAAACCATCGCCGACTGTGCTGTTTTTCCCAGTCTCTACGAACCATTTGGTATCGTCGCTTTAGAAAGTTTTGCCGCTAGGGTTCCTGTGGTTGTATCGGATACGGGAGGTTTTCCCGAAGTGGTACGACATACCAAGACGGGAATTGTCACTTATACAAATAATGCCGATTCTTTAGCTTGGGGAATTTTAGAAGTTTTAAAGAATCCAGGTTACGCGCAGTGGTTGATTGATAATGCCTATGAAGATTTAGAAACCCGTTTTGATTGGTTTAAACTGGCACAGCAAACCGAGGTTGTATATGGTTTGGTATTGCATCAGCGATCGCAAGCTGTTTGGTCATAAAAACCAATCCCCATCTCGCTGACGAGAAAGATATTATGGCGGGAGTCCGCTTGTTGCATTTAACATAGACAAGGGATAATACCCCAAGAGTGCCCATAGTAAAAACAGGGGGGGGCGAAAATTATGGCTGATAGTCGTCGGGTTTCTCGCGTCTCGTCTTCGATTAAACGAGAAGTTAGTCAAATGTTGCTCAACGAAATAAAAGACGATCGCGTCGGTGCTGGGATGGTCAGCATTACCGATGTTGAAGTTTCTGGCGACCTACAACACGCTAGAATTTACGTTAGCATCTACGGCACGGAAGCCGCTAAAGCTGAGACAATGGAAGGATTAAAATCTTCTGCTAGTTTCGTTCGTCGCGAACTCGGTCAGCGAATACGGTTGCGAAGAACGCCAGAAGTAGTATTCGTCGAGGATCGTTCTCTAGAAAGAGGCGATCGCACTTTACATCTATTAAACCAAATTCGCGATACTCTTCCTGACGAAGACGAGGACATCGATTATCTTGAGGAAAAAGATTTAGGTTAAGGCGCGTAATTATAGCGAGTCTAAAAGCGATAACTACGAACTTTGAACTCAGTAGGTCGTCATCATTAAACGTACAGTGTTGAGTCTCGCCTATCCTCTGAGCATTTTGACCCGATTATGAGTAAGCTGTTACCCGATCTTACCAAACTTTCCCTCAAGGAACAGATCGGACAAATGGTAGTGGTTCGCGCCTCTGGCTTTTTGTTCGATCCTCAAATTCGCTATCCCGCTTGGGAACCACCTGCGGCTAAATTGCGTTATTGGTTGCAGACGCTTAACCTAGGTGGCGTTATCTTATTAGGCGGAAGCGCCGCCGAAATTGCCCTGCGATCGCAACAGTTACAAAGTTGGTCAACGATTCCTTTATTTATTGGTGCAGATATCGAGGAAGGCGTAGGACAACGGTTTTCTGGGGCAACTTGGTTTGGGCCGCCAATGGCAATTGGTGCAATTGCTTCTCAGGATTTAGACCTTGCTAAAGGTTATGCTATTAAAATGGGGGCAATTACTGCCCAAGAAGCGTTAGCGATCGGGATAAATTGGATTTATGCACCCGTCGCCGATGTTAATAATAACCCCGAAAATCCCGTCATTAGCCTTCGTTCCTTTGGCGATACGCCAGAAGTTGTCAGTCAATTAGTTGCTGCTTTTATCGAAGGGGCAAAATCCTATCCCGCCCTAACCTGTGCCAAACACTTTCCAGGACACGGGGATACCGCTACCGATTCTCATCTCGATTTACCTGTCGTTCCTCACTCAGAGTCTCGATTAACCCAAATTGAGTTACCGCCGTTTAAAAGTGCGATCGCGGCAGGAGTCGATAGTATCATGAGTGCCCATTTACTCATTCCTACTTGGGATTCCCAACGTCCTGCAACGCTTTCTCATGCGATTCTAACGGGTCAATTGCGACATCGCTTGGGCTTTGAAGGGTTAATCGTTACTGATGCCTTAATCATGGGCGGCGTGGCTAAATATGCTTCGCCAGCAGAAGTGGCCGTGATGGCAGTCGAAGCGGGGGCGGATATTCTCTTGATGCCACAAGATCCCGAAGTTGCGATCGCGTCGGTTTATCAAGCGGTTGAATCGGGACGCTTGACAGAAGAAAGAATCTATGCTTCAGTTGCTAAAATTTGGCAGGCAAAACAGAAGATTTTTACGGCTTCATCTGTAGAAACTAATCTTTCATTTTTACAGGTTTTAGCGAATCCTAACGCGATCGCAACGGTGGATGCAATTTTACGAGATTCGATGCAGACAGGCGGTAAGTTGCCAATTAAACTTTTAAATGAGGAAAAAGGAAGAAATTTAATTGTAGTAGACGATTTACTCAATCGCGACTTTCTCGACCGCCATACGCCAGCAGTAACAATTCCCAAACAACTCGGTTACGAAATACAATTGCTCGACCAAAATAGTCTAGAGGTTGTAGCAGGCGATACGAGAAAGACGTTACTCCAAGTTTTTATTCGGGCAAATCCTTTTCGTGGAGTGGCAGGATTGACCCCTAAGACGCGACAATTCTATCAAGAATTGCTGGCAAGTGGATTGGTTGAAGGGTTAATTATTTATGGTAGTCCTTATGTTTTAGAATGGTTTTATTCTCAGATACCATCAACATTACCTTGGGTATTTTCCTATGGACAAATAGATCGGGCACAGGCGATCGCGTTAGATGTTTTGTTCGATCTATCAACGGTTTCTGAGATTAAAAAAGATACTTTTTAAGATTCGCTACTTACCAATATCTTCATTCCACAGCCGGGGATTTTGGGCAATAAAATCCTTCATTAATTGCTTGCATTCATCCAAATTGAGATCGATAACTTCAACCCCGTGAGACTCCATAAATTCCCTTGCCCCAGGAAACGTTTCTGACTCGCCAGCGATAACTTTTTTAATGCCAAATTGAACGACTGCCCCCGCACAAAGATAGCAAGGCATTAAAGTTGAATACAAAACGGTTTCGCTGTATTTGCCAATACGACCTGCATTCCGCAGACAATCAATTTCTGCATGAGTCACGGGGTCGTCATCTTGGACGCGCTTATTGTGTCCTTTCCCAAGTATCTTACCGTCTTTAACCAGTACCGAACCGATGGGAATGCCACCTTCGCTCAATCCTTGTTTTGCTTGTGCAATAGCTTGAGTCATAAAAGGATCGATAGGTTGAGTCATTGGAATTATGAAATAAAGTCTCTTTTTAATATCAGTGTAAACACTGATTTCTTGGCATGAAAGTTTTTTGGATTTTTAGTAATATTAGGCTGTGCGATCGCGATCGCACTCACTAGACTCATTAAGCTTGCAACTCGTCGAGACGGGATAACACCTCAGTACTGTGAATGGCAGGTCTAACGCCCAAAAAAGTTTCTCGCAGTATTCCTTGGGGGTCGATTAGATAAGTGTGGCGCAGCGACATAGCCCCTAACCAAGAACCGTAAGCTTTACTCACCTCACCTGTCGTATCAGCAAGTAAGGGAAACTTTAAACCTTCTGAGTCGCAGAATTCGGCATGGGAATCGATATCATCGGCACTCACCCCCAAAATTTGGACATTTTTGGCTTTATATTTGGGTAAATCTTCTTGGAAGCGACGGGCTTCGAGGGTACATCCCGGCGTAAAATCTTTAGGATAAAAGTAGAGAACGACCCATTTTCCTCGATAGTCGGATAAGGATATGGTTCCATCTCCTGTATTGGTCGGTAGCGTAAATTCTGGGGCGAGTTGGTTAATAGGCGGCTGTTGACCGCCCATTGCTAAAGCGTTAGGAATCGACTGAAACCAACCTATAAAAATCAAACAGCTTGCTAAAAGGAGAGTGATGAAAGTGCGTCGCAACATAAAATATCGAATCTTGGATGGTACTTTACATAAGTTTACATATTTTGCTGCGTAAATTTCTAGGTGATTAATCGCAATATCCTTCTCGATAACATAGGATAGAAGCTACGAGGATTCATATGGTATTAATCCCTTCGATTTACTATACGAGATCGCCCAATACAGAGCAGAAACGCGATCGCGAACATCAACCTAAAAGTTTAGTTATTGTAGCGATTATTGCGACGGTTCTTTTGTGGGCATCTGCATTCCCCGCTATTCGCGTCGCTTTAGAGGCATATACGCCTGCTGAAGTCGCGCTTTTAAGATATATCGTTGCCTCTGCCGTCCTCATCGTTTACGCCCTAATTAAACGCATTCCTTTACCAAGATGGCAAGATTTGCCACTTATTGTCCTGTGTGGTTTTATTGGCTTTACTGTCTATAATTTCATGCTTAATGCGGGACAAATGACTGTCTCGGCGGGTATAGCTAGTTTTATAATTTCGTCGGAGGTCGGTATTATTGCGCTGCTAGCATGGCTGTTTTTTGGCGAACGCCTCGGCAGATTAGGATGGATTGGCGTTGTATTGTGTATTGCAGGGGTTGGCATTATTGCTGTTGGTAAGGACGGCACTTTCCAGCTATCATTGGGCGTATTGCGGGTTTTTATGGCTACCCTAGCGATTAGCGTTTATTCAATAATTCAGAAGCCGTTACTGGTAAGATATAGTCCCATTCATTTCACGACCTATGCAATTTGGTCGGGAACGTTATTTTTGTTTTTCCTCGCACCAGAAGCGGTTTCTTCGGCTGTTCGTGCGCCTATTGCCCCGACACTGGCAGTAATATACATGGGTTTGTTTCCTGGTGTCGTTGCATATATTGCCTGGTCTTATGTTTTATCTCGAATTCCAGCTTCCCAAGCAGGCAGCTATTTGGCATTAATTCCTGTGGTGGCGTTGTTTCTTGCATGGCTGTGGTTGGGGGAAATTCCTACTTTGAGTGCATTATTAGGCGGTGCTATGGTTTTAGCAGGTGTTATGCTGGTCAATCGACGCAGGATTTAAGCCATTAATTATTTATATGGCTATAAAAGTTTGAGGAGGAAAAGCAGAAGTTAAGAATTGATTAGGAATAAACTTATAATTTTTTTGATAACTGGTCACTGATAACTGGTCACTGATTATTGCATTGGGGTGGAGAAGGAGATAGTTAATGAGCGATCGCATCGAATACAATAACTCAACATCAAAGCAACTTGCTATCGTACATGGCGAATCTTTACCCGAAGACTTGGATTTTGCGATCGCTCTACCTCAAATCCTACATCGAGCCGCACGCGAAACTACAGGAATTCTTTATCTTCACTCCGATGGGACGGAAACTTTTCAATCCTATGCAGATTTATTAGAAGAAGCTAGGTATATCTTAGCAGGATTGCGATCGTTAGGATTGCAGCCCCAAGATAAGGTTATTTTACAGCTTAATCACAATAAGGACTTTTTAGCAACCTTTTGGGGATGTATTTTAGGCGGTTTTATTCCCGTCCCGCTTGGCGTTGTTCCTAGCTATACGTCTGATAATAACAAAGCTAATTTACTATTCCATGCTTGGCAATTGTGCGAGCAACCTATCATAGTTACGGACGCGCAATTAATTCCAGCCATCCAAACTTTTTTAGACGCTCAAATTGTTGCTGTTGAAGACCTCAAACAAAATCAAAGCGATAATAACTGGCATCATACTCAACCCGACGATTTAGCCTTGCTAATTATGACTTCTGGGAGTACGGGAGTTCCCAAAGGGGTGATGTTGAGCGTCCGAAATCTGTTGGTTAGTGCTTTTGGAATGGCGAGTGCTAACGGACTTTCAAGAGATTCGATCGCCCTAAACTGGATGCCTCTAGAACACGCCGCCAGTTTAGTGATGTTCCATCTTACACAAGTATATCTGGGATCTCAACAAATTCACGTTTCTAATGAGATAGTATTACAGAATCCCCTCAAGTGGTTGGATTTGTGCGATCGCGATCGAGTAACGGCAACTTGGGCACCTAATTTTGCTTATGGGTTGATAAACGAGCGATTGCAAGGACTTAGCAAACAATCTTGGGATTTATCTTGTCTGCGCTGGATGGGTAACGGTGCAGAAGCAGTGGTTGGTAAAACGACTAAGCGTTTTTTAGAATTACTTGCGCCTTACGGATTAGCGAGTAACGCGGTTAGTCCCGGTTATGGGATGTCAGAAACCTGTTCGGGAATCGTTCATTCTCATCAATTTTCACTTTTGTGCGCCATGGCGCACAATTCTTTTGTGGAAGTGGGAACTCCGATTCCAGGCGTATCTTTGCGTATCGTCGATGCTGAGAATCGGGTAGTTGAAGAAGGAACGATAGGATTGCTTCAGGTTAAAGGATTAACGGTTACTTCTGGATATTATAAAAGACCCGAATATAATTGTGAAATTTTTACAGAGGATGGATGGTTTAATACAGGCGATTTAGGGTTTATACAAAACGGACGATTAGCGATTACAGGTCGTCAAAAAGAAGTCATTATTATTAATGGAATTAATTATTATAACCACGAAATTGAAGCGGTTATCGAAGAAATTGACGGAGTAGAAGTTTCTTATACAGCAGCTTGTGCCGTTCGCAGAGATGAAGATACAACCGATAAATTAGCCGTTTTTTTCAATCTCTCTGTTTCCGATGATGACTTTATACTTGAAATCGTCAAACAAATTCGCAAAGTTGTCACGAGTAAGATTGGTATCTATCCCGATTATTTAATTCCTGTAGAGAGAGATGTTATTCCTAAAACTGCATTAGGTAAAATCCAACGCAAAGAATTAGTGCGACGCTTTGAATTTGGAGAGTTTGACTTAATCCTTCACAAGATTCAAGTTTTATTCAATAATCAAAAGCTAGCGATTTACCTCGCAACGAATTAGAACGGGAAATCGCTAACATCTGGCAAGAAATATTAGGAATCAAACAAGTTAGCTTGCACGATAATTTCTTTGAATTGGGTGGAAATTCGTTGTTATTGATGCAAGTTTTGGCTCAATTACAAGAAAAAATCGAGAAAACCATTTCCACTGTAGAACTATTTCAGTATCCAACGATCGCAACTTTAGCGCAATATTTAAGTCAGGACAAAACCGAAGTCACCGCCGCACAACAAGGACAACAAAAAGCGCAACGACGGCGTAAGGATAAAGGAACGGATATTGCAGTCATTGGAATGTCTTGTCGCTTTCCTGGTGCGAAAAATATCGATGAATTTTGGCAAAATTTATGCGATGGGGTTGAATCAATTTCCTTTTTCAGCGATGAAGAAATTTTGGCGACGGGAATCGACCCTCAATTGCTGAAAAATCCTAATTATGTGAAAGCTAGTCCGATTTTGGAGGATATCGAGCTATTTGATGCTGAATTCTTTGGATACAGTCCTAAAGAAGCAGAATTATTAGACCCCCAACAGCGTTTATTACTCGAATGTGCTTGGGAAGGGTTAGAAAATGCGGGTTACAATCCTCTGACTTATCAAGGAGAAATTTCTCTCTACGCTGGTGCTTCTGCAAATACTTATCTCCTCAATAATGTCTATCCAAAACGCCACCAAATTGACGAGATTGATAACTTACAAATCGTGAATTTAGGTTCGATGGCTGGCTTTCAAATGACGGTAGCTAACGACAAAGATTATTTAACGACGCGAGTTTCTTATAAGTTAAATCTTACAGGCGCTAGCGTCAACGTTCAAACCGCTTGTTCTACTTCTTTAGTGGCGATTCATATGGCGTATCAAAGCTTGCTGAATGGCGAGTGCGATATGGCACTAGCTGGTGGGGTTTCCGTCCACGTTCCTCAAAAAATCGGTTATTTGTATCAAGAAGGGTCAATTCTCTCTGCGGACGGTCATTGTCGTGCTTTTGATGCTAGCGCAAAAGGAACGTTGTTTGGTAGCGGTGCGGGAATTGTCGTTCTCAAGCGACTTGAAGATGCTATAAACGATCGCGATCGCATCTATGCTGTTATTAAAGGCTCGGCTATCAATAACGATGGTGGGACGAAAGTCGGGTATTTTGCACCCAATAGCGACGGACAAGCGAGGGTTATTGCAGAAGCAATGGCGATAGCTGGGGTTGACGCAGAAAGTATCAGTTATGTAGAAGCACACGGTACGGGTACGATTTTAGGAGATCCTATCGAAATTAACGCACTAACCCAAGCATTTCGTCTTCATACTAACAAGAAAGGTTTCTGTGCGATCGGTTCGGTTAAGACTAATGTCGGACATCTCAATATCGCTTCTGGGGTGGCAGGTTTTATTAAGGCGGTTTTAGCACTTAACTATCAGAAGATTCCTGCTAGTTTGCATTTCGAGCAACCCAATCCTCAAATTGATTTTGTTAATAGTCCTTTTTTTGTTAATAAAACGCTAAAAGAGTGGGAGGTAGGCAGTTATCCTCTTCGTGCTGCGGTTAATTCGTTGGGAATCGGTGGGACGAATGTTCATGTGGTTTTGGAATCTTGCACAGAGTCACAGAGGCACACCCCTCCCACCCCCCTTACATCCCCCCTTGGCAAGGGGGGAACGAGGGGGGTAGAGGGTTCCGAAGGCGGGAAGGGTTATCATGTTTTGGCGTTGTCGGCGAGAAGTGAGAAGGCTTTGAGGGAGTTGGCGCAGCGTTATGAAGCGTTCCTGGGGGTGCATTCGGAGGTTGATTTAGCTGATATTTGTTTTACGGCAAGTACGGGGCGATCGCATTTCGATTATCGTATTGGTATAGTGAGCGATTCTGTCGCACAATTACGCACACAGTTAAAAGCTTATATAACTGGTAATGAAGTTACGGGATTAGTTAGCGGACAAGTCTTGAACGGTCAGCGTCCGAAAATTGCCTTTTTATTTACAGGTCAAGGATCTCAATATATCGGAATGGGACGAGAGTTATATGAAACTCAACCCGTTTTTCGCGCCGCTTTGGATAAATGTGCTGAGATTTTACAACCCTATTTAGATACGCCTTTACTCGAAATTCTCTATCCGCAATCTGAAACTTCACCCCTACTCCGTACAGACGCGATATATCGCGTCTCTACATCCCCCTCACCCCCTCATTTACTTGATGAGACGATTTATACCCAATCTGCATTATTTGTTCTCGAATACGCCTTATACGAACTTTGGAAGTCTTGGGGAATAGAACCGTCTGCTGTGATGGGTCATAGCGTTGGAGAATATGTTGCTGCTTGTGTGGCGGGAGTTTTTAGTTTAGAAAACGGTTTGAAGTTAATTGCTGCGAGAGGACGTTTGATGCAATCATTACCTCAAAAAGGTGCGATGGTTGCAGTTTTTGCAAGTCAGGAAACTGTTATTGATGCGATTGAATCTTATAAAGATGAAGTTGCGATTGGGCAAAGCCCAGCGCCACAAGTGGCGATCGCAGCTATAAACGGTTCTGATAATATTGTTATTTCTGGTCAAAATAAGGCTATAGAAAGCATTGTTAATCGTTTAGAACTCAGAGGAATTCAGTGCAAAAAACTGAATGTTTCTCATGCTTTTCATTCTCCTTTGATGGAGCCGATGTTAGCAGAATTTGAGCCAATCGCTCGTCAGATTACTTATTCTACTCCACAAATCGAGTTAATTTCTAACCTTACCGGACAACCGATTGACCAAGAAATAGCAACGCCTCAATATTGGTGTCGTCACGTTCGACAATTTGTAAAGTTTTCTGAGAGTATCGCAACGTTAGATAGACTTGGATATCAGATATTTATAGAAATTGGAGCTAAACCTACTTTATTAGGGATGGGTCGCTCGATTTTAGAAAATCAATCAGAATCTAAATTATGGTTGCCAAGTTTGCGTCCAGGATATTCTGACTGGCAACAGTTACTTGAGAGTTTAGCTCAATCATATGTACGAGGAATAACAATAGATTGGGTTGGTTTTTATCGAGATAATTTATGTTATCGAGTTGCATTACCTACCTATCCTTTCCAACGCCAACGTTATTGGTTAGAAAATACTAATATTCTCAAAGCTAGAAGTAAAGATTCTCCCCGTCCCCCCGTCTCCCCGTCCTCCCGTCTCCCTTCCCATCCTTTACTCGGACAAAAGTTGCGATCGCCATTAAAAAATACCTTATTTGAGTCGCAACTTAATTCAAATACACCAGCGTTTCTCAAAGAGCATCGCATTTTTCAACAAGTTATTTTCCCTGGAACTGCTTACTTAGAAATGGCATTGGCAGCAGGTTCAATAGTATTTAAACCTCCAACTTTAATCTTGGAAAATGTAAGTATACAAAAAACGCTAATTTTACCTGAAGAAGACAAAACCGTTCAATTAGTTTTAAATCAAGATAATTCTTTCAACATTTATAGTTTAGATTCCCAAGAGGAGGAGGATTGGACGTTACATTGTTCGGGTAAAATTTGTGTCGCAGAGCAAAATATAGAATTAGAACAAGTTAAATTGGAGCAATTGCGATCGCAATTTACAAACGAACTCTCCATCAAATCTCATTATCAACAATGTCGAGAAAAAGGAATCGATTATGGTTTGAGTTTTCAAGGTATTGTTTGCTTATGGAATCGAGACAATGAAAGTTTAGGCTTAATTAAACTACCAGAAATTCTTAGCTCCCAACCTAACTATCAATTTCATCCAGCCTTACTCGATGCTTGTTTCCAAGTTATCTTTGCTGCTTTACCACAAAACTTAAAATCAGAAACTTATTTACCAATAGGATTAAAACGGTTTTCTCTTTATCGCCGTCCCGAACAAACGCTATGGAGTTATGTTCGTCTGCATCCAGTTAATCGCTCAAATCTAGATATTTTAATCGCCGATATATGGCTATTCGATGAAGCAGGAAATCTGGTAGCTAAAGTTGATGGACTCTCATCAAAAAGAGCTTGTCGAGAAGCATTATTAGGGGTTTTAAAAACGTCTTGGTATGATTGGCTTTATAACGTAGAATGGCAGCTTAAAAAACGTCATCATTTCTCAAAATATACCTCTTCACAACACTGGCTAATTTTTGCAGACCAAGAAAGATTAGCTACAAAAATAGCAGAAATTATAGAGTCTAAACAACAAACGTACAGCCTTGTTTCTGCGGGAAAAGAATATACACAATCTTTAAATCAGTTCCAAATCGATCGCAATAATCCAGAACATTTTCAAAAACTTTTAGAAGAGTTTAAAAGCCACGATACTTCCTTACACAACATCGTCTATTTATGGAGTTTAGATACTTCAGAAATTAAATTATTAACCAAAGCGAATCAAGAATGTAGTAGCATTTTACATCTAGTTCAGAGTTTAATTAAAGCAGATTTTGCTAATCCGCTTCGCCTGTGGTTAGTAACTAGAAATGCTCAACCCGTTAACAACAATAATATCTCGCAAATCGCTCAATCTTCTTTGTGGGGAATGGGAAAAGTTATTGCGATAGAACACCCAGAATTGAACTGCGTGAGAATAGATCTCGATGCAAAATCGACTTCTGACGCACAACTTCTGTTTGAAGAAATTGACTCGCCGGATACAGAAGACCAAATCGCTTTTCGAGATGGAAATCGTTATGTCGCTAGATTAGTTCGCAGCAATTTAAATGAGAAACTTGAGACTTCTATTCCCGTCCGACTAGAAATTGAAAATCGAGGAACCTTAGAGAATTTGCAATGGAAACCAACAACTCGCCGTCAACCCAATTTTGGAGAAATCGAAATTAAAGTTTTTGCTACGGGATTGAATTTTAGAGATGTATTAAATGCGTTAGGATTATATCCTGGCGATCCTGGATTATTAGGACTCGAATGTGCTGGTGAGGTGGTTGCGATCGGCTCTGCCGGTTCGCGGAGCGCAATCGCGCCAGACGTGCAAGACTTCAAAATAGGAGATAAAGTAATTGCGATCGCGCCTGGTAGTTTCAGTCAGTATGTTACAGTTAATGCGGCTTTAGCGATACACAAGCCAGAATCTATTACCTTCGAGGAAGCTGCAACGATTCCAGGCGCGTTCCTGACAGCTTACTATACCTTACACCACCTCGCCAAAATTAAGCCAGGGGACAAAGTATTGATTCATGCGGCGGCGGGAGGAGTAGGATTAGCAGCTATTCAAATCGCGCAACAAGCAAAGGCAGAGATTTTTGCCACAGCTTCCCCCAGCAAATGGGACTTTCTCCAGTCTCTGGGAGTCAAACAGATCATGAACTCGCGTACCTTAGATTTTGCCGATGAAATCTTGGCAATTACGCAAGGCGAAGGAATAGATATCGTTTTGAATTCTTTATCTGGTGATTTTATTTCCAAAAACTTATCAGTTTTAAATCCCAAAGGTCGCTTTATAGAAATCGGCAAAAATGGCGTTTGGAACTCTCAGCAAGTTGCTAAAGTAAAACCCGATGTATCTTACTTTCTCGTCGATTTAATCGAGGTAACGCAACAACAACCCGATCTCATTCAATCGATGTTGCAGCAACTCCTACAAGAGTTTCAGTCTCATACCTTAAAAACGCTTCCTTGTCAAGTATTTTCGAGCGATCGCGTTGTCGATGCCTTCCGCCATATGCAACAGGCAAAACATATTGGCAAAATCGTCCTTTCACAAAACCCTGTGGGAACCCATGACGTGAGCGATCGCACAGCAATTCATCCAGATGGAATATATCTAATTACTGGCGGATTAGGAGGATTAGGCTTACAAATTGCTGGCTGGATGGTCGAAAAAGGAGCAAAACATCTCGTTTTAATCGGACGTAGCGCACCGTCTCAAACCGCACAAGAAACGATTAGCCAACTAGAAAAAGCAGGCGCTAAAGTTAACGTCATTCAAGCAGATATATCCAATCGAGACGATGTAGAAAAGATAATCACTTCCTATCAAAATCGGAAGTCGCAAATAAATATTCTCCCTTGTCTCCCTTGTCCCCTTGTCTCCTGCCCCTTCGTCTCCTGATCCTCCATGCCC
>JAAUUT010000003.1 GCA_012031035.1 Candidatus Altimarinota bacterium | reverse complement strand
TTCCCTGCGTCCCAAGGAATATATTGTTTTTCGCCATCCACCATATCCATTGGACTTATATTACCAAGAGGGTCATTGGGCTTCAGTTTCCCAGTCTTCGGAGTGGTCTTTATATCCGTTTCCTCTCTAACTGGCGGGTCAGCGACCACAACTATTATAGCTTATTTTTGTTGTGTGCTAGCGCACGGTTATTGGTTTGTCTCAATTCATCTCTCCGGTAAACCGGGAGACTTCTTGAGACATAAAGTTAAATCCTGCGCGGTGAAGGGCGAGAGCCGTTGCTGCACCGCCAATTCCCCCACCTATAATAATAATTTTTTTACTAGTAGTTTGCATGGCTTTATTTTCGACCCAACAATCGCGAAGCAAGCATGGCGAATACTTTCGATGCTACTAACCCCATCCAAGTTACTCTACTCAATCTATCTGTTATAACTGCTAAATAGTTTCAGGCGCAAACAGCCACAGAACACTTGCTAGAGAAAGACAATTCTAGTTTTCTGTTCGCATGTTGGTACATTTGTTTTATCCTATCTTTCAACAAGTAAGTAGTAATTTCAAAAGCTTTTTTGATTGTAAGCTTTGTGTAAGAACTATTATCTTCACTGTGGAAATCATTCTTAAACAATTTTCCATCCGAGCAGTTTAGAAAATAATTTGCTACTTGTCTATTAGATTCGTCAAAATTCAACATAAAATTTTCAACCATTTCTTTTGGCATAGAAGAATAGTTTTTATTTGAATAGTATTTTGAGTAATTTCTGAGAGCATGCAAAATTTTTACTCTATTTTGATTGATATCATTATCAATAAATCTCGGTACATAATGATTTATCAGTCTTAAATATTCTAATGAATCAGCATCCAGAGATTCATTTAAAGTTTTTGCGGTTTTATATTTTTGAATTGAGTCTATTTTTAAAAGATTTGTAAAATCACTTAAGAGATCTCCTCCAAACATTTGCTCCCTCTCAAATATTCTAACTATTACATTTTCCCTACCAAACACTGATTCCCACTTTTTAAGGATGTTCCAGTAGTCATAGCGTTGTTCAATATTTTTCTTTGAAGGTAGCTCGAATGGTTTGGTGTGACCGCCTATTACAGAGGTTGAATACGTACTTAATAAAAACTTGTCTTGCCTACGCAAATAGATAATTATTTTAATCTCTTCAAAAAATGGCTCAAGAAGCTTCTTTAACCGCTCTATTTCTTCTTTTAAGAATAGCCGAGACGAACAATGTTCGTTAGAAAAAACTACTGTTGTGGCCTTGGTTTGATTTAACTCTTGAGCAAGCTCATTTTGAAAATTATTTTGAAGTTTCAAAAAGTTTTCTGCATTAGTTATTTGAAGATATTTGTGAATATCCTGAAGTGGATTAGCTTTCATTGAAAAAGCAGCAATTTTAGTATGTGCAAAAGGAGCTAGTTTAGGCTCCTTTGTTTCTTCAGGAGAGTGGGGATACAAAAAACCATCTTCTAATAAGTATTTTCGATTGCTAACCAGAAAGTATTGTATGGCTGTAGTTCCAGTTTTTTCAGTTCCTATATGAAGATAAGCTTTCATTTTTTTATACTCTTATACGTTTTTTAAATAGATTATTGTTTAATTAAGCTTGAGTAAAAAGATTTTTTAAGGAAATTAAGAATAAGTCTCAAATTCAACTTCAAGCTTTATTTTTGCACTAAATTACAAGGATATTGAACCAATATCCTGATTGTCATCTTTTAAGTTTTTTTATTTTCTTAAGAAATTTTCCCAAAACCTCCACCACCAGGAGTTTCGATCGCAAAAACATCTCCAGGTTGCATTTCTATGGTTGCCGTACCGTCTAACTCTTCTACCGTTCCATCCTGACGTTGTATCAAGTTGCGTCCCACCAGTCCAGATTCTCCACCCTTTAATCCAAAGGGAGGGACAAACCGATGTCCTGAGAGAATATTAGCTGTCATAGGTTCTAGAAATTTGATGCGACGAATAACCCCATTGCCACCCGAATAAATTCCCTTACCGCCGCTATTGGGACGGATACTAAAGCTTTCTAATAATACGGGATAGCGCGTTTCTAAAACTTCTGGGTCAGTCAAGCGAGAGTTAGTCATGTGGGTATGGACGGCATCGGTTCCATCAAAGTTCGGTCCGGCTCCAGAACCGCCACAGATAGTTTCATAATATTGATAGCGATTGTTTCCAAAGGTAAAATTATTCATTGTTCCCTGAGAACCTGCGATCGCACCCAAAGCGCCATATAAAGCATCGACAATTGTTTGCGAGGTTTCGACGTTTCCTGCGACGACTGCTGCTGGATAAGTGGGATTGAGCAGACAACCTTCGGGGATAATAATAGTTAGCGGTTTTAGACATCCTGCATTCAGGGGAATCTGGTCGCTAACCAAGGTGCGGAAGACATATAAGACGGCTGCTTGAGTAACCGCTTTGGGCGCATTAAAATTACTGTTGAGTTGCTTGGATGTCCCAGTAAAATCAATTATTGCACTGCGATTGTCGCGATCGATGGTTACTCGAACTTCAATTTTTGCCCCGCTATCCATTTCATAGCTAAATGCACCATCTTGAAGAACGTCAATCGCTTTTCTAACGGCTTCTTCTGCATTATCTTGGACGAATTTCATGTAAGCTTGTACGGTTTCTAATCCATATTGAGAAACCATTTTGCGGAGTTCTTGTACTCCCCTTTCATTGGCGGCAATTTGTGCTTTAAAATCTGCTATGTTTTGGTCGGGATTGCGCGCGGGATATCGACAATTTAAGAGGACTTCCCTAACGGCAATCTCTCGAAATTCTCCTGCTTCAACTAAGAGAAAATTATCAAAAAGAGTTCCTTCTTCTTCAATGGTCGTACTGTGGGGAGGCATCGAACCAGGCGTAATTCCACCGATATCGGCTTGATGTCCGCGCGAAGCGACGTAGAATATAACTTGTTTTTTGTTTTCGCTAAAAACAGGAGTGATTGCTGTTACATCGGGAAGGTGAGTTCCTCCGTTATAAGGGTTGTTAGAAAGATACACATTCCCCGGTCTTATCTGGTTTCCTCGATCGTTAATTAAACTGCGAACGCTTTCGCTCATTGAACCTAAATGTACGGGAATGTGAGGGGCATTAGCAACTAATAATCCCGACTCATCAAAAATAGCGCAGGAAAAATCTAATCGCTCTTTTATGTTGACCGATGTGGCTGTATTTTGCAGCACAATTCCCATTTGTTCGGCAATAAATTGATAGAGATTTTTGAAGATTTCTAGGCGAACGGGATCGCTTTTAGATATTGAATTCATCCGTTTTAATTAATAAGATAAAATCTGCAAGTATGCTTTAACAGCAGCAGATAGTCCCATTTCCAAGGCATCGGCAATGAGTGCGTGACCGATAGAAACTTCTAAAATATTAGGAATCGAACAGAATTTCTTCAAATTCTGTAAGTTTAAATCGTGTCCGGCATTCACGCCTAAACCAACAGATTGAGCAGCTTGTGCGGCAATTGCATAATTGGGAAAAACTTCGTCAACATTACCTTTTTCAAAGGCAGCCGCATAAGGTTCGGTGTATAGTTCAACGCGATCGCTACCTATTTCTTTAGCGAGTTGCATGTGTGTCGGTTCTGCATCCATAAACAAACTAACACGAATGCCAAGGCTTTTTAATTCTTGAATAATTGGCAACAAACGTTCTTTATCCTTTCTCAAATTCCAACCGCTATCTGAGGTAAAAGTATCGGGAGCATCTGGTACTAAAGTACATTGCGTTGGCTTAACCCGACGAACGATATCCATAAATGGCTGTTCAAAGGGATTTCCTTCAATATTAAATTCTACGGTGACTATTTCTGCTAGCGCATAAACATCCGACGGACGAATATGACGCTCGTCGGGACGAGGATGAACTGTAATTCCATGCGCTCCTGCTTCCATACAGATTTTAGCGGCTTTTGTAACGCTTGGGATTTCTAAATTGCGCGTGTTTCGGACTAAAGCTACTTTGTTGAGGTTGACACTCAGATTGGTCATAATTTCTGATTGCGATCGCGATGAGTATGATAGGGTACAAAGCAATAATAAAAGATTACAATGACTTAGTTGTTAGTAGTCTTGAGAATTTTTTCCATTGTATAATTTGTCAAGGTTTCTCCTCTACATTCCACCTGTTGCTCTTTAATAATTGAGAAACCTTTGTGCAAGAAAAATGGTTTTGCAGTAATACTTGCTTCGGTATATAAACGATTAATTCCTAATTGACTAGCTTTTGCCTCAATAACAGAATATATTTGACTCCCGACTCCCATTCGTTGAAAATTTCTATGACAATAAAAACAGTCTATATGACCGCTTAATTCTAATTCGCAAAATCCGGCGATCGCGCCTTCATTATCGGCTACGTAAGTTAATCTTTCCGAACAAATTTTTGTCCAATTTCTAAAATAAATATTATCGGGTGCCCATGCCTTGACGCGATTGAGTGAGTAGTCACGAATATTAATTTCGCGCACTGTATCATGAAATAATTGGGCGATTTGTTCGGTATCTTGCTCTTGAAATAATCGTATTATCATCTTTTACTCTGTCGTCAAATTAGATGATTTTTTAAAGAGTTCTCAAGCACGACGACAATCGTCGAGTAGTGCGTTTAGTTGTATCATAACTTTCCAAGGATTTCGACCTTTGAAGACAGCAGCAATTGCTGCTTCATAGGGATTTTTCCCCATTTGTCTAACGGCTGCGATCGCATCTTTATTTGACATTCCCCGTCCGCTAACTAACCAAGCTGCTAAAACGTGTCCCGTGCGTCCGATTCCTCCAGAACAATGTACTACTACTTTTTCATTTTCGCGATCGGCAACTTTTAAAAAAGGTAAAATTTGTTGAGTTAGAGTTTCGGGATCGGCTAATTGAAAATCTTCAATAGGGGCCCAACAAACTCGATCTATTCCAAATGTCTGTTGGTAAGTTTTTAGTAATGCTGAATAACGATCTAACTGAGTGGGAGCGAGTAAACAGCAAATCCGTTTTATTTCTTGCGTTTGCATAAAGTCAATCCATTGTTTGACTTTTTCATGACTATATCCAGGTCTGGCACAACCAAAGACAATATTTTCGCTCTGACAAGCCGCAGTAAATTTGTACATACTCTTACTAAATTTTCTTACCGTCCGCCAAACAAAATCCCAATCCCAACCACTGCGATTAATACCCCCAAAACTGCCCTAAAACTAATTTTCTCACCCAACCAAAACGCGATCGGCAATACAAACAACGGACTAGTAGCCGTTAACGTTTGAGCGATTCCAGCAGGAGCAAACTTTAGACTTGTTTGTTGCAGCCAAATCCCTAAATACGTACTTCCAAAAGCCGTCAAAATAATAATTGCGATCGATTTTCCCGTCCATTGTATCCCTTCAACGCCTTGACGCGGACGAGAAAACAGCAGCAAGAATATAACGATCGCACTTCCTCCAACCAGCCTTAATAATGTACTCCACAAAGGACTTATATCGGATTCAATTAAAGCAAAACGAGAGAGAACAGCGCCGCTAGCTTGCGCGATCGCAGCTAAGATAGCCCAGATTATTCCTTGCATCGGATTAGCACTACTGACTACTAATGAAACGGTACGTTCCGTAATTACCCAAGCAACGCCTAAAATCGTCAACAAAATCCCGCACCAAGCTACTGCCTTCAAACTTTCCCCCAGAAAAACGAAAGCGAGAATAGCTGTCATTGGAGGCGCTAGCGTTTCTAAGAGTAAGGTACGCCTAGCACCTAAGCAATTGAGTGCCGAAAAATAAGCAGTATCGCCCAAACCAATGCCAATTGCACCGCTGAGGAGGAGGAAACTGACGGGTAAAAGATCGAATTCTGGGGTCTTTTGAGCGACTACAATTAAAGTAAAGAAGATAAACGCGATCGCGATTAACCCTTTGAGTAAATTCAGTTGCAGTGGGGGAATACGCTGTCCGAGAAGTGCGTAAATGCTAGAAGAAGCCGCCCACAAAAATGCGGCTCCTAAAGCCGCGAATTCTCCTTTAAAATTGTCAAACCAAAAAGCGATCTGTTCCACCATTAAATTAACTAACTCAGCCGATGTCCACAATGAGAACAAAAGCGATCGCTTGGTTCGATAGTAGCACCGCATTGACTGCAAAAGCGACGGATAGGTTGACTTGTCGAACCCATATTCATCTGCATATTTCCCATCCGCATTTGCATAGGATTCATACTCATTTCCATATCCCCCATTTTCATCGGTTTCATGGGTTCCATAGGCTCCATTGGCTTCATCGGTTCCATTGGCGGCATTGAGAAACCAGAAGATGCAGACGTACTCGATGTTTGTTGTACTTGCATCCGTTGACCGCCGCCTTCAGAAGCACGACTCGTTACGCCGATACTATTACCTTGAATTTGGATATTATGTTCGCCTTGGTTCGTAGTAATTTTTATAATCGCTCCCTGTGGCGTTTGAAACACTTCTGGGGAGGATGTCCATTGACCCGTAGTGAAACTGCTACTCGATTGTTGTTGCTGTCCCTGTCCGCCGCTACTGACGGTAACGACTGTTTGCGTTCCTTGATTGTCTAGGTAAATTCGTTGCCCCGTACCTAGCTCGCATACATAAGCCATAATAGTCTCTTGAAATTGAGCTTCTCTGTTTCTAGTGTAAAGCGACGGCTGGCTGGGTAACGGGCTTCTTAATGATTGTGTAAGTTATGTTTTATTCGCTCATCACTAATGCTGGAATTAATACGCGATCGATAATATGAATTACGCCATTATCGACAACGAGATCGGAAGTAATAACATTGGCATCATTGAGTTTAATTTGTCCCTCAGAAGCCTCTACAGCAATGATAAAGCTTTCCATTGTCATCACTTCTTCAATTTCTGATAAATCTTCTGCCCTAACATCTCCAAAACCGACATGATAGGCGACTATCCGTTTAAACTTTTCTACATCTTAGTGGCTTTATTTTCTTGCTAGCTCTCTGGCACAATTTCTGTAACTACTCTGTCTTGAGAATTCCCACTGACGACGATATTGTTATTTTGTAGGGTTCCTACTGCTCTTTGTCCCGTTACATTAAACTGAGGGTTTTTCTGTTCGTAAATCACATTTCCCATTGCTTCAACTTTTTGGTTGGGAATATACCAGGTCATCTCGCGAGCATATAATTTAGATCGATCGCGATCGCTATATCCTTGAACCCCACCTTTGAGACGAGCAACTTCTTTTTCTAAATCTACTTGTGCTTGATTGCCTGTAATTGTTACTAACTCTTTGTACTGAAACAGTCGGACGGGTTGGTTAGAGATAAGCAGGCGAGTTTGATAATTCCAGTTAACCGCGTTAGCGGCAACTTGTACGGAAGGATTAATCGAGCGATATTCAACATTGTCGCGGACGAGGACATTGGAAATTTTTAAATTGACTTCGGCGCGATTGGCACTTACTCGGTCGGTAACGGTTTTGTCTTTGTAGCGTACCATTGTTAGCGGGCGATCGCCGATTACTTTATCCTGTTCGATATTCCAAAATAGATGCTCGGTTTTTAATTGTAGTTTCGGCTCTTTTGAAGTAGCAATAATATTACCAATTAACTCTAACCGTTGCTGTCTGGTATAGTATTTCCCTTCTTTCGCCGTTGCATCTAGTTTGGCGTTGTTTCCCCTAAGATTTTTTCGCACGATGAGTACGTCTTCATTAGGTCGCCATTCGACCTCCTCGCCGCGAAGAATGGCTTTATTGCGGGGATCGGTTGCGATAATTTTTTCTTGTAAAAAGATACTTTCTCCGTCTTTATAAATTTTTCCTTTGTCGGCGCTCACTTGCAAGACAATTTTGCCGTCTTGATAAAGATTTCCCTTAATCTGATTCAATTCGGCTTGTTTCTGGTCGGGACTATAAATCGCTTTATCGACCTGAATTTTCCAAAGTAGCTGCCCTTTGTTATTGGGTTGCTCTAGTGTCGCGTTATTTAAAACTAAGCGCGTTTCTTGTACTGAGGGAGAGGAAGGATTGTTATTGGTATTTTCCTGCGGTCTTTGCTGCTGACAGGCAAAAAGACTGAGTAATAATATTCCTAACAAGCTTCCCTTGGCAAAAGCCAGGATTTTCATCGATGTTTTTCCTCATCCAACGCCCCTAGACTAGAAAAGCTAGGATAACCGAGGCTATGCTTTGGCGTTTTTTGAATTTCTTCTTTAATTTGTTCTAGGTCGATATAGCGATCCGCAACGTTGATTAAACTATCGCTGGTCATCGATCGCAAGCTAACGACTTCTATTCTAGATCCCCGGTAGCTTACGGCATCGGCAGCATAGGCGAGATCGCCATCTCCACTCACGATCACGGCGGTATCGTAAGATCCCACTAGTGCCATTAAGTCAACGGCAATTTCTACGTCTAAATTGGCTTTTTTCGAGCCGTCTGGAAGTTGTACGAGGTCTTTGGCAATAACTCGATAGCCGTTACGACGCATCCACAACAAGAATCCTTGTTGTTTTTCGTTGGTGCGATCGACTCCCGTATAAAAGAATGCTCTCAGCAGGCGCGATCCCCCAGTTAAGCGACACAGTAACTTCGTGTAGTCGATTTCCATTCCTAACTGAAGTGCTGCGTAAAATAAATTCGATCCATCAATAAAAATTGCTACTCGTCCCCGATTTTCTAATACCTGTTCTGGTGTAAAGATCGGGTTACTGTCGTAATCGTCAAACATTGTTTTAATCCCCGTTTATTAAATAGCTCTGTTTTTTTATCAAAAAAGAAATTTGTTATGGTCATTTTTTCGATCCTTTTTGCTTAGTCTACTTTAGACTTTTTATTTAGTCTTCGGTGAGGATCGTTACGATAAATTCTCAGAAGGAGGCTCTAGCTTAACAAAGATAGGTTGAGGTTTATTTAACTGTTGATTAACTGGTAGTTTTCCCCAGCAAGCGTGTGTCTCAAAAGGGATAACCCGATTAAAAGCTTCAAAATTGTTAAAATCAACGGAAAAACCTAATTGTTGATAAATATTGCTGCTTAAGTTGGGAATAATCGGCGATAGTAAATAAGCGCTCAGTCTTACCGATTCTAGTACGGAATATAAGATCTGTTCGACTTCTGCTTGTTTGCCTTCTTTAAATAAACTCCAAGGTGCGCTTTCATCGATGTATTTATTACTACAACGAACGAGCGCGAAAATGGTTTCGCACGCGCTACCGAAACTGAGTTGTTCGTATGCTTGTGCGACGCGATCGCCTAATTCTAACCCAAAACTTTTGAGAGGATTATCTTGAGCTATATCTGCGGCGGTTAGTTGTGGCCCAACACCGTTGCAGTATTTCTTAACCATACCCAAAGTTCGATTGAGTAAGTTGCCTAAATCGTTGGCTAAATCGGCATTGAGAACGTTTATAAATCGCGTTTCATTAAAATCACCATCCTTTCCAAATTCAATTTCTTTAAGAAAGTAGTATCTTACTGCGTCCGCTCCATAACGCTCGACTAAGGCAAAGGGATCTAGGGTATTTCCTAAACTTTTGCCCATTTTTTGCCCGTCTTTAGTCAGAAAGCCGTGTCCGAAGACTCGCCCTGGCAGTGGCAATCCCGCAGAAAGCAGCATAGCTGGCCAATAAACAGCATGAAATCGCAAAATATCTTTACCGATTAAATGGAGCGCGATCGGCCACCATTGAGATAAAGCATTCTCTAAGGTTGGTTCTTGCTCCGGTTCCAGTAAAGCAGTGACGTAACCTAAAAGCGCGTCAAACCAAACATAAATAGTATGCTTGGGATCGGTTGGTACTGGGAATCCACAATTTAGATTAATTCTAGAAATGGAAAAATCTCGCAGTCCTTGCTTGACGAAGTTGAGAACTTCGTTGCGACGGCTTTCGGGTTGAATAAAATCAGGTCTTTCTATATATAGTGTTTCTAAAGCGTCTTGATATTTCGACAGTCGAAAGAAATAATTCTGCTCGTCCCTCCATTCTGCTGTTAAGTTTGTATGTATCGGGCAATACCCTCCTTCTAATAGTTCCCGTTTTTCTTTAAATTCTTCACAGGCTACGCAATACCATCCTTGTTGTTGTGCTAGGTAGATATCTCCGCGATCCCAGACGCGCCCAAAAAATTCTTTGACTATGGCATGATGGCGATCGGCACTAGTACGGCTAAAGCGATCGTAGCGAATGTTTAGTTTTTGCCAAAGCGCGTCAAAATGAGGGACAATGAGATCGCAGTAGCTTTGTGGCTCTAATTCTTGTTCTTGGGCTTTACGCTCGATTTTTTGTCCGTGTTCGTCGGTTCCGGTGATAAACAGTACCGAATAGCCTTGCAATCGCTTCCACCTGGCGATCGCGTCTGCGGCGATCGTCGGATAAGCACTCCCCATATGGGGCAGATCGTTTACGTAATATAGCGGAGTGGTTAATGCAAATTTATCGGGATTTGTTTTATATTGAACCATGTAATCTTATACAAATAAGAAGATAAGCGCCTAAGCTTTCAAACTAGCTGGCGCGATAATCCAAGGATCTATTCTAGTCTTTAGTTTATTTATTTATTTATCTCTGTCTTAATCTAGTTGACCTACTGGTATCTATAAAAACATTGTTAAGGAGTTTTATTTACGGGAAAATACTGAGAACAGATGTATCAACGGATAGAGTTAAACAAAAAACCATCTTAATACAATATAAGTTACTTCTTAATTAAAGTAATGTTAAATTTACACTGCCTATGTTAGCTAATGCTCCGCTATCAGTCTCTCAATTGATGTTAGGGGCGATGGGAATGCGAATGTTTGTTTATCATGAAGATCGGATTCCGACTGAAGCAGGAGCCGCGATCGTAGTAAGCAATCATCGCAGTTTCATGGACGCTTCGATTTTAATTCAAGCTTTAAACAGACCAATTCGCGTTGCTTGCCATCATTACATGGGTCAAACGCCTATTTTGAGGGAATTGATTCATCTGTTAGGATGCTTTCCCCTAGAAGAACCTAGCAAACGAGGAAAGCATTTTTTAGAGCAAGCTACTCAAATGTTGGAATCTCAGCAATGGGTAGGGATCTTTCCCGAAGGAACTCAACCAATGGTGAAACTAACCCAACCCAAGGAAATGGCAAAGTTTCATCGTGGATTTGCGCATTTAGCTTTTAGAAATGCTATCCCCAATCTAGCAATTATACCGGTCGCGATCGCGTCGGAGGAAGAAATTGTTGCTTCGACTTTTCCGGTAAAATTACTGCGTCTTTTCGATCCCTCGGAACCGCTTTTTGATAGTGCTAGCGGTCATCCGATGGTAATCTATCGTCATGTTAACGTATTTATTGGTCGTCCTTATTGGATTGGCGATCGTCATCGCCAACAGTATTGGGGAGGTAATGCCAAACAAGTTGTTAGCGACTTATCCAATTACTGTCAGCAAGAGATCGAACAATTGTTAAAAAACTGAATGTAGTTAGATGCCAGAAATCAAAAGTCGTCTGAGTTTTATTCTTCCAACCCCACTCAAACCAGAATTGCCTTTATTTATCTTTTTGCCTGGAATGGATGGTACGGGGTTATTGTATCAGAGGCAAGCCGATCGATTAGCGAAGTTCTTCGATATTCGCTGTTTGGCAATTCCCTCAGACGACATGAGTGATTGGGATACACTGGCAAAAGAAGCGATTAAACTCATCAAAAATGAACTGGTTTCTAAAGAGGAGTTTAGGAGAAAAGTAGTTCAGGAGTTCAGAAGTTCAGGAATTCAGAAGGAAAGTAGCTATTCTTCCTTATCCCCCTTGTCTTCCTTGTCTTCCGAAGGACGTTCCCCCGTCTATCTCTGTGGCGAATCTTTCGGGGGATGTCTGGCGCTGAAATTGGTATTAGAAGAACCTTTGCTATTTGAGAGATTGATTCTAATCAATCCTTCTTCTTCGTTCAATCAGCGACCGCTATTGAGTCTGGGAATACAGGTGACTCAATGGATGCCACCATTCCTACATCCGGTTTCGGCGATGAGCTTGTTGCCTTTTCTAGCAGCTTTAGAGAGAATATCTGCTAGCGATCGCATGGCTTTGTTCGATGCGATGAATTCAGTTCCCCCGCGCGTTGTTTCTTGGCGATTGACCTTATTGAAAAATTTTCAGTTGCTGAGGAAGATTTGCGCCACATTGCCCAACCTACCTTAATTATTGCCGGTCAAAACGATCGCTTGCTACCGTCGATTGAAGAAGCACAACGATTAGTGAGTTATCTTCCCCATGCTAAAACAGTAGTTCTTCCCGAAGGCGGTCATGCTTGTTTATTGGAAAGCGATGTTTATCTCGACGAGATTATACAAGCTAAAAATTTTTTAGATAATAATGTTTTTTCGGATAGCGATTGCACGGCGGTTTAATTTTTGTTGCGTAAAATAAATGGAAAAGACTGTTTTTGAACAATCAATTCAAATTAATGCTAGTGCGACAATTGTCGAACGTTGTGTAACCGAACTCGAATTAATGTACCGTTGGTTGAATCCTGCTTTGCGTTGCGAACCCGTTGGTGAATGGAGTACAAAAATAGGCAGTCGCAGTCGATTTATTCTTAAAATTCCTGTCATCGAACCGACTTTAAAAAGTATAGTGGTTGAGAGAGAACCGGGATTAGTTGTTTGGGAATTTGAAGGATTTTTTAAAGGACGCGATCGCTGGGAATGTCAACCCAATCCACAAGGAACAAAATTAATCAATTGCTTTCAATTTCAAATTCCTAATGCGATCGTTAGTTGGGGGTTCAATCAATTCGCTGCTAATTGGACGAAAAATGATATGAAAGCTCAATTAAAACGACTCAAACGAGTTGCTGAGGAAGTTTATCAAGTTGAATGTAGCAGATAAACTTTTAAAGTTAATTTCTAGACAATAATAGCGTTTCTTCTATATTGCTTTTTACATCTGCACTAACTTGGCAATCACTGCGCAGGCATTCAACCAGAAATTGATTAGCATTGTAATAGGTTTGCCACAGGGTTTGTTGTTCCGCGTTCAAATTCCAATCGTAACCGATCTGGCGATACTCGATTAGTAGAGAACGAAATTGTTCGAGCCAATTAGAACCTTGATTTTCCCACCAATCTTGAACAGTTTCTTTGCTTTGTGTCGGTGCTGGCAATCTTGATTTGAGAGATTCTATTGCTTGTTTAAAGTTATCTTGAAGTTTAAATTTGCTTTCTAAATTTAAACTAAAACAAAGGTTAATAAATTTTTTAAGATCGGGATTTTGAACTAGATGTAAACTATCAGTAAAAGCACGAGCTAGTGTTGTATCTAAATTAAGTTCTAGGGGACTAGTTTTTCGATTGACTAAATTTTCATCGAGAGAGACAGCTAAATTCATATCTCGATTTTGAAAGAGCGTAAAATAAAAAGCGCGAACGGCCGAGCGCAAATAAGGTAATTCTATAGTGTTTACTTTGCGAGCGATAATATTTAAAAATTCTTGGAGTTGGGGATCGCTATTTCCAAAATCGTCGATTTTTCTTTCATTTTCTCTAGTAAAAAGTCAGCTTGAGGTAACAAGCTAACTGTTAGCAAAGTGACTTCTCTCCAACGATTATCTATGACATGACTAGCTAGTTTTGTAATTCTGTTTCCAACGATTGCGTGTCAGGACTGGCAACAATTTTTCTGGCTGTTAAATATTCTTGAAAAGTTAGATGTGAAAAAGAATAAATATCTCTAGCTCTTTCTACTAACAATCCATGCTGTAATTCTATTGCTTTCAGAACAGCTTCGCTATCTAACCAAAGCGTTTCTAGATCGTTTGTACTGTTGGGAAGATGACGCAAATACTCTTCAATTATTAAAAGAATTTCGCTCGTTTCAAAAAAGTAGTTTTCTGCTTCAAAAGTTGTTGCGGCAATTTGACAGAGAAGTTTAATTTTATCGGGTAAAGAGAGATATTGATAGATGAGATCGCGATGAATTCCTCTTGCTCTATCCCAACGCTGTAGCAGAATATCTAAAGCAGCCTGATAAAGTTTTGCTCGCTTGGTTGGAAAGCTGGAACGCTCTTGAAAAACCGAACAAATGAGATTGAGCAAAATTGGGGTAATTCCCAATTCTCTAATCGGTTGATTTTCTGGACGTTTTAATTGTTCGAGGAATTGTTCTGCTTTTAGCAACCCTTCTGCTTCATTTCCAACTGTCGCCACAAACCATTTTTTAGTAAAAACTTCTATTTGTTCGAGTTGAAAATCAGCAATTTCAACATAACTAAATCCTGGAAAATGATAGTTGGCAGCCGCCGTTCGACAAGTAATAATAATATGATTTTTATAGTATTCTTGAGAAAAAAGATCGATTTGTCTAAAGATTGCTTCGCTATCTTTTTGAAGAATTTCGTCCAAACCATCTAACAACAATAATATTTTTCCTTCTTGTATGAGAACGATGGCTTGATGGCGAGATAATCCACAGGCTTGACATTGACGAACAATATAGTTAAGAAAACTAAAATCTTCTCCTTCGGAAGTCTCAACCGTTAAAATTCTTAACTGAATAAAAAAAGGAACTAACTCCCGTTTATATTTTCCCTGATTGCATTGCAAGGCTACGTATTGTAAAAAAGTAGTTTTTCCCGACCCTGGTTTGCCTAGTATCATTAGCTTATTATGCTTACCAACAATCTCCATTCCAGGAATGGTAGAACCTTCGATTTGTGTAAAATCTAAGCGTGTTACCTCTGTCTGGACGTTTTGCAGGTCAGAAATTTCTAACCAACGCTGGCTGCTAGGGTGTGGTAGAAGATTGACTGAGGTATATATTTGACTAAGAAGGGGTTGGGTTAAGTCAAAAGACGACTGTAAAGCATTACATTGAGATTGAAGTCGATCCCGGTTGCGCGATCGCATTCTCTGTACCCATTCCTCAATTCCTACATTTTCTTCAATCTCTTGGTTTTGGCGATCGGGAAGTTGCTCTTTGGGGAGATCGGCAATTTCCATCCAGTCTAAATCTAGTTTAAAGCAAATTTCTTTAAAAATATGGCGCTCGATCGGTCTACCCGTAAAAAACTTCCAAATAGACTGACGACTCGATAAACCAACTTCTGAAGCCAAAGATTCTTGCGTCCATCCCTGACTCTCAAAAGCGAGTTTAGCTTTTACGATTCCTGTATTCGACGATCTGAGCGAGCGTTTTGCCATTTTCGATCTATTTATCCATAAACGTCAAAAGGAGATTTTAAAAATGCAAACACAATTTGCAAGAAATTGCTGAGTTACGCCTAATGTGAATTAGAAGTTGAAACTCCCATAATTCCGTTACTCGGTCAATGGAAGCGCTCTTCAAAGTCATTTTGAAACCTCCTTGACACAAGTATGAATACGAATTTCACATTCGACGTGAGTTGATACTATCTCACAATTATTGATTGTCTGTCGTTCTCTACTTAGAGTCAATGCAAATTTAAAGATCGATCTGAAATATTGGGAGAGAACGATTAACATAAAGAGATAAAATCGAACTTTAGCTTATGAGTCTAAATGTTTATCTATCTGTCGGTAGATAAACATTTAGACGTAAAGAGCGACAAATATATTTAGGAATACTTTTAGCTTTTATTAATGCTTTCCACAAAAAAAATGTGTGTGAAAAAAAGCATTTTGCGCACTTAAATTGCATACTAATAAAATAAAAATAAGTTAAAAAATCCTTAGAATAAAAAAATATTTTGCAATTTATCTCTTGATAAACTAGAAAATTAGAAAGTTAAAATCTGAACATAGAAAATAAAATTTCTGTTAGACAGCCAAAACTTGATAAGCTTAACTAATGCAGAAGTAAAAAAAAACTTAAGAAACAGAGAGTAAAGCATAAAGTATGCACTAACGAGTTAATCGTCTCGTTTGACCCCTAAGAAACTCCTTCACTCGCTAACACAGAAAACTGTAAGGGCAGCTATGGAAAGACCACTAAACCGAATCAAGAGAAATACGCTCTTTCGCTATTTAGGATTGGCGAGTCTTTTTTTTGTGGTCATTCAGATAACCTTTGGAATCATTCAGATTAGGACCGATCGCGCTCGAAGGTTAGCCGATTTAGAACAGCAAGTAGAAAACACGGCAAAATTCCTAGCTGCCATTAAGCAGAGATCGACTTTCAAGCTAGACGATGCAACGCTAGAAAACTTACTTTTAAAAACTAACGCTGACACTACGATAGCTTATGGTCTGGCGATCGATGCCAACGGAAATATTGCAAGTAGCTTTCTCAATCAGCAAATACCGATTATTGCTTCGGCAATAAAACAAGAAACTTATTTAACCTTCGATGCGACGAAGATAGTTGAAACCCTCGGACAAAACGCGACTATCCGCGAGGTACGCGCGCCAATTTTATCTGTCGGTCAGTCCCTAGGAGAAATTCGTATCGGTTATTCCCTAGATAACATTAGACGGGAGACACAGCAATTCACTCAGACGATGTTAGTGACTTCAACCGGAATTAGCATTTTACTGACGGCAGCGATCGCGATTTTATTTAACAAAGAAGTAAAAGCACCCCTGCGAGCCTTAGCTAGTCGCGCAACCGCTTTATCGGGAGAAACCCTCTCAAATAATAACGAATTCGAGCAGCTAAAAGAGGCGATCGACGCGATCGAACAAAAGCTTCAAAAGCTCGATCGCCTCAAACAAAATATCGTCGAGCGAAAAGAAGTAGAAAAAGAGCTAGAAAATCTCAGCCATGCTAAAAGTCAATTTCTTGCTACCATCAGCCACGAAATTCGCACCCCACTCAACGCGATCGCGGGAATGACTGGATTGCTTTTAGATACTAAACTCAATGAAGAACAAAAAGAATTCACAGACATCATCGCATCAGTGGCGAGCGACTGCTGACGATGATTAACAATATCCTCGATTTCTCTAAAATTGAAGCCAAAAAGCTCGCATTAGAAGAACAACCTTTCGATTTAGGAGAGTGCATCGAAGAATCCTTGAGAATGTTTTTGCCGCAAGCTGCTTCAAAAAATTTAGAATTAGCTTACCTGAGCGAACCGCAAACGCCCACCACGATTATTGGCGATGTGACCAGAGTGCGTCAAATTCTCTCCAATCTTTTGAGCAACGCCGTTAAATTTACCGAATCTGGGGAAGTGGTCGTTTATGTCAATGCGACCCCAATTCGCAAAACTGAAGAAAACCAAGAACAACGCTATGAAGTTCGCTTTGCCGTCAAAGATACTGGAATTGGCATTCCTTCGGCACGAGTCGATCGCCTGTTTCAATCGTTTTCTCAAGTCGATGCCTCAACCACTCGTAAATATGGCGGGACTGGACTCGGACTTTCTATCAGCAAGCAATTATGCGAGTTGATGGGTGGGAAAATGTGGGTTCATAGCACCGAGGGGATAGGATCGACCTTTTACTTTACAATTCTTGCTCGCTCCGCAGCAATCGAAACACCAGACGATACTCAGGAAGTAAGAAGCGATTTGGTTGGAAAACGGATGCTCATCATTGACGACAACGCAACCAACCAAAAAATTCTCACGCTACAAGCGCAATCTTGGGGAATGTACACCTGTGCGGTAGAATCAGGAGTCAAAGCACTCGAATGGTTAGAACAAGGCGTAACCTTTGATGTAGCGCTGCTCGACATGGATCTTCCCAATCTCGATGGAATCGCTCTGGCTAGAGAAATCCGCAAACAGTCTCACTGTCATAACTTACCATTAGTTATGCTGACCTCTCTCAACAAACAAGAAATCTATCAGCAATCCCAAGAAAATAATTTTGCAGCGATTGTCAGCAAACCCATCCAGCAATCGCAACTATATGGCATTCTCATGCAAATTTTTACGGGAAGACCCCTTAAGGTGGTTGATTCGTCTCTATTACCGTCATCTCGCAAAATATTAGCTCAAAGCTTGCCATTGCGTATTTTAGTAGCTGAAGATGCTCCTATTAATCAAGAAGTGATTCGACTGTTGTTAGAAAAGCTCGGCTATAAAGCAGATATAGTCAGTAATGGAGTGGAAACTCTCAAATTTTTGCGTCGTCAATCCTATGATGTAGTATTGATGGATATACAAATGCCTCAGATGGATGGACTAGCAGCAACGCGCCAGATCTGTCAGGAATGGTCGCCCCAAACGCGACCTCGAATCATTGCTATGACAGCCGAAGTAGCTCCTGCGATCGCGAAAAATGTCTCCAAGCCGGAATGAACGACTACATCGCTAAACCGATTCGCTTAGAAGAATTACGCAAAGCCATCGGTCAATGTCGCCCTCTATCGCCAAGAGAGCCAATTGACGTAAAAAGTCTTGAGTCGATGCTAAAAGGTTCGGATAGCTTCTCTCCAGAGCTAATAAACAATCGGATTTATCGCTATTTACAAGATATTCCCTTAAAATTAGAAGCGATCGTCACTGCGATCGAAGATGGCAACCTAGAAGCGTTTAAACGAGCAACTAATGCCCTTAAAATAATTAGCGCTAACTTGGGAGCTAATCGGCTTAATCGATTGTGTTACGAACTGGACACAATTAACAGTTATACTAATCTTCAATAAGCCTCCAACAAAATCCCCGAACTTAAAATCGAGTACGAAAAAGTATGGCAAGCTTGGCAACGAGCATTTCAACAACAGAATCTAGAGAGCAGCAAACGGTGAACAGCGATAGTTCCCTCACTCCAACGTCGCTCATTCTTGTGGTTGACGACGACCGCGCGACGCGAATGTTACTTAAGTTAGCGATGGAAGAAGAAGGGTATCGCGTCATAGAAGCCAAAGATGGCGAACAATGTTTGAGTGCGTTTGCTCGCTGGCAGCCCGATATCGTGTTGTTGGATGCCATCATGCCAGAAATGGACGGATTTACTTGCTGCGAACGATTGAGGGAACTTCCAAACATCGAAAATACGCCGATTCTCATCATTACGGCTCTCGACGATCAAGACTCTATCGATCGCGCTTTCGATGCGGGAGCAACAGACTACATCACCAAGCCGATTTATTGGGCAGTCCTAGCACAGCGAGTCAAGCGTATATTAGGAACTAGTCAAGCCTTAAAACAGTTTGAAAACCTCAGACAACAGCTTGAGCGACGGCAACAATGGAAGGGGCTATTTGATACTATTACTCGACAGTTATCTCAGCCTTTCGATTTACGTCAACTGCTCAATTCAACCGTTACCGACCTGCGCATTATCGATCGCGTAGAACGTGTTATTCTCTATCAACAACAAAGCCGAAGACCGGGCAAGCGATTTTTAGCTGAATCTCTGGCTCCTGGTTACACTTCGATTGAAAGCATTGCACCCGAACAGATTGTCTTAGAGGCACAATATCAAGAACGATACGAACAAAATCAAATTATCGCGATCGCCGATTTAGTTCGAGCAGAATTACCCGAAGATGCGAGCGCTCGTTGGAGCGAACTCAACATTAAAGCAGCACTGATGGTTCCCATTGTTTTGCAAGAGAGACTTTGGGGAGTAATCTGCGTTCACCAATGTCAAACCTCTCGTCTCTGGGAACCTTGGGAGATCGAGCAATTTAACTATGTAAGCGATTTATTAGCAGGCGCTATCTATCAAGCCCAACTCAGACAGCAATTATCAATGAATCGGTAATTGGGGACTGGTGATTGGGGAATAGGGAATAGGAATTATGTATAAGCTGTTCCACATCTAGATTTCCTATTAATGAGTGAAGAAAGACTTCTTAAAACTCTCTCCCCGTCCCCCAGTCTCCCAGTCCAAGCGTCTAACTTTTATGGTAGCCTAAATGTTTAACAGCTTACTTTCTTCCTTGTCCCCCTGGTCACTGGTAACAGGCAACAGGTCACTGTAAAAGCCTCGGTTTCCACCAGCCATACCAATCGAACCAGGCATTTTCTAGATCTCCATAAGCTTTTTCGATCGCCAAAACATAAGAATCAGAAGACAGAGGCACTGATATCAACGTCCATAAACATCGTCCATCAAAGAGATCGTTCTGACCTAAAATCCAAAATAGAGTGCGCTGAGGACTCCAACCATAAGCATACTTATTTTGAACAAACTGTTGTTCGGTAACGGTACTTTCGCCCGCATAATTAATGCAGGCACTGAGATAAGCCTTGCCTTCATGCTCAAAAAGGCTGTAAGAGCCTATCCCTTCTTGATATTTAATAATTGGCTGCACGGTAGCAGGTTTAATCGGCGTATAGACGACGAGCAAACGACTGATATTACCATCGGTATAATGCTCGTATCGCGCTTTAATCTCTAAGCGTTCGCCATTCTGACGATAGTAATATTGTTTGCCAATAGATTGTGCTTGATTCGTTGCTTCTAGTGTTTTAGAAGCTAAAGGTTGCCATTGAGATAGCGGAATAGTGGCTGGAAAATTAACGGAATGCAGTTGCAGTAATGTATCAGTTTTGGACAGCAAAATCGCTCTCAAAAATATCCCAATCACACCGCTTAAAGTGACAGCAATGAGTAAAATTCTTACCGATTGCCATTTGAGTTTTGCCATTACGATAAACAAGTTATAAATTATTCAATTATTGTTAGCTTGCGAACGTATGCAAACCAGCAAAACATTCCAAATAAAAAGACTGTAATTGTAGAGAAAATAAAACTTCCATTGCCTCCATGCCAATAATCAAAAGTAGTTTTTTGAGTTACTAAACTCGCTAAAACAGCAACTCGAAAGCCATTGACCAAAAAACCCAAACAAATAGCAACGATCGCGCAAACAATTTTTTGAAACCATTGAAGCGGAACCATCAACAAAAACAGGGCAGTAATATAGAGCATCAGAATTATACTATCTATCCCAGAACAAGCCCCGTACACTTCTACTCTCCCTGTCGGCATAAAAATCGTTACATTATCTCGATAGGCATTAAATCCCGCACACCATAGCATAAAAGCAGAAAATTTAGCGGTGAATAGCGATAAATTTATCGCTTTGAAAAATCCAGTAAAAACTGGATAGAGAAGGATTAAACTTAACAATAAAAGTTCTCTCCAATAGTGATGCAATCGTTTGATTCCCGATGCCATCAAACATAAACCGATCCCTGAAACAAATGGCGAAATTCTAATATGATATCCAGCAGGCGATAAACTTCTTAGCAGCACTAAAGTAATGAGCGATACGCCCAGAAAACTAGAGAAAATACCACTGTCTAATTTTAAGCGATCGCGTCTGTCCCAAATTAATGAAGCAATTCCCAACCATAATAAGAGACTTAAGCTCATTAAATTCGGTTCGTTAGCTTGCTCTAAATAAGCGAGATGAAGAGCAACCAAAGCTACTGCTAGACCTAACAACCAATAGTCAAGTTTGCTTATTATTTTCAACCAAGGCATGACTAAAATCTAAATATTTAAAAGCGATTTTTAGAAGAGTTTAATAGATTTAGGTAAATTCTTAAAGCAATTAAAGTGAAGATTGTACCTGAGATATACGTTTTAGAAAAAATTCTGATTTTTAGTGACTAACATAAAAACTTTGTTTACACTATAGTTTATATAATTTTAATTTTCAGAAAATCAGTCTTTAATTTATGCCGCTTTCTTCCTCTCAACCTACTGAGGAAAATGGTGTTTGCCGACTCGTCCCTATTTTTGCAGGAGGCGGAACTCGATTAGCTACGCATATTGGTATTCTTAAAGCACTTGAGGAACTCAAGATCGAATTTGAACATCTCGTTGGTGTTTCTGGCGGTAGCATTATTAGTTCGTTCTATGCTGCTGGAATTCCCTTAGATGAAATTAGAGAACTTGCTCTCAATACCGATTTTAATCAATTTCGGGGATTTTCTTTGGTGACGTTAAGTTTCGCCCGTTAATTTTAATATTACCAAGGAGGAAAAATTAGAATTATTTAGACGCGGCTATGAAACGGCTAAAGAAGTCGTTCCCTGGAAGATTCTTAAAAAGTGACTGGCGACTAGGATTTTTTAGGGAAAAAGGTAAGGAGGAAAGGGGAAAGGGGAAAAGATAGATATAAGTTTTACCATGACGGATTCCCCAATCTCCATTCACCTTTACAAGCGATCGCGAAAATATTGACGATACAATTCGCAACTCGGTTGTACCACATCGCCTATTAACGTTACTAACCCCATACTTTCTAATTTATACGCTTGCGTCGGTTCTAACTGTACTCCGGTATCCAAGGCGACGACAGCTTTCATTGCGTCGGCTAATAGGGAAGAAGATTGCAAATTATCCCAATGATGGCGCAAGTGATCGCCATAAATTCCGCCTTGGGTAGGTGCTTCTTGTAATAACTGCTCTTTAGATAAATTTTGATGGCAAAGGGCATCGATCGCCAAGCGAATTAAATAAGGATGTCCGCCGACCATCTCAATTAAATCCTCAGCAAATTTTTGTATCTCGACATCTTCTGTCCAGTCGAGTCCGTAATGTTTAACGAGAAGTTGAACTTGCTCTAAATTGAATCCTGGTAACTTAACCTGTCTCCCCACATTAAAAGGAGATTGATTGGCATCTAATTTGATATAAGCTTCGGTAGAATTAGCAATAATTAAGCGCAGATTTTGCCAGACGGGAAGATTGTTTGCTTCTTCGTGCCAGTAGCGCAACATCGGCAAAAAATCTTTGGCAATATCGGGATATTCAAAAACGCGATCGACGTTATCTAACCCTAAAGCTAGAGGACTGTCAATTTGTTCTAATAAATAGCTTTGAAAATAAGTTTTACAACTCACCAAACTCCCAAATAATTCTTCATCCCAATAATCATCTAAGTTAGGTTTTATGCCTAATTCCCGACTGAGATTGGCACAAAACCAACGCAAAAACTTGTCTAAATTAGCAAACATTGCGCCTTCTGCCGCTCGTAGATTTAAATATACCTTACGATAGCTATAAGCTTCTGCTTGAGCGAGAATACCTTTGAGTAAAGATGTTTTTCCCATCTTTTCTGGCGCTTTAATCCGAATCAACGCACCGGGTTTTAAGATTTCCTGACAACAATCAGATTCGATGGGCGGACGTTGAATATAGAGCGGAAAATCTGATGTAATTTTAATAGACGAATGGTTAGGAGTAGAAGCAGAAAATTCAAGAATCATTTTGCCTCGATCCCCAGGGACTGTTGCCGTTTGATTCCACTCTAAATATTTGATTTCTTTGAGCCATTCTCTCAAAACTTGAAACTTTCCAGGCCCTTTACTATGCGGTTCTAATTCTGGGCAACCATTAGGCTTGTTTTTGGCAAAATAACTGTAAATTTCTGTCATTTGCTTTTTATAAGTTTCGTGACTTGCCGCTTCTGCCAATTCCCAGATTTCTTTATCTGGTTTGCGCCAATTTTCATAGGCAAATCGAACTAAAAAAATTTCTTTTAGTTTGCCATGTAAATCGTAGTCGCTAGCTATTTGCTTGAGAAATCGATCCCAGTCTTTCGGTTTCATCAGACCTCGCAACCCAAAACGCTTTTCTGGTGAGAACATCCTGTAGAAATCCAATTCTACTATTTTCCACTTAGTTCTACTATTTTCTATTTAGAGAGGATTTAAAAGATCCGCGATCTTACTGAGGTTAACCGTTTAAATTGGGACTGACATGCTGGTGTGGAGTCGCTATTCTAGACATAGAGTAAAGAACATCTAGAAATCTTAAACGTTAAACGTATAAATAAAGATAAATAAAGGGGAATCGAAAGATGGGACGTAGATTTATATTACTAGTGGCGATCTCGCTGTTGTTAGCTGTTGGTAGTGGTGTCATGCAAAGGGCTACTGCTCATCGTACAGATGATTGGACGCAAATCAATCAAACACAACCAGAATGTAAAGGCGATCCTGACGATTGTGAATAAGAGACTTTTTCAGTTATCGGTTACCAAGTCGGGTAGCTGATAACTGTTCGCCAATCTTATTAAGAAGTATAGACGGCTAAGGCTTTCGGGATGACGCGAAAGGTAGCAGGAGTTGCTACGGTCAATTCTCCATCCGTGTTGATTTCATAGGGTTTGCGCGTGTAGATTTCGATGTTTTCTCCTTGTAGGGTTCGCACCCAAGGTAGAAGGTCGTGATCTCCACTGGGTAAAGTCCACAATAAAGGAAAGATCTGCCACCAACGCTGGAGTTCGAGACTGTATAAGTCTAATCGGCGATCGTCGATCGCCGCATCTTTGGCGATCGCCATTCCACCTCCATAATAGCGTCCGTTTCCGATCGCGATCTGAATGGTCTTAACTTGAATCGATTCTCCATTGACTTCAATGACAGCGCGAAAGGCACGAGTTTGACTAAGGACTTGTAAGGCAGTATAAGCATATGCGAGGATGCCTAAGCGGCGTTTTGCTCCTTTAGAGAGTTTTTCGGTAATTTTTACGCTGAGTCCCAAACTTGCAACATTAAAGAAATGTTTGCCATTGACCCAACCGAGGTCGATATACTTAAGATTGCCAGTTGCGATCGCGCGACAAGCTTCGGGGATAGATAGCGGGATTGAGAGGGTACGCGCTAAATCGTTAGCGGTTCCTAATGGAAGAATCCCTAGCGGAAGGTTTGTTTCTACTAAACTATCAACAATGGTGTTGAGAGTGCCGTCTCCTCCGCCGACGATGACTAAATCGACTGATTTTTGATGTTTGTAGACTAATTCCGGCAATTGCTGGCGATGCTTAATCGGCACTGTAATTAATTCAAAGTCTAAATCGTGTAAGACTTCCACCGCTTGAGCCAAGCTTTTTTGACCCTTGCGAGCATGACGGTTAACTAACAACAGCGCCCGTTTAGTCATGAGAGTTTTTTATAATATGACTGGGATATGCTTACTATTCAATTCTCTCAAACTTTATCTTTAACTAAACAGTTCGCTGGTTACTTGTTCTAAAACTTTCAATCCTTGTAGAGAACTACGAATTAATTTCAGGGCAGCAAGGGGATTTTGTGCCATTTTAACCATTAAAGGAAACGTTTTTAGGGAACCATCAGACGCGATCGCAGAGGCAATATCTGGCAAATCTTGCTCGAAGTCATCGCTGACCACTCTAACAATCGTTACAGAAATTCCTTGCAGGACTTCCAATGCTACGTAGCTTTCCATATCTACTACATCAGCTTGAGAGGTGGAAGCTAAATGCAATTTTTCTTGGGCAGATCCAATAAGGCGATCGCAAGTTAGTCCCTTGACAAATTTGGCTTTTTTAGGTGAGCGTTTGTCAATGAATGTATTAAACTCGCACTCTCGCCATGAAATCTTCTCATTCCCGTAACCGCAAGCTTGATAGATAACAATATCCCCTACGCGATAGCTTGGCGATAAACTGCCGCATCAATCCATTATTAAGACGCGATGCGAGGTTTATTAAGAAAGTCTTGAGTTTTTTGCCAGTTTTCTAAATAAGCTTTAAAAGCATTTACCCCCATAGGAATGGGTAAAATTAAAGGAATTTGCGCATTAATTCGGCGCAGTCCCCGGCAAATGGCGCGATATTCTGCTCCTTTTGGGACAAAAATAAACTCGATCTTTTTAAATATATTATCGTTTTGGTAAGTTTCACTTATCATTAATTTTTTGAGAAACTTTCTTAAATAAGAAAGCTTTTTAATGTTATACAAGAAGATGGTGGCTATTAAGAATAATTCTTATATGGATTGAAATTAAATTTTCTAAACTTCAGTCATTCTTATTTGCAAGTATCAAACTTTTATATCCCTGATGGAACAAACAACTATTCTTTTTCTGACAAACGTCACCAAACAATTTTCGGCTCATCAAATGCCTGCTGTCGATAACGTCAGTTTGTCGCTAGCGCAAGGGGAATTACTGGGATTGCTAGGGCCTTCTGGGTGCGGTAAAACAACGCTATTACGAATAATCGCAGGATTTGAGCAGCCGTCTAACGGGATGGTAGAAATTGCCGGACGAACGGTGATGGGAAAAGGAAGTTGGGTACCGCCAGAACAGAGAAATACTGGCATGGTATTTCAAGATTATGCCTTGTTTCCTCACTTAACGATCGCAGAAAATCTGGGCTTTGGGTTGCAGCGAAAATGCAATCGCCTCACCAAAGCACAAATCGAGCAGCGTATTGCTGAAGTCCTTTTATTAGTTGGACTCTCAGGATTAGAAAAACGCTATCCTCACGAGTTATCGGGAGGTCAGCAACAGCGAGTTGCTCTTGCTAGAGCGTTAGCTCCTCAACCTGCTTTAATTTTATTAGACGAGCCTTTGAGTAACCTAGACGTACAAGTGCGTCAGTATCTGCGTCACGAAATTCGCCACATTCTCAAAGCAGCAGGAACTTCAGCAATATTTGTTACCCACGACCAAGAAGAAGCACTCGCCATCTCCGATAAGATAGGCGTAATGCGTCAAGGTAAATTAGAACAGATAGGCACGCCAGAAGAGATTTACACGCAACCTGCCTCTCAATTCGTCGCTGAATTTGTCACCCAAGCTAATTTTCTTCCCGCCAAACGCAACGGAGATCTTTGGCAAACAGAAATTGGTGTTTGGAAAATTCCCGTCGCTAGGGAACTTAAGCAATTAGATGCAGGCGAGTTGATGATTCGGCAAGAAGATATTAAACTCAAGCCAGATGAAACATCGACGGTAGCAATTTGCGATCGCCAATTTTTAGGTCGAGAGTACCGCTATTGCCTAGAAACGTCTTCTGGGAAAAGATTGCACGTTCGCACGACAACTAACACCCAACTACCGATAGGGATGCGAGTCAAGCTGTCAGTCTCTCCCGAAGCGGCACAGATTTTTCCTTCGACTTCCAAAAAGCAGCCAATTTCTTTAATTAGTTAGTGTCTGCCAAAAATGCGATCGCGTTATTTTAAGATTGCGATCGTAAAAATAACAAAAGTCTTAAAAGCCTTGTCGAGCAAGAATTAGCAATATAGTAACGGGTTGCAATTAGGTAATTAATAAATTGCAACACTCTATTGGCTTGTTACTAATGTAATTCTATGGGCTTGTCATAATAATAAATTAATGAGACAACAGAAAAAGAAAAAAATTTTCTACTTCTCTAGAGAGGTAGAATGAAAAATCCTTTAGAATCCCTTCGCGAACGTCTAAAACCAGCTAAACAAATTATAATCTGACTTTGACTCAGCTAAATCAGCTAATCCAATAAGTGCGAGGCTTGACCATCAATTGAACGGAGAACATGTTATTTAATTCTTATATTTTTATCTTTGCCTTTCTCCCAATTACTTTTATTATCTTTTTGGTTTAACTCGGTTTCGTCAAATTAAAGCTGCCTTAATTTGGTTAACTGTCAGTTCGTTGTTTTTTTATGGATACTGGGATTTTTCTAATTTACCTGTCATGGTTGTATCGATTATTATCAATCATCGATTAGGTGAATGGATAGCCTCAGCTAAACCCGGCAGTAAGCAAGCAAAAACTTTATTAGTAGTTGGCATTATTCTCGATCTATTAATCATTGGTTACTACAAGTATGCCAACTTCTTTCTGGCTTCAATCAATAGCGTATTGCAAACAAATTTTTATACCCCTGAAGTGATTTTACCTCCGGGAATTTCTTTTTATACTTTCACCCAAATGGCTTATTTAGTAGATGCTTATCGAGGAGAAACCAAAGATAATAATTACGATCTCATTACCTATACTTTATTTATTAGTTTTTTTCCTCAATTAATTGCTGGGCCGATTCTCCGCCATGACGAACTCATTCCCCAGTTTCGTCAACTTCGTAAATTTATTTTATCTCATAAAAATATTGCTTTAGGAATCACGATCTTTAGTCTGGGCTTAGCTAAAAAAGTTTTAATTGCAGATAGTTTATCTCCCTGGGTAGCTTCAGTATTTGAGAATGCCAATAAAGTCGGTTTTATTGAGTCTTGGGTAGGGGCTTTAAGCTATACATTTCAGCTATATTTTGACTTTTCTGGTTACTCCGATATGGCAATTGGCTTGGGATTGTTATTTAATATTCACATTCCCATCAATTTTAATTCCCCTTACAAAGCAATTTCTATTATTGATTTTTGGCGACGCTGGCATATTACTTTATCGAACTTTCTTCGAGATTACTTGTATATTCCTCTAGGAGGGAGTCGCAAAGGACAATTGCGCCGCTATGTTAATCTGATGGCAACTATGTTGTTAGGTGGATTGTGGCATGGTGCTGGTTGGACTTTTGTAGCTTGGGGAGGCCTGCATGGGTTGTATCTCTGCATCAATCATGGATGGCGAAAATTAAGTATAACCTTACCGAAAACCGTTGGCTGGGCAATAACATTTTTGGCGGTTGTTATTAGTTGGGTATTATTTCGCGCTCATGGGTTTCAGGATGGAATTAACATTTTACAGGCGATGATAGGGATGAAAGGAATTGTTATACCTGGTAGAGCCGATGGTAGGTTTGCTGCGATAACTGAGTTAGGAATTCAGCTAAAAGATTGGGGAAGTTTTGCTTATTTACCCCCAAACCCCAGACAGAGTTTTATGGTTTTAGCAGGTCTTTTACTATCAGTTGTTCTCTTGCCAAATACGCATCAAATTGTAGAAAAAATGAAACCCAATTGGTGGTGGGCAATTGGAATTGGTGGCTTGATGGGTTACTGTTTGCTATCGCTTAATCGCGTTTCTGAGTTTCTTTATTTTCAATTTTAAAATTTAATAAGTTATATGAATATGTTAAAGCAGAATAAGTTAATTTTTTGGAAAAATACTTCGATCGCTCAAAAAAAATCAAATAAATCGAAAAGTCAGACTCAAAAGTATCGAAAATTTAATTGGCTTTTTCTATCGGCTGCTTTAACCCCCTTATTATCTATTGGCTTGTTCAATTTTGTTATCGATCCTTACGATGTATTTAATACCCCAAGGCTAGCAGGAATCAATCAGTCAAAGCCCAAAAAATTTACTCATGATATGCTTTTTAAAGCTATCGAAGTCACTCGCATTAAACCTACTGTTATTTTTCTAGGTTCGTCCAGAGTTCAGTGGGGATTAGATCCGACATATTTTAATTTACCCGATCGAGAAACGGCTTATAATTTAGGCTTGCAAAGGGCAAATATGTATGAAGTTAAGCGTTATTTCGATCACGCGATCGCCAATCAACCTAACTTAAAAAAAGTCGTTCTAGGCATCGATTTTTGGATGTTTAGCGAGACGATTAAAAATACGCCAGCTTTTAATGAAGATAGACTAGAACAACAGCAAATTAGCTTCCAAGATGCCCTCAATGTTCTTTTTTCTCTTGATGCTTTTGAATCTAGTCAAGCAACCTTAATGGATAATCTTAAAAATTCTAAGGAAAATCTTACCGTTGGAAGCGGCAAGATTTTGATCCAAGGAAATGTTTTTAGTAACGGTATCCTTAAAGTCGATAAAAGCCGCAAAAATCCAGGTTCTATTGAGAATTTCACCAAAGGATTAACCAATAGTATCGCCTATTCTAGTCCTTTTAAATTGTCTCAAGAAAGATTACAACTATTAAAATCGATTATTGAAACTTGCCAACAAAAAGGGATTGCTCTCACCATCTTTATCTCTCCTTCCCATGCTACCGATATGGAAGGTCTTCACGCACTGGGGTTATGGTCGGACTTTGAAGAGTGGAAGCGAGAAGTTAGTAAAATTGCACCTGTATGGGATTTTTCAGGTTACAACAGCATTACGACAGAACCGATCGCCAAAAATATGAAATACTACTTGGATAGCTCTCATTACCGCAAAGAAACAGGAGATCTGATTCTCAACCGTTTGTTATCCTCTCAAGACAAAACAATTCCCAATGATTTCGGCGTTCTAATTACTCCAGAAAATATTGAAGCGCATCTCGTTAAAATTCGTAGCGATCGCGAAAAATGGCTCAAAAATAGTCCTGACGGTCAGTTAGTTCGAGAGATTAAAAACAAGCAAACTAAAAAACAAACTAAAAATAAATCTGGAAAAGAATAGCCAAATTCCTTGTAATCAAAAGCATTTATTAACATTCCATGAAGTATAATTTGCTACAGAATTTAGCGCTACCTAAAGGATGGTTAAGATTTTCAATCGTCATCTTATTGGTTTTAGGAATTTTCTTCCGCTTTGCTAATCTCGATCGCAAAGTTTATTGGCTAGATGAAACTCATACATCCTTACGTATTTTTGGCTATACAGAAAAAGAATTTATTCAAGATATTTTTTCTGGGAAAGTCGTTACTTCCGAAGACTTACTCAAATATCAAGCCCCCAGTCCTCAAAAAACTTGGAACGATACGGTTAAAATTGTTTCGGGGAACACCGAACACGCACCCCTTTATTACCTATCCTTAAGAGTCTGGGCGCAGTGGTTTGGTAGTTCGGTAGCGGGTATTAGAAGTTGGTCGGCAGTTATTAGTTTATTGACCTTTCCATGCCTTTATTGGCTGTGTCTAGAATTATTTGAATCGCCCTTGACGGGATGGATTGCGATCGCGACTGTTGCCATTTCTCCGTTTCAAGTCCTTTATGCCCAGGAAGCACGACCCTACAGTTTATTAACTGTGACGATTTTACTCGCAAGTGCGGCTCTTTTGCGAGCGATACGAGCCAAAACAGCGGCAAGTTGGGGAATTTATGCCCTTACCGTAGCGATCGGACTTTACACCCACTTGTTCTTTGCCGTAGTCGCTTGTTCTCACGGACTCTACCTCGTCATTCGAGAAAGATTTAGACCGAATAAAACGCTTATTTCTTATTTTATAGCATCTTTTGCCGGAATAATTGCCTTTTTGCCTTGGATTATTAATATCCTTACCGCGCCGCCTCCCCTGGATAAACAAATGGGTTGGGTATTCCAAAAAGTTCCCTGGGCAACTTTAATTGGATCTTGGTTTCTGAGTATCAGTCGCGCCTTTTTCGATCTCGATCGCGGTTGGTGTTTGCCTTCAGGAAGTTCGGACTGTAAATATCTCTTGAGTCCCGATAAAGCGCTTATCTATGTTCTCATCATCCCCATAATCGTTTTAGTAGGATATTCGCTTTATTTTCTCTGGCGTAACACACCCGAACGAGTTTGGTTGTTTATCGCGACATTAATAGGGTTGATGGCATTAGCCCTAATCGTACCCGATATCCTCAAGGGAGGGCAGCGATCCACGGTGACTCGGTATACAATCCCTTGCTTGTTAGGATTTCAACTAGCAGTAGCGCACTTGCTGGCCGCTAAAATTGGCGATTTTTCTCTTAAAGTTTGGCAACAGAAACTCTGGCAAATTATCTTAATAATCCTTATCTCTCTGGGGATTTTCTCTAGCGTCCTTGCGACTGAGGCAGATAGCTGGTGGAGTAAAGGAGAAAACTATCACATCAACCCGATCGCCAAAATCGTTAATAGCAGCGATCGCCCACTCGTATTGTACTCGGTTCCTTCTACCGTTCTTTGGGGCAAAGGAGGGGCTGTTGGTCGAGTCGTACCCGTCTGTCGTCCTTTTGATAAGAAAGTAGGAATTTTATTTGTCATCGAACCTAAAGTTCCTCAAAACATTCCTGATGGGTTTAGCGATGTGTTTTTATATCGACCCCATCAAGCATTAAAAGACTGGGTAGAAAACGTACAGAATGATTCTCTCAAACCTATTTACGATCTTTCAGAGAGAAATCCTCGACTTTGGAAAGTTATCAAATCGCAGGATAAATAGCTTAAAAACTTTGGGAAATAACTGACTATTATGATTCGCAATTCAGATAATTCACCATCTATTTCTTTAAACGTGCGATCGTATTTAATCGATGTAGTGGGAATTATTGCTTTAGTAATAGCAGCGGCAGCTATTCAAGCTTATATGTTTCGTAATGGCGTTATTTTTCAGTCCCATGATATTGCAACTCATATTATGTGGTTGCAACATTTTTCTAAACAAATTGCTGAAGGAATTTGGTATCCGCGATGGTTAGCTGGTACTAATTATGGCTATGGTAGCCCAGATTTTGTTTTTTATCCGCCTCTCGTTTATTATTTAGGCTCATTTTTGAGATTGAGTGGATTAGATATTCAAAAAACTATTGCTACTCTTTTTTTATTAGCATCTTTAGGATCGGGTTTTAGTTTTTATCTTTATGGTCGTACTAAATGGGGAAAAATAACGTCGTATCTGGGCGCATTAGCTTATATGACATCTCCTTATCTAGTGCTTAATATTTATACGAGAGGCGCTTTAGCAGAAGCTTTTGCTTTGATTTGGATTCCTCTCGGTCTTTTGTTAACCGACAAGGCGATCGCACAACCGAGATGGCGAGTAATCCTAGCCATTTTTTTTGGTATTTTAGCTTTAACTCATATGCCTAGCTTGTTAGTTTATCTAATTTTTTGGCTTGGCTATACTTTATGCTTTCTTCTTTTTAGACATTCTTGGAAAGCGGTTGTCACGACTCTTTGTTCTGCGATCGTTGGTTTAGGCACGATATCATTTTATTTACTCCCTGCATTGTTAGAAAAAAAGCTGGTTAATATTGATAGCATGAGAAACGTTAGCGGAGGATATCGAGCTAATCTTATTGGGACATCAATTAAAGGAATTAATGTAGTTCTTCATAATTACATACAGCCTATTTTTCTACAAGAACTTTTAATATTAATCGTTTTAACAACAATAATATTTATTGGCTATCGTCAGAATGCCAACGAACTCAAAAAGGCTAGTTATTGGGTTGTATTTCTAACGATTGTATTATTTCTTATGACTTATCCCTCTATTTTGATTTGGCAATCTAGCAAAACCTTGCAAATGGTTCAGTTTCCTTGGAGGTTATTAGGTTTGCTTTCTTTTGGAAGATCTGCCCTATTTGCGATCGCTATTACCACTATTATCCAGAATAAGTCATCTTTAAAATTTATATTTTCATTGGCAACGATCGCTATTTTTTTAGTCAATGCCAAATATTCATACGAACTATCTAGCAGTCTTCCTGGATTTAATAATCCAGGCAATCTTATCTCAACGACTATTAAAAAACCTCAATATCAACCATACAATCGCCACAATGCGCTTGGTCTAATTTTGAACGATCCCTACAGCAATAAATCGCCAGGAAAAATTGAATATCTCCCTCTAAAATCTAATGGTAAAGCAGTTCCAGATCCCTTGCCCGGACAACCACCTCTTTCTTTAATAAGTGGAAAAGCATCGATGCAAATCGACCAATGGGATAGCTACAATCGAGTATTTAATATATCAGCAACCGAAAAATCTCTTCTAAAAATCCGAACTTATTACTATCCTGCTTGGCATCTATATGTGAATGAAAAACCTCACGCGATCGCTGTTGCTGATGATGGAACCATTGAATTCAAATTAGACCCAGGTTCTCATACCGTACAACTACGTTATCTTTGGACTAATGCTTTTAAAATAGGAATGCTATTTAGTTTTCTTAGCCTTCTTACACTAATCATTTTTTGGTTTAAAGCTCCTACGACTTGAGCAAAATACTTTTAAGTGTATAAGATAAAATAGTCAATTAGTTATGGTAAAAATAGTTAAGAGCGAACGACAAAATTTAGGATTATTTCTTGCTTCTTTGGCAATTTTAGGAGTTATTGGTCTTCAGCTATATACAGCTAAACATCTAAGAGACTTTTGGCCAAAATATAGAAGTTTGCAAGCCCTTCATAGACTACTCAAAGCCCCTGAAAAACCATTTTTGTGGCCTTTTATAGATTATCCGATGTATAGCTATCCTAATTATTTAGGAGATGATATCAAACAATATGTAATTTTGGGAATTTTGCCAGATTCAACAGAAGTTCGCATTCAAGCAGAAGATTTAGGACTCAATTACTGGATTTTTATGTATGGGTTTAAAGAAGCGTTGCGCAAAAACGATCGCCAAGATATTAAAAACTTTATTCAGCTTTACGAAAGTCGAAATAACAAAAAATTGATTGGCGTTCGTTTAGAAAATCACCCTTTAATTCTCACCAAAGAAGGAGTCGAACCAGGAAAACCCAAAGTAGTAACAGATTTTAAAGTAAATAGCTTGGAGGAGAAAAAATAGTGAACTTACAGAAATTAATAAAAACTCCTTTTTCCTGGTGGAATAACTATTGGTTTAATCCTGCTCCTTTCTTCGATTTGGCAATTTGCCGTATTTTAATAGTTGGGTTTCAACTCATTCGTTTTGTTACTAATAATTTTTGGGGACATTTAGTAGAATATTCTAATTTACCTAATTTCCTTTATGAGCCTCTACCTGTTCTACAATTGTTATTGTTGCCATTTGGGGCAGATTATCGTCCACCTCTATTCTATACAGGAACTGTTTTTGGATTAACAATCGTTGCAGGTATTTTAGGACTATTTGGATTTCTCACAAATTTTAGTTTAATTCTGTTTGCACTTGGCAATATTTTTATTCAAGCTTATCTTTATTCCTTCAGAGATTTTCATCACTCAGAAGCTTTAGTGATGATATCTTTAATCGTCATTGCAATTAGTCCATCGGGAAGCGTTTTATCAATAGACGATCTGCGCCGTCGAATCAAATTCAATCGCGATCGCGAACACTTTGAAACCTTCGATCTCAAAGAGGAAAATAGCCCCTTTGCCAGATGGCCGCTTTTAGTCATTCAGTGGATTTTTGCCATTGTTTATCTAGATTCAGGATTGAGTAAGCTGTTTAAAAGCGGACTAGATTGGATGAATGGATACACTCTGCAATATTATTTGTGGCAAGATGGTTTGATTTGGGACAGAAGTTTTGGAATCTGGTTTGCTAAACAACATACTTTGGCTGTATTGTCTTCTTGGGCAGCAATTATATTTGAAGTAGCTTTCTTTTTGGTGTTAATATTTCCTAAATTAGTTTGGTTGTTTATTCCGATGGGAATTTCCTTTCATACTGGAATTTATATTGCCCAAAAAGCCCCTTTTCTTAAATACTTTCCCAGCTATTCGGTTTTTATTCCGTGGGCGGCGATCGCCAAGTCGATTTCCTCTGGTAAAAACGCCTCCAATTCTAAAAAAGTAATAGAAGTCCTCTACGATCCTCAAAATTCTAACCACTTACGTTTAATGACAATCTTTTGCTATCTCGACTCTTTTAATCGTCTTACTTTTAGCGATGTAAAAGACCGATGGCAACAACTATCTGAAACTTATTCAGATATTTCTCTTGAAGAATTCAAACAAGAAATTAATATTGTTTTAGCTGACGAATCAATGCGCAGGGGATTTTTAGCCTTCAAAAAAATCTGTTTGTCTCTACCTCTTTTGTATCCTCTAGCAATAGGATTCGATCTTCCTATCATCTCCAAGTTAAGTCGCAATGCTTATGCTTTTTTAATTAGAGGGCAAGAGAAATCATGAATCGAGTAACTGTTCCAATTAAAGAAATAAGCGCAAATCTTAAAACAAACAAGACATACTTGCCAGCTTACATTTTAATTGTAGCTGCTTTAGGATTTGGTTTTTTCAGTCGATTAGTTAGCGTTTTTACTTACACCACATTTGATATAGGAGGCGCACCCGATCAAGTTAGAGATGCTTTCTTATACATGAATATGTGGCAAGGAAATTTGCCGATTCTTGGCCCTGAGTCTTCTAAAGGGGCGGTATATCACTTACCTCCTCTATATTATTACTTGGTTTTTCCTTTTACTATCTTGGGAGCAAATCCAGTTTTTCAAGCTTTACCTAATGCTTTATTTTCTTTTTATCAATCCCTCTATTTATTTATTTAGTCTATCAACTCCTAGACAAAACCGAGCCTTCAAAGCGTCTTTTCTTATCCAGTCTTGCAGGTTTTTGGTATAGTTTATTATTCGTTGATATCTTTCTCAGTACTTTTCAATGGAATCCTAGCCCAATCCCCTTTTTTTTTAATAGGCTTTACATTGCTTTATAAATATCAACTAGAAGCTAAAATCTCTAATTTTCTTCAAGGAGTATGTTGGTTTACCTATGGTCTTGTTTTAGCGATTTTAGTTAGCTTGCACTCTACTACTTTATTTGTTATGCCGATAGTATTTGGGGCAAGTTGTATTTTTTATATCTACAAGAATTTTCGGGATTTAAAAAAAATTTTATATCCTGCCCTTTCATTACTAGTAGCCAATATAGCTTTATTTCCCTATTGGAGAGGAGAAATCAGCCGTAATTTTTTAAATAGTAAAAGAATTGTTCAAACGGTTCTTAACTCAGGACAAAAAGCATCGGACTATTCTCCTTTGGAAAAATTAGGTAGAGGCATTTTTAATTACTTGGAATTAGGGCGACAAGCTTATTTTATAGGAGGCTCGTCATTTTATACAATTCTATCGTTTAGTTTTTTAGTATTTGTTTTGGGTTTTGCGATATTTAAATTTAAAGGCAATAGAATTATCTTTTCATTTTTGATATTTACTTGGTTTGTCTATTTAGGCATTGCCTCAAATTATACAGGAGCCTATTTAACCTATTATAAATTGATTATTTTATTTGCTCCTATAATTTTGACAATTATAGGTTTAGAAGCTTGCAATTTATCTGAAACAAAAAATAGAATATTAGCGATCGCGCTAACGATCTTAATCGGATTTTCCTGTTTCTCAAACCTGATTCACAACTCCCAATATTTATCAACCAAATATGGTTCATTGAAAATGTTATCAACCGACGATGCGATCGCAATTCTTGCTCAATTGCCCGAACGATCTACTATTTGCGATCCAAGATACAGAGGGCGAAGAGTTCGCCATCATCCCTATAAATATTTAGACAAATATATTGTTAAAAAGGGTATTCAATTAGCCGAATTGTGTCAGCCAGGAAACTATCATATTTATCCAAAAATTGCTTTTAAATTCGATCCATCAGGAGAAAATCTAGCGCCAGTGTTTGCCGCTTACAAAACTCAACCATTCGAGCAAAAATCTAGTTTATTTATGGAAATTCCCTCTGCTTACGTATATCGAATTGATTAAAAAAGAAATTAAGTTTTGTTAAGCGAAGACTCATTAAACATCAATCGCTTTGTTGTTACCTGTTGACTTGTTTTAACAAATAATTGATAAAGCGTGACAACTTATTACAAAACCATTAACATTAAATCTCTCTAAAAAAATGAACGATTCCTTATCATCAAATATTCTTCAAAGTTCGGAAATCATCTCTACTTTTCCTGAAATATCAATAGTCGTTCCCATCTATAACGAAGTAGAAAGCTTATCTCATTTAATCGATGCGATCGCCCTTACTCTCCAATCAAATCAATTAAATTATGAAATTATCTGTGTAGATGATGGTTCGAGTGATGGTTCGACAGAGAAACTGCGTCAGCTAGCAAAAGAACGTAACGACCTGAGAGCAGTCCTATTACGACGCAACTACGGACAAACACCAGCAATGGCTGCTGGATTTCAATATGCTAAAGGTCGAACGATTGTTACCCTCGATGGAGATTTGCAGAACGATCCGGCCGATATCCCCGAACTTATGGCTAAATTAGATGAAGGATACGATCTAGTCAGCGGTTGGCGCAAACAAAGACAGGATGATGCCGTTACGCGACTGCTACCTTCTAAAATTGCTAACTGGTTAATTGGCAAAGTAACCGAAGTAAAATTGCACGATTATGGATGTTCTCTAAAAGCTTATCGGGCAGAATTAGTAGCCGATATGAATCTTTATGGAGAGTTACATCGCTTTCTTCCGGCATTAGCTTATATAGAAGGAGCTAAAATTACAGAATTGCCAGTTCGTCACCATGCTCGCCGTTTTGGAAAAAGTAAATACGGTCTTGGACGCACCTTTCGAGTTTTAATGGATTTGTTAACCATCTATTTCATGAAAAAGTTTCTTACCAAACCGATGCACGGATTTGGATTATTGGGGATGATTTCTATGCTTTTGGGCATAGTTTTGGGAGCTTATTTAACTTTCCTAAAACTCGGTCTGGGTCAAAGTATCGGCAATAGACCCCTACTCATTTTAGCCGTTTTACTCTTTTTGACAGGCGTACAATTATTTAGCTTTGGTCTGCTAGCAGAATTAATGATGCGAACTTACCATGAATCGCAAAAACGACCGATCTATCGAGTGCGAGACGTGGTTGGTTGACAATCCTCAGTCTAAACGCACGAGTCCCCTTAGATTAGATACCTTGCCGCGTTGCTAAAAGAAAGGGTTTTAGTCCCAAATCTTCGATAATAATTTCAGAGCTAGTATCGGTAGCAAGGATTAAAAAATGCCTCCCAACGATGTAGAACTTTCCGTAGTCGTGCCATGCTACAACGAAGAACCCAATCTTGACTACCTGTTCGAGCGATTAACTGCCGTACTCGCTCGCCTCAATTTAGAATATGAAATTATTTGCGTCAACGATGGCAGTGTCGATAACACCCTCAAACGTTTAATCGAATACCACCATCGCAACCCTACCATTAAAATCGTTAACTTCTCTCGTAACTTTGGCAAAGAAATCGCACTCTCGGCGGGGATAGACTACACTATAGGTGCGGCTGTCGTGCCAATCGATGCCGACTTGCAAGATCCGCCAGAATTAATCGAGCAACTATTAGCCAAATGGCGCGAAGGTTATGATGTAGTTTATGCCGTGCGTCGCTCCCGCAAAGGCGAAACCTGGTTCAAACGTCTAACCGCCGGAGCTTTTTATCGCGTCATTTCTGCGATGACTAACATCACTATTCCTCAAGATACGGGGGATTTTCGCTTATTAGATCGTCAAGTCGTAGAAGCACTCAAACAATTGCCAGAGAGACGGCGTTTTATGAAAGGGTTGTTTGCTTGGGTCGGATACCAACAAAGCGCGATCGAATACGATCGCGACCCCCGCTATCAAGGCAATACTAAATGGAATTATTGGAAACTCTGGAACTTTGCTTTAGAAGGCATTACTTCATTTAGTTTTGCACCGCTCAAAATTTGGAGTTACGTTGGTTTAGTTATTTCTCTCGTCTCTTTTGTCTACGCTAGTTTTTTAGTCATTCGTACCCTGATTTTTGGGATCGATGTGCCTGGTTATGCGTCAATTATGGTAGCCGTGCTATTTCTTGGCGGCGTGCAAATGCTTAGCTTAGGATTTATCGGAGAATATCTCGGTCGCGTCTATGACGAGGTGAAGCAACGCCCGTTATACTTAGTGCGAGACTGTTATGGTTTCGACAGACAAGATAACGAGAAAAAATCCGAGTCCCGCTAGCGCCAAACTATTTTTGATAAGTGTGAGAAGTATTAAAACTTAATTACTGGAGGAAATTTAGCTTCTTTATTGTTGAGCTTGAAAAAATCTCGTCTTCCAAAATCAAACAGACTAGCAACAAGATTTGATGGAAATTGTTGAATTTTGTTATTATTTTCGCGTACATTACCATTATAAAAACGCAAAGCCGCTTGAATCCTGTTTTCTGTGTTGGCTAACTCCTTTTGCAATTCCAGAAAGTTTCGGGAAGCTTTAAGATCGGGATAGGTCTCAAGACGTATCATTAACTTATCCAGCGCTATCTGCAAAGCCGTCTCATCCTCGGCTTGAGATGCAATTGAACCCTGGTTATTGAAAGCTTTCTCCCGAAGCCTGACAAGTTCCTCAAGTAGCGATTTCTCATAAGCAGCGTATCCTTTAACCACTGAAATTAAGTTAGGAATGAGGTCATATCGACGTTTAAGTTCGGTATCCACATTTGACCAAGCTTCATCACACTGATTTTTGATAGAAATCAGATTGTTGTAGAGTGCGATGAACAATAGTGCAAAAAAAACGATAACGCCTAAAATGATATAATTCATTCCTTAGATCCTGAATAAGTATTCCGGCATTAGCTTGCGCAACTCACAAAGTTCGATAAGGTATTCCTCAACCTCATCCGGTTTCATTTTCCCTCTCATTTTGTAAAGAACAAGAATATTGTCTTCTAACTCCAAAAAAATGTCCCCTCCTGAGAGAAGATAGTCCATCATTCTCGGATGACAGAAATCCCAAGCAAATTTTTTATTACTGCATCGAACGGTAAAGTTGTTTGAAAATTCTACAGATTCAAATTCGATACCTCCAAAACCCAGAGCGCTGCCAATTTTTCCGAAAAGATTTTGTGGAAATATCATTAACTCTGGAAAAGAACGCTCGATTTGAATTATAACGACTCCAAAATAATGATGATGAGTAGTCGTAGTCGAACCGTATCCGCTGGAGCTTGTGCTATAGGTTTCATAATGAAAATTGAAAGCTTCTGCTGGGTATCCGCCCCATGTACCTTCGAGAATGTCGAAGGCATATCGGTTCGCTCCCTGTTGCAATCGATTGAGGAAAGAATAGTAACGATAGGTTTCGCGATCGCGGTGAAAATCGTAACTCCAATTATGTAACTGTGCCCAGACACGATAAGCTTCTCGCCGAGCTTCTTGCCGTTTATGCTCGATCCACCACAGTAGACACGCGATAACTAAACCAATAACGATTATGAAAACGATTGTAGTTGCGTCCACGACAAAAGGCGAAGAATTACACTATGCCACACGTTAAAAATTTTTTTAAATGTTATGTCAAATTGAGGCGATCGCACTTTTTGCTTCTTTATATTATTCTACAGAACTATTTCAGAACCATCCGCTTCACCCAATCAAAAATATCGGTCTGAGAGTTACAGCAATTTTTGCCTGCCCTGGCGCGTTAGCGATGTTACTATTTTTAAGTGGCGTACAATTTGTTTAGCTTTGGTTTGTTAGCCCAATTGATAATGCGAACCAACCATAAATCTCAGAAACGACCGATTTATAAGATATGCAAAGCGGTATGAGATCGGGCATAAGAACTTTGAACTTTGAATTTTGAACTTTAAACTTATGATTTGGGAATTAGATTTTTATTCGCGTCCGATCTTAGATGAAAACAAAAAGAAACAGTGGGAAGTTTTGATTTGCGAGACTCCTACCGATATATCGCGATCGCCCGATTCGTTGTTTGTGTATTCGCAATTTTGTGCGAATACCTCAGTTAATTCCCTATGGTTGCAAGAAGCCATTCAAAAAGCGATCGCCGCAGCCGGAGAACCCCCAAAAAATCCGTTTCTTCCGCCGTCAGATGAATAACATGATTGTCAAAGCCTGCGAAGACTCTGATATTCCCGCCTCTCCTAGCCGCCGCACCTATGCCCTCAATTGTTTGCTAGCACAACGAGAAAAGGATTTTTATCCCAATCAACCTGGATACGACGAAGTAGCCGCTAAATCTACTTCCGTGCAGTATCCTCCTCTCAATGCCATTCCTTTACCCGATGCTGTCAGAGGCGATAAAGGCGATAAATGGGCCTTTGTTAGTCTAGAAGCTGCGGCTTTTGAAGAGATGAACGAATGGGAAATTGGTTTTAAAGAAGCCTTTCCTCTTTCTTTAGCGGATATAACGCCTCAGATGAAAATTCCAGGTTTCATTATTTTTTCATCTAGGGCGCTTCCTTTAGCGGGTTGGATGTCGGGTTTAGAATTAGGTTATCTCAAATTTGAAGAAGGTTCTAAGCCAATCTTACGTTTAGAAACGGGAGCTAGCGATAGCTGGATTATAGCTAATGTCGTCGGTTCTCAATCGCTTAAAGAAGCAAAAGGATTTGAGGAAGCGAAAAAACAATCCCAACAAGTTCACTTTCTCGCCATTCAATCGAATCCAGAATCTGAGTCTTTTGCTGGATTATGGTTATTAAAAGAAGATTTATAAGGTTAACTTATCCCCGCTTTAAATAGACGGGGATTTCGTGTCATTTGTTAATAACCCATCAAAAAAAAAGAGTGAAGATAATTAATTTCTCCACTCCAGCATCGTCAAGAAAATATCAAAAGACTATTAAGTCGGTTTCTAGCTTAATATCTCGCTGAATAACTGTTGTTTCTGCGACCGCCGCCACCAAAAGATCTTTTGTTGTTGTCGCGGTTTTCGCGAGGTTTAGCTTGATTGACTTTTAACTCGCGACCATACCATTCTGCCCCATCAAGCGCTTCAATAGCTGCTGCTTCCTCGGCTGGGGTTCCCATTTCGACAAAAGCAAAGCCGCGCATACGACCCGTTTCGCGATCGGTAGGAAGATGAACTCGTTTAACAGCACCATATTCTGCAAATACAGAATTAAGTTCTGTTTCTGTAACCTCATAAGATAGATTACCGACATAAATTGACATATGAGATCGTCTCCTAAAATTCAGACAAGGTGTAGGGATTGAGATTTCGGAGCGAATCCTGCCAATACCAAACGGGAAAAACCAGTCAATACTAATAACAAACTCTGCTACCGATACTACTCTCAATTAACTTTTTTATTCTAGCATTGAGATCTTTGTCTTGCTACGAGTTATTTATTAACAGCAAGATCGATAAGCATTTGCAAAGTAACGCTACGCGATCGCTGACAGAAGCATATATACTTTTGTAAAGATAAAAGTTAATTTTTAATTAAAAAATTGGGAGAACAAATGTATATAGTCCAAATTGCTTCTGAATGCGCCCCCGTCATTAAAGCTGGAGGGCTAGGCGATGTTGTTTACGGACTCAGTAGAGAACTAGAGATTCGCGGTAACACCGTCGAAATTATTCTCCCTATGTACGATTGCATGAGATACGACCAGATTTGGGGACTGCACGACGCTTATCGAGATTTATATGTGCCTTGGTATGGTGGTTCCGTTCACTGTTCGGTATTCTGCGGTTGGGTACATGGAAGACTTTGTTTCTTTATTCAACCTCACTCTAGCGATAATTTCTTCAACCAAGGCTATTATTATGGGGGTTTGGACGATTATATGCGCTTTGCCTTTTTCAGCAAAGCTGCGTTGGAATTTCTTTTTGTCAGCAACAAGCGTCCCGATATCATCCATTGTCATGACTGGCAAACGGGATTAATACCAGTCATGCTTTTTGAGATGTACAAATGGCACGGAATGACAAATCAACGAGTTTGTTACACCATCCATAACTTTAAACATCAAGGAATTGCAGGAGCAGACGCTCTTTGGGGAACGGGATTAAATAACGACCTCTATTATTACAATTACGATCGCCTGCGAGATAACTTTAATGATACGGCGATTAACTTTATGAAAGGAGGCATCGTTTATTCAAATTACGTTAATACTGTTTCGCCCCATCACGCCTGGGAAGCTCGCTTTAGCGATATTAGTTGTGGTTTAGGTCACACCCTAGAACTCCACCAAGATAAATTTGGCGGAATTCTCAATGGGCTTGATTATCATGTGTGGAATCCAGAAATAGATCCCTACATTGCCGCTCACTACAGCGCCGATAACTTTGCAGAAAAAGCCATCAATAAAAAAGCATTGCGCGAGAGACTTTTATTACGCGATGCCGATAAACCGTTGATTTGCTATGTCGGTCGTCTCGACGATCAAAAAGGCGTTCATCTAGTTCATCACTCTATTTATTACTCGCTCAATCGAGGAGCGCAATTTGTTTTATTGGGTTCGCCTACCGAACCAGCTATCGGTTCTTGGTTCTGGCATGAAAAATCTCACTTAAACAATAACCCAGATTGTCATATCGAACTCAGTTTTAACGAAGAACTCGCTCATCTGATCTATGCCGCCGCCGATATAATTGTCGTCCCTAGCAATTACGAACCCTGTGGGTTAACGCAAATGATTGGGTTGAGATACGGGACTGTCCCCGTTGTTAGAGGGGTTGGTGGCTTGATCGATACAGTTTTTGACTATAACTATGATGATTCCCATCTCCCCGAAGAACGCAATGGTTTTGTTTTCTTTCAGCTAGATTCTAATGCTTTAGAATCGGCATTAGGGCGATCGCTCGATTTATGGTACAAATCCCCTAAAGATTTCCGTCAACTTGCCATTCAAGGAATGGCATACGATTATTCATGGAACAATCCCGGCGATAAATATATGGCCATTTACGAACATATCCGACATAAATAGGGACAAGGGGGACAAGGGAGACTGGGAGACTGGGGGACTGGGGGACTGGGAGACAAGGTAGACAAGGAGGACAAGGTAGACAAGGGAAAATATTTTATCCTGAACTACCTTCCTCGTGAATTCCTAAAATTCAGAATTCATAATTCATTATTTTTATGTGCCGATCGCGTAACTGGACTGATAACTTAACCCAACGCTTGTAGCAACTTGGATAATAGTCTTATCCTCGCGATCGCATGGTGTTATGGTATTATCGCTCAAATCTTCTGTATCTCCAGATTTTATCCTGTTTGCCCAACATGGATGGGCGGATACTAACCACGCGATCGCACAATTAGCACAAACTTTAGCTACCCCGAATACTCTCGTTATCAGTCCCGATCTGGGTTATTTTCAAACTTGGTTATGGATTGAACCGCTCGTTCGACAAGTCGAGAGAATAGCAATTGAGACGGTTAAACGATATCCCAACATACCCATTAGAATTATCGGTCATTCGATGGGCGGTTTGATTTGGCTCGAAGTTCTCGATCGCCAGCCGCAATTGCGAGAGAAAATAGAATCGTTTGTATTAATTGGTTCTCCCATTGGAGGAGCCGATCTCGCTCGCTTTATCGATCCTTTAGGAATTGGAATTGGAATCGCACGAGATTTGGGCATCAATCGACGCACGATCGCTCAACGCCTCGCTAGAGAAATTCCTACTTTAATTATTGCAGGCGATATCGATAATGGTAGCGATGGCACGATTACGATAGAAAGCACTAGATTCGAGGGGGCAAAGTTCGTTTTGTTGCCAGGAATCTCTCACGCCGCTTTAAAAAATCATTTCGCCGCGATCGAGATTATTCAAGATTTTTGGGCGAATCGGGCGATTTCAACCATGACAGAACCCGATTTTGCCAGTATGTTAATCGAACGTTTGCGATCGATCCCAGGAATGACAGATGGACATCGGCGGGGTTTCCATCGCGCCCAGACTTATTTGACTTTTAAAGGCGGAATTACACTTCGTACCTGGAAAAATTCTCTGCAAATTCAGCACGTTTTTGTGGGTGCAGGCAAAGAAGACTATCTCTGGGGCGGTTTTGTTGGATGGCTGCACGATCGCACCTTACAAGAGGTTTTAACAACCCTTCAGCACGAAAATTCTCACCTTATCAAACTCCTTTAAAGCCATCTAACGACTGATGAAACTCGCATCTTCAATTGTCAAAATTGACAAAACGCAAGTAATTGAGGAAAGGATATGATTCAATCCTGGATGGTCATTGGAACTGTAACTTTTTTAGTAGCAATTTTGAGTTTTGCGATCGCGCCGCGCGATGTTAAATGGTTTGCAAGGTTAACTCGTCCCCGATGGCTCGTTTTTGAACCCCTAATTCCGTTCGTGTGGACTAAATACAACTTAATCCCCAAGATGCTTAGATTCGTGATTGGGAACTAGGATATTGAGACACTGAAATATTGGTGACAGGAAGAGCGGGAAATAAATATAACAATTAGTAAACAATCCCGATCGCTATTCACCCAGAATACTGGGAAGAAAGACTTGTAAAAAAAATGCTTAAGAGCTAGCTGTTTTTGTAGGATGTTCATAGAGAACTAAAACAAGCAAGCGATCGCCGCGATCGCCTAAAATAACCAAAGGATATTGTCTGTTAATTTCTCTATTGACAGCCATAGTCGCAAAAGCAAAAACGCTTGATGAGCCTCCAAAAATCTGTATTGGTAGAACTGCTGCAAGCCATTCCTAGTTGGCGACCCCAGATGTATTTCAAAGCTTCCTTGACGGCGCTTTCCCACGCTATGGAAGATCGAATACTATTAGGAGGCGATCGCCCTCTAGTTATTGCTAGCTTTCAACGAGAGCGTTTCTATCGCCAAGAAGCTCATCGCTATCGACGCATCGCCCAAAAAACCGATTGGGTCTACGTCCTTGCCGCACCAGAAACGGATTTTAAAAACGGTTCTGGACTTTACGAAACCATTGCCTTTGAACCAGGCGATAGTTTAGCCCAAGAATGGCATTTAGTTATTCTTGGGGAACAGTATTCTAGTTGTTTGATCTGTCGAGAGCGAACAGTTACACTCAATGAAGAAAATGGAAGTTCGGCGAAGGACAACAGCCGTCGTTTTGAAGGAATTTGGACTTTCGATCGCCAGGTCAGCCAACAAGCGGCAGCTATCTTACTTGAGAGGATTTTAGAATATCGCCCCGAACTGGCTCAAAAAATTGAACAAGCGCGAAATTTGTATCTAAACTCAGAATTAGGAGTGCAAAACCTTGCACTAGAACAAAAGTCAGAATTTAGCTTACAGGCAGATCCTTTCGTTCAGCGACTAGTCGCGTATTTACAAGCAGGGCAATATAAATTAATCAAAGCTAATTATTCTCTAGCGCTCAAAGAACATAAAGAAAGACTGATCAACTCAGTGACGGCAGCCATTCGCCGTTCCCTCGACCCCCAGGAAATCTTACAAGTCGCCGTTCAAAAACTAGGCGAAGGATTGGAGGTCTGTCGATGTCTAATCTATCGCTGTGAAGAATCGGATGTTACTGCCAAAATAGAACACGAATTTTTAAATCAAGGTATTCCTTCAATTAAAGGACAAACTTGGCCGCTCAAAAATAATCCGCTATTTCAAGACGTTTTGAAATTAAGAGAATCGATTAGCATCGACGATGCTTTTCACGATCCTCGCATTACCGAGCGAGCGAATCCAAATCCTTCCGATGTATCTTTACAAAAGATCGTTACTAATTGTTCGATCTTTTCTTGGCTGTTAGTTCCGATTCTCTATCAAGGCAGATTGCTGGGAATGGTCGAGTTACACCATTGCGGCCCCACTCCCTCAGCCTGGAAAAGCGAAGATATTGCCCTCGTAGATGCGATCGCGACCCAAGTTGGCGTTACTCTCATTCAAGCTGAAGCTTATGCTAGCTTACAGGATCTTAACGAACAACTAGAAGCGCTCGATCGCACTCGCTCTAATTTAGTCGCCATCACCGGACACGAACTGCGTACCCCCCTATCCACTATCCAAGTTTGCCTAGAAAGCCTTGCTAGCGAGCCAGATATGTCCCCAGAACTCCGTCAAGTCATGCTCAACACGGCGCTGGTGGATGCCGAACGAATGCGCAAACTCATCCAAGACTTTCTCACCCTTTCAAAGCTAGAAAGCGGTCGCGTACAATGGCATCCAGAACCCGTATCCATTGAAGAATGCGTAGAATTAGCCCTCAGTCACATTAATGCGCGTAACGCCAAAAATAATCTCCCAAAAATTCATCATTTCGTTTCCTCCGAGCTACCTTTCGTACAAGCCGATGGAGAATGGTTAGTTGAGTTGTTGACAAAATTACTTGATAATGCTTGTAAATTTACCGATGTGAATGGCGAAGTAACCATTTCAGTCAATCGTAATAATACTCTAAACCTAGAGGTGACAGTTGCCGATACGGGTCGAGGCATCGAACCCAATCGCTTAGAAAGAGTCTTCGATCGCTTTTATCAAGAAGAAGGCGCACTGAGGCGCAGCGTCGGAGGAACCGGGTTAGGACTCGCGATTTGCCGCCAAATCGTTAGCGGTTGGGGCGGAGAAATTTGGGCAGAATCGGCAGGGAAAAACCACGGTTCTCAATTTCACTTTACCGTACCGATAGTAAGCGATTCTACAACAGCGCGATCGTCAAATGCTAACGGGCGAGCTTCCCAAAAACAACAAAAAACCACTCGGAGAAGAAAACAAAGAGAGTGAATGGTAATTGGTTTTTTGTCCTTTGTTCTTTGTCACTTGTTATTTGTCCTTTGTCACCAATAACTAATAACCAATGACCAATGACCAATGACTAATAAACCATTTGTTACAGTTCTTGACAAGGCTACCAGCGAGAGACGAACTCAGTGATAGGATTCCCTTAAAATACCTTTTGCAAGAGAGAACATTACTATGGCAGAAGAGCTTACTGGAAACCCTCCTAAGTTCGGTGGCAGCACGGGCGGTTTGTTAACCAAAGCTGACGTTGAAGAAAAATACGCCATTACCTGGACTAGCACCAAAGAACAGGTATTTGAAATGCCTACTGGCGGGGCAGCAATTATGAACGAAGGAGATAATCTTTTATATCTTGCTCGTAAAGAGCAATGTCTGGCGCTAGGGGCCCAGTTCCGGACAAAATTTAAGCCCAAAATCGAAAGTTATAAGATCTATCGCATTTATCCCAACGGAGAAATTCAATATTTGCACCCCGCAGATGGCGTTTTCCCCGAAAAAGTCAATCAAGGTCGTCCTACAGTTGGCAAAATAGATAGATCGATTGGTAAAAATCCAGAGCCTTCAACTATAAAATTCTCTGGTAAAGCGACATACGAAGTGTAATCAATTCGGTGGCGATCGGCTAATAGTTGTTAGCATTTAGCAGAAGCGATCGTGCTAAATACAAATAGTTAAAAGCCGATCGCTCATCACTGATAACTGATGTACAGACGCGAGATATCGCGTCTCTACCATTGATAACTAAAAATGATTTTTCCTAACTTTTCTCAGTTTTGTGCCCTGGCTAAACAGGGCAATTTTATTCCGGTTTATCAAGAATGGGTTGCTGACCTAGAAACTCCTGTCTCGGCATGGTATAAGGTTTGTGCGGGTCAGCCCTATAGTTTTTTATTGGAATCGGTAGAAGGCGGAGAAAATCTAGGACGCTACAGTTTTTTAGGATGCGATCCGGTTTGGGTGCTACAGGCAAAAGGAGAGCAAACAACTCAAATATTTCGAGATGGCGCGTCTCAAGCTTATCAAGGAAATCCTTTTGAGATTCTTGCTCGTTGTATAGCACCAATTCATCCGGTTAAATTACCTCAACTTCCGCCAGGAATCGGCGGTTTATTTGGGGTATGGGGGTACGAATTGATTCGCTGGATCGAGCCGAGAGTTCCCGTTTATGAAGCGACCGAGGAGGATTTGCCCGATGGGATTTGGATGCAAATTGATAATTTAATTATTTTCGATCGCGTTAAAAATAAGATTTGGGCGATCGCCTATGCAGATTTACAAGACGAATCGGTTAGTTTAGAAGAAGCTTATCAACAAGCTTGCGATCGCATCACAAAATTAGTCGTCAAGTTGCAATTGCCCCTACCCATCGAAGCTACACCGCTAACCTTGAGCGATCGCAGCGAAGCACCCGAATTAAACTATCAAAGCAATACTGATAATGCACAATTTTGTGAAAATGTCAATAAAGCAAAAGAATACATTCGCGTAGGAGATATCTTTCAAGTAGTCATTTCCCAACGCCTTCAAGCAGTCTTTAACGGCAACCCTTTTGAACTGTATCGCTCCCTGCGCACGATTAACCCTTCTCCTTATATGTCTTATTACAACTTCGGAGATTGGCAAATCATCGGTTCTAGTCCAGAAATTATGGTCAAAGCCGAACGAACCGAAGAAGAAGCAATTAAAGCTACCCTGCGACCGATTGCCGGAACCCGACGCAGAGGCAAGACAGCAGCAGAAGATAAAGCTTTAGCAGAAGACTTGTTGCAAGATCCTAAAGAAATTGCCGAACACGTCATGTTGGTGGATTTGGGACGCAATGACCTCGGTAGGGTATGCGAGAGAGGCAGCGTTAAAGTAGACGAATTTATGAAAATCGAGCGCTATTCGCACGTCATGCACATCGTTAGTAATGTCGTCGGCGAATTAGCTCCCCAAAAAACGGCTTGGGATTTGATGAAAGCTTGTTTTCCCGCAGGAACGGTTAGCGGCGCGCCAAAAATTCGAGCAATGGAAATTATTCACGAACTCGAACCCGAACGTCGAGGCCCGTATTCTGGAGTTTATGGATACTACGATTTTGAAGGACAGTTAAACAGCGCGATCGCGATTCGGACGATGGTCGTTCGTCCTACTCAGGATAATCGGCATCTCGTGTCCGTGCAAGCAGGAGCAGGATTAGTAGCAGATTCCGAACCGGAAAAAGAATACGAAGAAACGATTAATAAAGCAAGGGGATTGTTAGAAGCGATTCGGCGTATTTGTTAAGAGATTAACATGGCTGAAGAAATCAATCAGCCAGCGATCGACATTCAATCTGAAGCTTTTTAAAGTAATAGCCTAATATTAGAACGATCGCACTTTAATCATTTGTTGGCGCGCCGTTCAGAACAAATACTTTCGCCAGAAAGTCCTGCAACGCAACCGTCAATTCTTTGGGACGTTCGACTGGCACAACGTGACCGCAATTGGGGATCGTGACTAAATATCCTTGCTGTAGGCATTTAACGGCAGCATAAGCTTGTTCTTGTGGCAAAAGCGCGTCATTTTCTCCCCAAACAACCAGCGTAGGCATCTGTAAATGAGGAAGTGAGTCAAGCATCGGCGCGCGTTGTGAAAAAGGAGTTAGTTGAGCGCGTAGCGAAGATAAGACGGCTTCCAGAAACCCAGGCATTAGCGCTAGACGTTCTTGTTCGGCAAACCAAATTGGAGGAACTTCGGCAGGGTTAGCAAAGAGCAAAAGCGATCGCCCTCGTGCCCGAAAGCTAGCACCAAAAGGCGTTATAACGCTTGCGATCGCAATCTCCCCATACCAGGGCAGGGTTAAATGCGATAGGGCAGGGTTGACGGCTAATCCCAGTCCGCTGCTATCGACTAATACCAAGGCGGCGACTCGTTCGGGATAGTATAAAGCAACCCGCAGCGAGATTAGACCGCCGAGAGAGTTTCCAATCAGTACCGCTTGTTCGATCCCCAATACCTTTAAAAAATCAACGGTAAACTGAGTATAAAATTCTAGAGAATAGTCGCGGGCGGGTTTACTACTATCGCCGCTTCCTGGCAGGTCGGGCGCGTAAACGCGATAGCTATCTGCCAAAGAAGGCATGACCCAAGACCAGTCAATCGCGCTTTCTCCGGTTCCGTGCAGCAATACTAGGGGAAAGCCATCTTGACCTGCTTGAAAGTATCGAATTGATAAACCGTCAAGTTCGACCCGTAGATCCTCAACGATTGTTGTCACAGTTGCTCTCCATTTTGTAAGGCTTGCATTGCCAGCAACCCCAAGGCAGCTACACTGGTCACTGCTCCCCACTTCACAACCGGATTTTTATCTACCCAATCTAAAAGACTCGGTATGACCTGTTGACTAAAATCTCCATCTACTCTCGTTTGTTCGGGAACGGGTTCGTAGAGATTATTTGCTTCGTCCTCGGTCTTGGGTTCGTTCGATTTCTGAAGTGGAAAACCAACGCGAACTAATAAAGTATCGAGGAGTGCGGGGGAAGTTCTCTGTAATAAGTCTATCGCTCTAGCTGCATCGCCGACCAAGAAATCGCGAGTGGGATGGGTTGCCGTATAGAGGATAGCATCGACAACCAATCTGGGGTCGTAGTAGGGCGGTATTCCGGCTGGCTTAACGCCGAGTCGCGTTCGGGCATTGTTCCAGAAAGGCGTGTTAATGACGGCTGGTTTTATACTCGTCACGCTGATGGGAATTTGTTCGTGCTGCAACTCGACTCGCAGCGACTCTACAAATCCCTCGATTCCGTGCTTGGAAGCAGAATAGGCGCTTTGTAGCGGCAGGGAACGCCTTCCCTCGATTGAGGAAATATGAATTAAAGCCCCCCGGTCCTTCTCGCCGTAAATGTGGCAGTGCTGCCATTGCGCCGTAAACCTGTCCCATTAAGTTGACATCAATGATTCGCTCGAACTCCTCTGGCGTGGTTTGCTCGAAGGTCGCAAAGAGGGCAGTGGCAGGGACGTGAACCCAAGTATCCAGCCTTCCAAAGGCTTCTATGGCTTTATCGGCGATCGCATTCACCTGCTCGAATATTGCTACGTCGCTAATGACGGATACAACCTCGCCTGCAAAACTACGAATTTCATCTACCAGCGACGCAAGTTTCGATTCGCTACGACCGGAAACAACTACCTTGGCTCCTCGTTTGGCAAACTGAAGGGCTGTCTCGCGCCCAATGCCGCTAGATGCGCCAGCAACGACAACAACCTGGCGCTCGATTGGTTTTAATTGCATGAAATGTTACCCCGTCGCTTTGAATAAGCTTTCTTTAGATAACCATCTCTTAAGTCGAACGAAATGAACATCTATCCCAAGACAGGAGCCAAATTTTGTTTTTTTTACAGCCGACAAAAGTTTCTAATTTATCGAGTTCACTAACTTCAGGAATAGCCTCTGGTTCGTAGGCATCGGGAAGTAATTCTCCTATGGGCAGATTTACATTCGGGACATTGCATAAGATGACTTTGGCTCATTTTCCCTTTTTTGGTTGACGCGATCGCTTTGGGTGACTTTTCCAAATCCTATCCTACTTCAGCAACGCCCTTAAATTTAGCTTTCATCGACCTGACTAACTGCTACAAGTCTAATCATAAAACACTTGGTCAGGCGCGATCGCGTTTGGGTTAGGGTATATAAAGATTGACCATTTTCTCACTTCATCAAATGACTCAAATAACCCCTAATCCTTTTCTAAACCTCGATTACGAAACTGCAATAGAACTTTTAGGAGATGATTACTATGATGAAGTTCCCGTCGCAGAATTTCCTAAACACATCCTCCGCTTCCGCAACGATGGATTATTACCCCTGCTGGGATTGAATCCCGAAGTGGTTGAAGATTCTCACTTTATCGAGGCATTTGGCAAGTTTCAGGGAATTCGTCCTTTTTTAGCCTTGCGTTACCACGGCTATCAGTTTGGCGAGTATAATCCTTTTCTAGGCGACGGTAGGGGATTTCTCTACGGACAGGTACGCGGGACGGACGGTCAATTATACGATTTCGGCACGAAAGGTTCGGGAAGAACGCCTTATTCGAGGGGAGGAGATGGCAGACTAACGCTTAAAGGAGGCGTGCGAGAAGTTTTAGCCGCAGAAGCCTTGCATTCTCTTGGGGTTAATACGTCTCGCTGTTTGAGTTTAATAGAAACGGGAGAGGCATTATGGCGGGGGGACGAACCTTCTCCCACTCGTTCGTCAGTGATGATTCGTTTTAGCCGTTCTCATATCCGATTTGGAACTTTTGAGAGATTGCGCTATATCAATCGTCGCGATTTAATGCACAATTTACTCGACCATGTTATCGATTATTACTATCCAGAAGTTGCTAATTCTGAAAATCGCTATATTGAATTTTATGCCCAATTAGTTGAGCGCGTAGCCAAGCTAGTAGCACAATGGATGGCAGCAGGGTTCTGTCATGGGGTACTCAATACCGATAATATGTCGATTACTGGGGAAAGCTTTGATTACGGTCCCTACGCTTTTATTCCTACTTACGATCCTTTATTTACGGCCGCCTATTTCGATGGTGGCGGACGCTATAGCTATGGCAATCAACCGTCTATTTGTCGGTTAAATTTAGAGATGTTACGGGTTCCTTTGTCTCTGATAATTCCACTTCCCGAACTAGAGCGAAGTTTAACCCAATTTGACGAGTATTATTCTTCAACTTACTATCGATTGATGATGAATAAATTGGGGTTTGCAGATTTATCGATCCCTGAAGGAAAAGCGTTATTAAATAAAACCCTTGAAATTCTCAAGGAAACCAAGATAGGTTATCATGCTTTCTTTTATGAGTTATCGCAACAATTTAATGATGGTTGGCGCGAGGATAGTTCGCTCATTTTAGAAAATCTCGATTTGCCAAAAGCCGATTGGGACACTTGGCGTAATTTATATCATAATATTTTAAATCAATTGCCAAGGGAAGAAGTGGAGAAGATTCGCGATCGCCTGAGTTTTTATAATCCTAAAACTGCTTTACTCCGACCAATTATTGAATCAGTTTGGGAGGCAATCGCCTACGAAGATAATTGGCAACCTTTTGATAATTTGGTTCGGCAACTACAAACTAAAGCTTAATTTTGAGCATAAGTTAGCAATGGGAACTCCTTTTATGGTGGTAAAAGTCCTAAGATATACATCATAAAAACTCGGACGAATGACTCGAAATGACCGAACCCTTATTCTGCGTAGAAAATCTGCGGGTTTCTTATCCTGGAAGTAACGATTGGGCAGTTGATGATGTTTCATTTGCTCTCAACCGAGGCGAAAAACTGGGATTAATAGGAGAGTCAGGATGCGGTAAATCTACCATAGGACGCGCGGCAATGCGCTTACTATCCCCAGCGTCGCGTCTTTCAGGCAAGATTAAATATAAAGGAGAGTCAGTTTTTGACTTCAATCCCACTCAACTGCGTCAGTTTCGGGGTGAGGTAGTGGCATTAGTCTTTCAAGATCCGATGACGCGCCTAGACCCTTTAATGACCATTGGGGAACATTGTATCGAAACGCTGAGAGCGCATCAACCGCAATTATCGCGCCGCCAAGCCAAAGAAAAAGCGCTGGAGACGTTAGAAAAGGTAAAAATTCCTGTCAATCGTTGGGGACAGTATCCCCATGAATTTAGTGGGGGAATGCGGCAAAGAGTTGCGATCGCGCTGGCATTACTTCTTAACCCTAAAGCGATCGTTGCCGACGAACCAACTACTAGTTTAGATGTTACTGTCGCTTCCGAAATCCTGCAAGAACTGACTCGTTTGTGTGACGAACATGAAATGGCACTTTTGCTCATTTCTCACGATTTGGCAATGGTTGGGGAGTATTGCGATCGCATTGCGGTCATGTATCGAGGCAAAATTGTTGAAACGGGTTCGATAAAATCAATTTTTAAGGCTCCCCAACACGAATACACCCAATTGCTTCTCAAAGCTGCCTTGCATCTTCATGGGGAGGAGTCAGAAGGATTGCCAGAAACTCGCGAAAACAAACAAACGCCTTTACTAAAAGTTAAAGCTTTAAAGCAACACTATACCTTAGAAGGAAATCTCTTAGAACAGTGGTTTTCCAAAGAGAAAAAAGTTATCAAAGCAGTTGACGAGATTGACTTTGAGTTATATTCAGGAGAAATTTTAGGACTAGTCGGAGAATCGGGATGCGGTAAAAGTACCCTGTCTCGAACGATTTTACAGTTAATTCGTCCGACTTCTGGGACGGTAGAATTTCAAGGCGAAGACTTAACTCAACTTTCCCCCGAACAGATGCGTCAAAAACGCCGTCACCTTCAATGGTGTTTCAAGATCCCCATGCTTGTCTCAATCCGTTGATGACGATAGGAGAAAGTATTGCCGATCCTTTGTTTATTCATCGCTTAGCAACTGCTAGCGAAGCGAAAAAACGAGTCGAAAAAATGCTCGAACGAGTAGGATTAACCCCAGTAGAGGATTATTATTATCGCTATCCTAGCGATTTATCTGGAGGACAACAACAAAGAGTCGCGATCGCGCGTGCCTTAATTACTCAACCCCAATTAATCGTCTGTGACGAACCCGTTAGTATGTTGGATGCTAGCGTACAATCTCAGGTTCTTGAGTTGATGTTGGAGTTAAAACAAGAATTTAATCTGACTTATTTGTTTATCACTCACGATCTCTGGGTTGCAAGATTTTTATGCGATCGCATCGCTGTCATGTATGCAGGTAAGATTGTTGAAATTGGAGAAACAGAACAAATCTTTACGAACCCACAGCATCCTTACACTCAGAAACTTTTAGGAACCGCACCGATGCTTTCTTTCAGTAGTTCGGGAGTTCAGTAGAGACGCGATATATCGCGTCTTTACAGGAGTTCAGGAATAAACATTCTACCTTTTCCTCCTTGTCTTCCTTGTCTTCCGAAAGACGTTCCCTACTCCCTATTCCCCAATAAAAAAAACAATTAGCAAGACCAGATAGTTCTGACAGCTTATCGCTGCTTTGGCGAACTATAACCAGTAATGCTAATCGATCCACTGTTGTTCCCTAACCAATTACATTCTCATCTTATGTGATGGTTAAATCAACCTAAGTTTAGGGTTTTAAGAAAAAATTAAGTATGTATGTTAGGTAATGGTGTAAGCGTCAGGCGCAAGGCGGAGTTAGAAAATGGCTATCTTAAAAAACTTATGTAAAAAAACCTTTTTTGACTAAAAAAGTTGTCGCTTATCTTCCTTATCTTCGGAAAATTGACCGATCGACTAGAGCCAAAGATCGGTTATCTTGAAAAACTGTTAACCTACTTAGCCGTTCGTCTAGAAATATGAAACTCCTCATTTTAAGCAACGGTCATGGAGAAGACGCGATCGCAGTTCGCATTATAGAACAATTGCAGCGTCATTCGAGGACAATACAAATAGCAGCTTTACCATTAGTTGGCGAAGGATACGCCTACGCACAATTAAATATACCCACGATTGGCAAGGTTCAAAAAATGCCATCGGGAGGCTTTATTTATATGGACGGACGACAGCTATTACAAGATGTCAAAGGCGGATTGTTGCAGCTAACTCTAGCACAATACAAAGCCATCCGTAAATGGGGACAATCAGGCGGCAAAATTTTAGCAGTAGGCGATGTCGTACCGTTATTATTTGCTTGGTTGAGCGGTACTGAATATGCTTTTGTTGGAACGGCCAGATCGGAGTATTATATTCGAGACGAAGATGGATGGTTGCCACAAACCTCTAAATTAGAAAGATGGTTGGGTTCGGTGTATTCACCGTTGGATCGTTGGTTGATGGCGCGTCCTCGCTGCAAAGCCGTATTTCCCAGAGATTCGCTCACTACAACAATTTTACAACAATGCTCGATTCCAGCATTCGATTTGGGAAATCCGATGATGGATGGAATTGTTAAAAGTCGGAAGTCGGAAGGCAGAGGACAGGAAGATATATTAACGCTTACTATTTTGTTACTTCCAGGATCGCGATCGCCAGAAGCAGAAAGAAATTGGCAAATGATTCTGACAGCGATAACAGAAGTCATTTCCTCATTTTATGTAACCAATTTTTCTAGTCGATTGCCGATTAAAACCAATCTTAGATTTATCGGTGCGATCGCGCCTGCTTTGAATCTCGACCCTTTCATAGAACATTTAAAAGAGTATGGTTGGTATTCTCAGTCCTCGGAATCCTTTAAGATTCCGATTGCCGACCCCGACGCACTAATATTTACTCAAAATAATACACAGCTTATACTGTCTCAAAATGCTGATTCTTATTCAGATAGCTTACAAATAGCAAACCTCGCGATCGCAATGGCAGGAACGGCAACCGAACAATTTGTTGGTTTGGGTAAGCCTGTTATTACGATACCAAGTAAAGGGCCGCAATTTACTTATGCCTTTGCTGAAGCGCAAAGTCGTCTTTTGGGGTGTTCGGTTATCTTGGTTCAAACTCCCCAACAAGTTGCTGGTGCGGTACAATCGCTATTACAAGATCCCGATCGCTGGCAGCAAATTAAAGAAAATGGGCCGCGACGCATGGGAAGTTTCGGTGCTGGGGATCGCATTGCTCGATGTTTGATAGAAAGGTTGCATATATAGGTGCAATTGGTTCGATATCGCGAGCGCATTAGTATAGTTGGTTAAGTCTTGACACTCGAATGAGAGCGAGAACAAACTTGTAATTCATAATTCATAACTCATAATTCATAATTTCTTTAAAGTGTCATGGGTGCAACGGGTTCGATATCGCGATCGCAACCTCCTATTTGATTCGTTCGCAATACCCAAACGCTTGCACCGCGATCTAAAAAGATTTTGACGATTGTATCGCTGGCAAGACGCGGAAACATAGTTCGCCAACTTTCCAAACCAGTAATAAGGTTGCGCAGGGGTTCGTCTTCTAAAGTGCTGCCCAAATTAAACTCATTGCGATCCAAATCGGAGTGCGATCTGTTCAATGGTTGCAATTTCCTTTTGAGTGCCCTTCCGAGTCGCAGCAATTGTTTCAATCGTTGCAATCGCTCGGAATTTTCGCCACTCCATCGATCTAATAAAGTTTTATGTTCTCTCACCTGTCTTTCTATTTGTTGCAGACAAGCTAATAAAGCTTGGCTAGAATCTTGGGAACAGTTGTTAACAGGCCCAACATAGGTTCCTCCCGTCCCGTCTCCGGTTCGGTAACGTGCAGTCATGACCTGAAGGTGCATTAACATTAAATTGAGGGGAGAGCGCACCTTGCCATCGAAATCGTAATCTTCCGTAAAAGCATCGTGTTTAATCAGGATATCGCAGACGGGACGGGTTCCCAACCAACCAAATTGGCGATCGCCCAGATAGCGCGACCAATGTAACACGCCAGAAATTAATCCGTCGGTGTTATGGGTGTAGACTTGGTAATAGCGAATATCGAAACGTAATTCGTTGCTCAACGGTTCGCGGACTACCCGGCCCAAACCAAAAGCAAAATGTCCGAAAAAGATAGGCGTTTGGGCCGCAGGTTCGGAACGATCGCCGCCAATACCGCCGTAGACGTGTAATACAAGGGCGCGATCGCCTTCTTGCCATTGATTTATCTCATCATCTATATTTGCACAGAACACCGATGAAATTCTTCCCTTCTGTTCGGCAATATCTGCCCAAGCACGTTTGCGAATGTAATTATAGGAAGCTTTTGCACCAAAAATAATCTCGTCGGGTTGCAAGCGAAACAACACGCGCGGCCCCAACGATCGCACAATAAAAACACCTGACCCATCGCGATCGCCATAAATATACCAACCCGTCTCGTTATAAGGAGATTTTTCGAGATCGTGAGTAGTGGAAGGATAACTGCCATATGCTTGCGCAAAAACCACTTCTGGCAAGCGAACGACTTCTTCTATTCCATCAAACTCACCAGAAACGGGATTGAAGTGAACGACGCGAAATCCATCGCTAGACGCGATGGGATTTATAAATTGCACTAAAGCATAGAAACGTCCCGTAATTTGAATGGGTTCGCTGTGGATGTAGATAGCATCATTTGTCAACTCGATGGGTTCGTCGAGCATTACAACCATATCATCGATTGGACGCGCTCCAGCAAGAGACTCTAGGGGATCGACTTGCAGCCAGTTATTAAGGCGAGTAGGATGGATTAAACCGCCGTATTTGCTGGTATAAGTTGCCTCAGTGCTGAAATGGATATCTTGTTTGACTGCTGCGATCCACTTCTGCATCGCTACAGTTTTACTCCAACGTAACTTGACAATTTTTCCGACTAAATGTTGATAGTTCTCATCGGCATGATATACCTCAAATAATGCCCCGCGAACTCGCGAACGTTCTTCTCGTTTGGGCAAAATTAACCGTCCCATCCAAGTTCCAACAGGTCGATATAATTCCGATGGTGGCGATTGAGCGATGGGATAATAGGCGGGTTGGTTGAATGCCGATTGTACATATAGTTCGTAATTGCTGGGTTTTACGGCGATGAAATCTTCCGCCGTCAGGAGTTTGCCACGAACAATTGAATTAATCAGCGCGATCGTTTGTTGTAGGGCGCTACGACCGTCATTTAAGATCGGATCGGGATCGAGAAGACCGCCTGGAACTTGATGTCCGACTGGGCCAAGCGAAACTTTAGAAATCTTACCGCGCCGTTTTGCTCGATTCCAAAAGGAAAGAAAGAACAGTTTCCAGCGTCCGGGGAAAAAGAGAAAAGCAATTTTTTCTACGCTATCTTTGTCCCCGACGAGATGATAGAGATGTTCTAGCTTGAGAATATCGCAATTCCCCGCGATCGCGCCGCCTAGGGAAATGACATCGATAGGTGCGTTTAAGGCACGTTTGAGAAAAGCAGCAGCAGCACAAGAGATTTGAGCGCCGCCACTATAACCGATGAGCGTTATCGGCGTACCGCTTCCAGGTTGATAGTGGTTTTTGATTAATCCATTGTAGACGACCTGAGCAATGCCTAAGTTGTAGAGAGGGCCGTAGCGACGGTCTGCGGAAACGCCTACGACAATTAGGTTGCGGATATTAACTAGCAATCCTAACAAACTCATGGGATTCTTGGATCGCGATCGCTCGGCCATTTTCCAAAGAAATGCTAGGGGACGGTCTTCGTTAAGTGGGTTATTTAAAACTGAATAGGGAATAATCCCCCGTATCAATGCCACATCGTCGGGTAAAGTGGGAGCTAATTCATTCAAAAATTCTTCGATATCGGGCAAATATTCAAAACCGGATATGCCGATACCATCGAGGTAAACAAGATAGCGGGAAAGGCGCTTAGGATCGTCTACAGGCTCTGCTAATTCCCCAGCATTGAGGGTAGTATCTACTTCATCATTGTACCAGCCTGCCCACCATCCTAGCGTTTCTAGCGGGGCAAGCAATCCAGCCACGACGATCGCGATCGCGAGAATCCACAGCAGATCGAGCGTTAACCTTAATAAATAGGGCAAGTTGTTATACGAGCCGAACCACCATTCTCGCACGGGGCCGAGCAAAACAACGATCGCAAAGGCAAATAACGCCATTGCCAGCAAACTAAAATACGTTTTTATCGTTTTAATCTTTTTTGCCTTCACAAAGCTTTTTGAGTTCACCCACTCAGAAATCCCTTGTCCGGCGGTTGGATCGCCCGCGATCGCACCGATTAGATTCCCTTGTCTAATTTCTGCAATTCGTTCGCTAAACTCTTCTTGCCACGTTGTAGAGATATCTTCGACGCGATCGCGAAATAAGGCAAGCAATTCTGGTTTGCTGGTTGTTAAGGCGACTCCTGCTACGCGGTTTGCCAGCCATTGTCCTAAGTTGGCGATCGGTTGTCCGATCGTCCGTTGTAACAATTCTAGAACGAGCCATCCAAAAACGACATATCCAAAAGCCCTTCCCAGTCCCGTCCCCGCGATCGCTGCAAATCCAGCAACCATTGCTAGTAAGTGCCAAACGGATAAAACTCTCAACAAAGGAACGCCAAAATAGGGCAATGCGCCTAAAAAGCTAAACAGCAAAGGTGCGTAACTCAGTCCAAATACCTTTAGAAGCGTTACCAGCGAAATTTTTACCGACCAAGGAACTTGACAAATTAACCAAGTGCTGAACACAAGAAACAAAAAGCCAAATACGTATAAAACCGCGCTAATTAAAAGACTAAAAATGAAACGAATTGGGGTAACGCGATTGACAAAAAGAATGATACTTTGTCCGAATGCTAAAGATAAACCAGCCGCGAGAACGCACGACAGTGCTAGGGTTAAACCGTTGGGGAGGAGATTAATTTGCCGAAATACTTCAGCGTCTAATTCAAAAGCCCTACCTAATAAATCCCAAAATTGTTCGGTCGTTGTCTCCATCGCGTTTCCCTAGCCTTGCTTCGCTTAAATTTAGTGTAGTCAATAAAAAGATGCGATCGCATCTTTCTATCCATCGAGCTATGTTAAGCGATTGTTGGAGACGCGATCGCAGAGCGCGATCGCTATTTGGCATTAAAAATAGAGTCGAATACAAAGTTAGAATAGAAATTACAGATAATAAGTAGCTTGCTTTTCGTTGTCTGCAAGCCGCGTAAATTGTACATAACTTATGACGTTTTCTTCCGTAATTCGTGCCTTGGGGCGATCGCCACTAACTCAAGAATTACTCCTCAAACTCAAACAAAAGCGATCGATTCTCTTATCTGGCGTGCCGCGTTTGCCAAAAGGATTAGTCGCTACGAGTCTGGCACAAGCACAAGGTAGTAATCTTTTTATTGTCTGCGCCACCATTGAAGAAGCAGGACGCTGGGCGGCACAATTAGAGGCGATGGAATGGAAAACGGTACATTTTTATCCAACCTCAGAAGCGTCGCCCTACGAGTCATTTAACCCCGAATCTGAGATGATTTGGGGACAGATGCAAATCTTGTCATCAGTTGTCAGTCATTTGTCATTGGGAAAGAATAACGAAGGACAAACGACCAATGACGAAAGACAAAAATTTAATTTTGCAATCGTCTCCACAGAAAAAGCGCTACAACCCCATTTACCGCCGTCTGACGTTTTTCAATCTTACTGTCTGAATTTCAAATCGGGGATGGTACAGGATGCCAAAACCCTCGACAAGCAATTAGTAAGATTGGGTTACGAACGAGTGCCTTTGGTAGAAACAGAAGGCCAATGGAGTCGTAGGGGTGATATTGTTGATATTTTCCCAGTTTCTGCGGAAATTCCCGTGCGTCTCGAATGGTTTGGCGATGAATTAGAACAAATCCGAGAGTTTGATGCAGCGACTCAACGTTCTTTCGATCGCATTAATCAATTAATATTAACCCCTACGAGTTTTGCACCGATTATTGGAGGCGCAATTGAAAATGTAGAAGAAACGCTTTCAATCTATCTTTCCGATGAAGAAAAAGAGGCGTTTAGGACGGGAAATTTACCAGATGGGATGCAGCGTTTTTTAGGGCTTGCTTTTGAAAAACCTGCTTCTTTATTAGATTATTTACCCGACAATCTTTTCTGTGTTTTTGATGAAGTCGAACAATGTCGCGCTTATAGCGATCGCTGGATAGAATATCTCGAAGATCGATGGCTGGAATTAGAGAAACCTTTGCCCAAAATTCATCGTTCTTTTGATGATTCATTTAAGTTACTAGAACAATCTCTCATTATTTATCTATCAGAAATTTTTGAAGAAAATCCTCAATCTGAAATTTACACGGTTAACCTCTACAGCCGTCCCATTCCAATTACGCCCCATCAATATGCAAAATTAGCTGAAATTTTGCGAGGGAAACGAGAAATTTATAGTGGGATGACCCTCAAAAAATATGCACCTTGGATTATCTCCGCTCAACCTTCTCGAACTGTTTCCCTCCTACAAGAACACGATTGTCCCGCACAATTTATCCCCAATCCTAACGATTATCCAGCGATTGAAAAACTCAATACACAAAATACAACAGTTGCCTTAAAATATTCTGGGTTAGCAGAATTAGAAGGGTTTATTTTACCGAGTTATCGAATTGTTGTCGTCACCGATCGCGAATTATTTGGACAACACGCTTTAGTAAATCTAGGATACGTTCGCAAACGCAGCCGCGCAGTTTCCAAACAAGTCGATCTCAATAAATTACGTCCGGGCGATTTTGTCGTTCATAAGCATCATGGAATTGGGAAATTTATTCAACTCGAAAAATTCGCCGATCGCGATTATTTAGTCATTAAATATGCCGATGGATTGTTAAGAGTTCCTGCCGATTCTTTTGATAGTTTATCTCGCTATCGCCAGACAGGAAATCGCCCTCCCGAATTGCATAAAATGACGAGTAAAGCTTGGGAGGCGACTAAAAATCGAGTTCAAAAAGCGGTTAAGAAATTAGCAGTCGATTTGTTGAATTTATATGCAAAAAGAGCGCAACTATCCGGTCATGCCTACCCGCCAGATACGCCGTGGCAAGTAGAATTAGAAGACTCTTTTCCCTATCAACCCACGCCCGACCAACTAAAAGCCATTCAAGATGTCAAAATAGATTTAGAAAGCGATCGCCCAATGGATCGTCTCGTTTGCGGCGATGTTGGTTTTGGTAAAACTGAAGTCGCTATTCGTGCCATTTTTAAAGCCGTTACTGGCGGACACAAACAAGTTGCGTTTCTTGCACCAACAACCATCTTAACTCAGCAACACTATCACACCCTCAAAGAAAGATTTTCCCCTTATCCGATTAACGTAGGTTTGCTCAATCGCTTCCGTACTGCTTCGGAGAAAAAAGAGATTTTACAACGCCTTTCAACGGGTGAATTAGATGTTGTAGTTGGGACGCAACAACTATTAGGAAAAGATATCAAATTTAAAGACTTGGGATTATTAGTAATCGATGAAGAACAGCGATTTGGAGTCAATCAAAAAGAGAAAAATTAAAATCGCTGAAAACTCAAGTTGACGTGTTGACGCTAACCGCAACTCCTATTCCCCGCACTCTCTATATGTCTTTGTCGGGAATTAGGGAAATGAGCCTGATTACTACGCCCCCGCCGTCTCGTCGCCCCATTAAATCGCACCTTTCACCTTATAATTTGGAAGCGATTAGAACTGCAATTCGTAACGAATTAGATCGCGGCGGACAAGTCTTTTATGTCGTTCCTAGAGTAGAAGGGATTGGAGAAGTTGCAGGAGAATTACAACAAGTTCTACCCAGTGCCAGAATAGTCGTCGCTCACGGACAAATGCAAGCATCCGAATTAGAAGGAACGATGCTGGCATTTAATAACGGAGAAGCCGATATTCTTTTGTGTACGACGATTGTTGAATCGGGGTTGGATATCCCCAGAGTAAACACAATCATTGTCGAAGATGCCCAATTATTCGGCTTATCTCAACTGTATCAATTGCGAGGAAGAGTCGGGCGATCGGGTATTCAAGCACACGCTTGGTTGTTGTATCCTAGCAAAGAAAAACTGACCGATACAGCCCGCCAGCGCCTGCGTGCCTTACAAGAATTCAGCCAACTCGGTTCTGGGTATCAATTAGCCACCCGCGATATGGAAATTCGAGGCGTGGGAAATCTTTTAGGTGCAGAACAATCGGGACAAATGGAAGCAATTGGGTTTGAGTTGTATATGGAGATGTTGCAGGAATCGATTAAAGAGATTCAGGGACAAGAAATTCCGCAAGTGGACGATACACAAATCGATCTCAAACTAACTGCTTTTATTCCTGCCGATTATATCCCTGATTTAGAGCAAAAAATGGATGCTTATCGGACGGCTGCCCTAGCAACTTCCAAGCGAGAATTGCAGCAAATCGCAGAAGCTTGGGGCGATCGCTATGGAAAATTACCTTCCCCCGTCGAACAGTTGCTAAAAGTCGTCGAACTCAAACAAATTGCTAAATCGGTTGGATTTTCGCGAATCAAACCCGATGGAAATCAGCACGTTGTTTTAGAAACGCCAATGGAAGAACCAGCCTGGAAATTGTTACAGGAGAAGCTTCCCGAACCGACGCGATCGCGTTTCGTCTACAGTCCCAAAAAGGTTACGGCGAGAGGATTAGGCGCATTAAAACCCCAGCAACAGTTAGAAAATTTGATTGAATGGTTAGGAAAGATGCGCAATGCTTTACCGGAAACAGAGGTTTAATAGTTAGACGCGAGCATTTTTTTAACGTTAATCTTGTTATCATAAGTTTCACAAATAAATAAGCTTATAGTTTATAATTAAAGATTGGTTTGTCAAAAGCATATTCTCTAGAAATTGGTTAGCAAGAATAAAGCTAAAAATAAGCTTTAGATTAACTAGAACGCAGCGAACTATTCAATATTTGAGAGTTTATTAATTAGTCATGACAGAATCAATTCGCTTCCTCATGTGTGCCCCCGACCATTATGACGTGGACTATGTGATTAATCCGTGGATGGAGGGGAATATCCATAAATCCTCGCGCGATCGCGCTGTCGAACAGTGGCAAAAACTTTATCATGTTATCAAAGATAGGGCGATCGTCGATCTAGTGCCCCCACAAAAAGGATGGCCTGATTTAGTCTTCACCGCCAACGCCGGATTGGTATTAGGAACTAACGTCGTCCTCAGTCGCTTCTTGCACAAAGAACGCCAAGGAGAAGAACCCTATTATAAACAGTGGTTTGAGGAAAACGGCTACACAGTTTACGAACTTCCCAAAGACTTACCCTTTGAAGGTGCAGGAGATGCACTATTCGATCGCGAAGGTCGTTGGTTGTGGGCAGGATACGGTTTTCGTTCCGAACTCGACTCCCATCCGTACCTTGCCAAATGGTTAGATGTTGAAGTCCTCTCCATCCGCTTAGTAGACGAACGTTTTTTATCATTTAGATACTTGTTTCTGTCCCCTAGCGGGCGGCTATCTTCTCTATTATCCCCCAGCCTTTGATTCCTATTCCAACCGCCTCATCGAAATGCGCGTTCCCGCAGAAAAGAGAATTGCGCTTGAAGAACCCGATGCTATTAATTTTGCTTGCAATGCAGTTAATATTAACTCAATCGTGGTAATGAACAAGGCTAGCGATAGCCTCAAACAGCGTCTCGCTGAAGTTGGGTTTGAGATAGTTGAAACGCCTTTAACTGAATTCCTCAAAGCAGGCGGTGCGGCGAAGTGCTTAACCCTGCGCGTTACCGAACCTGTTCTCGATTACGTTCATGCTAACGAACCCGTCGAAAGTCGCACGATTCGCATCGAAGGACATTTGCTCGATGCAGGCATTATGAACCAAGCGCTCGATCTTGTCGTCGAAAATGGCGGTAGCTTCAAGGTACTCAATTTTAATCTTGGCGTAGAACGACAAAGCCCTTCATCTGCTGAAGTTAGAGTTTCCGCACCTTCTCACGAACGGATGGAAGACATCATGACCGAGTTAATCGGAATTGGTGCAGTTCCTCCGCCGCAAGAAATTTGCGATGTCAATACCGAAGTCGTTACGCAAGATGGCGTTGCGCCCGACGATTTCTACGTAACAACCATTTATCCTACCGAAGTGCGCGTTAATTGCGAATGGGTGAAGGTACAAAATCAGCGCATGGATGCGGCAATCGTCGTCGGACAAACTGCTGAGGGGCTTACAGGTTGCTGTAAGCTACTGCGCGATCTTAAGACGGGCGATCGCGTTATCGTGGGAGTAGAAGGCATCCGCAATCCTCGCAAACCCGAATCACGCGAACAACGCAACAGCCATCAGGAATTTACTTTCATGTCGGGAGGCGTTTCTAGCGAACGTCGCGTCGAATTGGTGGTAGAACAAATTGCTTGGGAACTTCGCAAAATTCGCGATCGCGTGGTAAAGTCGCCGTAACAGCAGGACCAGTCGTCATTCATACCGGAGGCGCTCAACATCTCTCGCGTTTAATCCGCGAAGGTTACGTTCATGCGCTTTTAGGCGGAAATGCGATCGCCGTTCATGATATCGAACAAGCGATGATGGGAACCTCATTAGGAGTCGATATGCAGCGAGGCGTTCCCGTGCGCGGCGGACATCGCCACCACCTCAAAGTTATCAATACGGTTCGTCGTTATGGTAGCATCGCCAAAGCCGTCGAACAAGGCATCATAACCAAAGGAGTCATGTACGAATGCGTTAAAAATAACGTCCCCTTCTGTTTGGCGGGTTCGATTCGCGATGACGGGCCTTTACCCGATACAGAAATGGATTTAGTCAAAGCACAGACAGAATACGCTAGACTCTTGCAAGGAACAGAGATGATTTTAATGCTCTCTAGTATGTTGCATTCGATTGGAGTAGGAAATATGACTCCTGCTGGCGTAAAGATGGTCTGCGTCGATATTAACCCTGCTGTAGTAACTAAATTAAGCGATCGCGGATCGGTCGAATCTATTGGAATTGTAACCGATGTAGGTTTATTCCTCAGCCTATTGGTACAACAGTTGGATAAATTAACTCGTCCTTACCATCTCATACAAACCGTGTAAGGAAGTTAGAATTAGAGAGGACGAATAGCAATTTCAGCTTTTGTAGACCATAGGTTCTTTTCCCATCATCCCCCTTTATAAGGGGGGACACGAGGGGTCAAGGGGATGTGAAAACTGATATTAGCAAAAATCTTTGCCTCCTGAGTTTAGCCTTCGATGCAACTTTCTTGATACACTTATAACTAAAGCAAGTTTAGGAAATTTTAAAATGGAAAGCGTTGCTTACATCTTAGTAGTTGCTATGGCTCTGTCTGTCATTTTCTTTGCGATCGCATTTCGCGAACCTCCCCGCATCGAAAAATAGTATTCAAGTTATAGCCGATATAACATCTAAATATTACATAAAGTTCTTGAGCCGCTACTTTCTCAATTTTCTAGCGAAAAATGAGTTGACGGCTCAACTTTTCGCATTTTATAAAAAATTTATGGCACGAAATTATGCTATGTCCTTATTGCCAGCATACCGATAGTAGAGTTTTAGAATCTCGCTCCACAGAAGGGGGACAAAGCATTCGACGACGTAGAGAATGTTTGCAATGCAAGCATCGATTTACTACTTACGAACGCATTGAATACGTTCCCATTGCTGTCATCAAACAGGGAGGACAACGAGAATCGTTCGATCGCTCCAAACTTTTACGAGGAATTATCTTAGCTTGCGAAAAAACCGGAGTTTCTCTCAGACGCATGGAGACTATTGTAGATGAAATTGAATCCCAATTACAGCAGCGTTCCGAGCGAGAAGTTACCAGTCAAGAAATAGGACAATTAGTTCTGCGATCGCTTCGTCAAGAAAGCGAAGTCGCTTACGTGCGCTTTGCTTCTGTTTACGGAAAATTTAAGGGCATCAAAGATTTTGTAGAAACCCTCAACCTTCTCCAAAATCCGCTAGAACAGAAAGAAAACGCCGAAAACTGGAGCCAATCTGATTTAGAGAAACCAGATTTAAAAGACACTTCTTCGGTCATGACTTCTTCTGGGAGTTAAGATTAAAGTAGACAGTTACGAGCTAGCATCCGCTCAGATAATCCGCCCGAAAAGCGCTAGAATAAATAATTGGATCTTTTTCAGACGGGTTAAGCCCTGAGATATGCAAAAAAGGTTGCCACTTGAACTATCTTAACCTGTCCAGCAAACAGGAAGAAGATCGGGGGCGTGAATAGGTGTAGGCTACACATAGTTAAAGTGCGCGTACATCAACAGGAGGCATAACAACATAAGGAGATTACTAAAAAACGTACATGGTCAGTCAGAAAAAAACAGCTACTAGAGATATTGGTTTTACCCACGACGACTTCGCCGCCCTTCTTGACAAATACGACTATCACTTTAGTCCTGGGGATATCGTACCCGGAACAGTGTTTAGTATGGAACCCAAGGGGGCGTTAATTGATATTGGGGCAAAAACAGCCGCCTTCATTCCGATTCAGGAAATGTCAATTAACCGAGTTGACGACCCAGTGGAGGTACTGCAAGCTAACGAAACGCGGGAATTCTTCATTTTGACCGATGAAAATGAAGACGGTCAGCTAACGCTTTCTATTCGCCGCATCGAATATATGCGGGCATGGGAAAGAGTGCGCCAACTGCAAAAAGAAGACGCTACAGTACGTTCTAACGTCTTTGCAACCAATCGCGGCGGTGCTTTAGTTAGAATTGAGGGATTGCGAGGATTTATTCCTGGTTCTCACATAAGCACCCGCGAAGCTAAAGAAGATTTGGTCGGTCAGGAATTACCTTTGAAATTCCTAGAAGTCGATGAAGAACGCAATCGACTAGTCCTAAGCCATCGTCGCGCCTTAGTAGAACGCAAGATGCACGGCTTAGAAGTCGGTCAAGTCGTAACGGGAACAGTCAGAGGAATCAAGCCTTACGGTGCATTTATTGACATTGGCGGTGTCAGTGGACTCTTGCATATCTCAGAAATTTCTCACGACCATATCGATACTCCTCACAGCGTCTTTAACGTCAATGATGAATTGAAAGTGATGATTATTGACCTAGATGCTGACAGAGGACGAATTTCTCTTTCAACCAAGCAATTAGAACCTGAAGCAGGCGATATGCTCAAGAATCGTCAGTTAGTCTTCGATAAAGCTGAAGAAATGGCTGAGAAGTATCGTCAGAAAATGCAGGCTCAAGCAGAAGGAAAAGCGGTTGAAGAACTAGACATTCCACCTGCGCTAGACCCAGAAGAAGAAATGGCAATAGCAGCCACTGAAGAGTAAATCTAATTTATTGTTAAGCGGGTACGCTAAAAAATAAATATTTAAAAAGAGGGATATTTCCCTCTTTTTTATTGCTTTAACGAAGAGGATGTCTAAAAAGTTTTTAGTGAGCGAAGATCTCCCTTAACAAGAGGAACTTTACCCCTCTTTGCGAGGGGTGAGGGCTGAGGGGAATCGAATACTTTTGTATACTTCTCAGACATCCTCTAAGCTTAAGTTAATCTAATTGTAGATGGGCAGCTTTTAACCCTTATCTATCGATTATTGCAAGCAATGCTCACCATCTAACGATTAATGATGTATTAATCTCACATCTCTTATTAAAATTTGGGAGATAAATAATCGTGAAAAATATTAGAAAAGTACCACAGATAACAGCAAAAACTCTAATTATTTGGGCAACTTTTTCTAGTTTTGCTACAGCGCAAGATATTCCAATCCAGCAACAAGTTAACTCAGTCGTCTCGCATCTTGTCGGAGTAATGGACACCTCAGCCCAAGCTAGCGCCAATCCAAAAGCTCCTAGCGTCCGCATGACGACTTGTAGAGTACAAATTACAGATAACCCCACTCAAACCATTTCCTCAGCTTACCTTTATCAAGAACAAGCTTTAATGAATAGTTTAGATAAACCCTATCGTCAGCGTTTATTACAGATTAAACCAAGTGCAGGCGATCGCACAGTTGAATCTAAATCTTTTAAACCTCAAAATCCAGAAACTCTTATTGGACTGTGCAATAAACCGGAAACCCAAAGAGTTATCCCATTTAGCAACCTCGGCGAATCGGTTTGCAGCGTTTTTTTAAAACCTACGGATAAAGGATATCTTGGGGAAACGCCTCCACAAGGATGTCCTGTTAACGTTCGCGGCGCTGTAAAAATTACCAATTCTATTCTGTTGCACTCAGAAGGCATGGATACTTGGGATCGCGGCTATGATGCGCAAGGAAATCAGGTTTGGGGAGCAGAAAATCAATCGTATCAATATCGCTGGGTTCGCAGAGGAAATTAAACTACTAAATTTCGATCTAAATTAGAGTTAGAGACTTTTAGGATACTCAAGTTAAAAATGGCAATTTTACGTTTAGAAGACGGAACAACTTATACTCAACTTGAAGATATTGCTCGCGAACTCGCTCCCCTCAAGGTTCAACTGAATTATTGGTCGGTCGGCGAGAATCCTGAAATTCATAATTTGCTAGCCAAAGAAGCATTAAACGAAAACGAAAAAGAACGAGTTTTACAGGCATTAGATGGCTATTTTGAACGGCTAAAGCAAGATTTTGGCTATCAATCTCGCGATTTAATCGTCCTTCATCCCAACATTCCCAATTTAAATACCTTGCTAGCAAAATTTGAAAGTTGTCACACTCATGCCGACGACGAAGTTCGTTATATTATTGATGGAGAAGGCGTTTTTGGTTTTGTGCGCCCCGATCGCTCTCAAGTAGAATTAACTATACAGTCAGAAGAGTATATTAACGTCCCCGCCGGAACCGAACACTGGTTTCATCTGAGCGATCGCAAACAAATTAAAGCAGTTCGTTACTTTATTACTACCGAAGGCTGGATTCCCGAATACACAGGAACCTCAATTCGTTTTCCTGCTTTGGTCACAGGATAATTTAATGTTAGGGGCGATGCACCAACTTGTTAGCTGCGATCGCTTTAATTAAAATTATATTTCACCCATTCAACCTCAAATTTCGCTACTCTAAACAAGGAAGAGTTATATTTTTTCGTATTTAACCTGAAAAAAGAGCATAGCTTTTATGTCAGATCTAAATCGTGGAATCATGAAGTTCGAGGGGGCTGATAAGCCCGCAATTGTCGCTGTTTCAGCAGTCATCGTGTTGGGCAGTATCGCTGTTTTAATTTTATGGGCACTCAAGGTTGCCTATACTGTTAACTAGTCTTAGCTAGTTAGTTTTAGGGCAAACCTCAAAAAACAATAGTTTGTTTAACGGGCGATCCTGCTTCTGTTCCCTTTCTCTTATTATTCAGAAGTTGGGATCGCTTTTTTGTAATTTCTCTAGCTAATAAAACTAAAAAAACTTTGAATAGTTGAAAAAGTATGCTACGATTATTAATCGTGGAATTCATGGGTCGGTGCCCGAGTGGTTAATGGGGGCGGACTGTAAATCCGCTGCGTAAGCTACGCTGGTTCGAATCCGGCCCGGCCCATCTCCACACACTTAATAAAAAACTTTAAGTTTTTGTTGCCCGTGTAGCTCAGTGGTAGAGCACACCCTTGGTAAGGGTGAGGTCACGAGTTCAATCCTCGTCACGGGCTTGGTGTAAATCCCTTTTGTGATAAGCGTTTCAGAGTTTTAAATCCCTCTAGAAATCGATAGTCTATTCTCAATAAGCTTTCCATTTTGGGTATATTTTGGGGGATTTAGATAGAAAATTGAGATAAAATTGAGATAATAAAATCTCGAACAAATACTATATACCAAGGGTTTCAGCTACAAGGAACAACCCAGATGAGATAAACTTAGCCTCCCCATCTTTATCTCAATCAGTATCTCAATAAAGTAATAAAAGGAGCGTAATAATTGTAGTAAGAGCTTTGCTCGAATTTTGTAATAATTACATTAATTTCTGCTTCTGAAAATGGGTTAATATCGTTTTCCTCGTTTTTTGCTTTTGGAATTTTAATTTCTTCACTCATGCCCCTAAAAGGGTTATGGGAAATCAGTCCCGATCGAACTGCCCAATTACAGGCAGCAGGTTTCTTTGACTTTGTCAGAGTATTGACCATTTGGGATAACAAAACCACTGGTGTAATTTACTTTATTTTTACACCACTTTTAGAACCAACGTGACCCAAGATGACCTAAAATCGTTGCATACATTTGTACTAAAAATCTGACGATCGCGAATCAACCCAAGAAAAACAAAGCGGAAACCCTTGTGAAGTAAAGGTTTCCGCTTAACGCGCCCTGAAGGACTCGAACCCTCGACATCCGGTTTTGGAGACCGACGTTCTACCAACTGAACTAAGGACGCATACTGGCTTTTGCGTTTCAACTCTTTAGCTATCTAATCTTATCGTAATTTGAAGCCAATTGACTTCAAATAAACGCTGTAAGATTTTAGAGAGCGCGATCGAAACGTTGTTGAACGCGGGTTGCTTTACCCACGCGATCGCGAAGATAGTAAAGTTTAGCTCTGCGGACTTTACCGCGACGAATAATTTTAATGCTGGCAATTCTAGGAGAATGAATGAGAAAGACTCTCTCTACGCCAACTCCTTGAAAGATTCGACGCACGGTAATAGTTTCGTTGATGCCGCCATTGCGTTTAGCAATTACTACGCCTTCGTAAGGCTGGATTCGTTCTTTTCCACCTTCAACAATTTTCACGCCAACTTTCACCGTGTCGCCAACGTGAATTACGGGCAAATCCGTCTTTAGCTGTTCTGCTTCTATCGAGTTGATAATCTGTTCGGCGTTCATCGTTTTTGTAAAAACTCACGATTTATAATCATACCTTAAATTTTTGCAAATTGGAGAAAATTTTTGAAAGTGATGAGAATGTTAAATGAAGTAGATTTTATTGGGAAATACGACATCCAACCGACGAATCTCCTATTTGAGTAGGGGTAACATTGGAAGCTTTGGCAGTAAGAACGATTTTGCCATCAGAACCAAGAAGCCATCCTTGCGCCTCTATAATTTGAGTGGGTTTGGGGGAATTAGACGATTCAACTGAGTCGGATTCTGAAGGATTCTCGGCACTTAGGGTCGGAGTCCGCATATCTTCCCAGACAGTGCGATCGCTAATTTCGTCAATGCCTGGTGGCAAACCGCCGCGACCCGTACTGATAAATCGACTTGCGCCTTGTTGAGTGACAGCCCGACAGCCTTGCAAAACTTCGGGAGTAATGGTTAGGTTGGGTAGGCGGACTAAACGCCGACTTGGGTCAACATTGGGTGCATCGATCCTAACTTCGCCATCAATGCCAAATTCAGAACTAGCATCAATGTCATTAGTTCTATTGCCTGGAACGGCTTCTCGTTCCTCTAGATTGAATAGACCTTGGGTTCTGATATTAATGTTACCGCCATTACCTTCAGAGGCGTTGGCGATAATATCGTTATCTTCTTGAGGGACGGCAAAGATAATTCCCGCATCAATAGTAAGGTCGCCTCCATTTCCTGTTTGACCTGCTTGTGCGGTAATTCGAGAACCATTGCGCAATAGTAATAAGTCTTTTATGCTTAGGATAATATTGCCGCCTTCGGTGCTATCTGTTGTAGCAGAAATCGTCCCGCGATCGAGTGTCAAAGAATCTGTTTGTACTTTAATATTCCCTCCTTCTCCCGTTCCTTGACTGCTTACAGTCACACTCGCACCATTGCTAATAGTCATATTTCTGGAATTCGCAGCAATACTGCCTCCTTTGCCGCTAGAATTGAGTTCTGTATTGGCAAATAAGCCAGTTTGATTTCCACTCAGCGTAATATTGTCGCGTTGATTCAGGGTTATATTTCCTGCATCACTGCCGCTTGTTGTAGTCGTGCGAAGTTGTCCGCCATTTTTTGCTTCAAAGGTATTTCCATTGACTATGATGCTGCCTGCATCGCCTCGCCCTGATGTGCTAGCAGTGATTTGAGCGTTATCGAGAGAAAGCGATCGCGTATTTAAATTAATTTCGCCCCCTCGACCTACTGCACCTCGATTAACCGAAGTAGAAATCGAGCTATCGTTAGTTAGGTTAACTTGCTCGGCATTTTCAACCTTGATACTGCCTGCATTTCCTCGCCCTGATGTGCTAGCAGTGATTTGAGCGTCATAAAGAGAAAGCGATCGCGCATTGAGATTAATTTCGCCACCTCGACCTATTGCACCTCGATTAACCGAAGTAGAAATTTGGCTGTTATTGTTGAGAGCAACTGAGTCTCCCTGTACTCCGATGCTGCCTGCATTGCCTCGTCCTGACGTGCTAGCTTCGATTTTAGCTTCATTGTCGAGAGAAAGCGATCGCGCATTCAAAGCAATTTCACCACCATTTCCAGTCGCATTGGGGATAGGTATATTGTTTGATGTAACGCCAACACCAGAATTTAGGGAAGCACCCTCTAAATCAACAATATCAGCACGAATGATAATATTCCCTGCATCGCCTTTAGCAACGGTATTAGAAAGCAGTTGAGCGCTATTAGTCATCCTGAGTGAATTTGTGGTTATGGTAATATCTCCTCCCGTGCCTTTTGCAAGAGGTTCAACCTTACCTTTTCCTATCTCTCCAACGCTGGAATTGAGAGAAGCACCATCAATTATTAACACATCATTAGCTGCGATCGAGATATTTCCTGCATTTCCTTGTCCTAATGTTCGAGAAAATATCTGCGCCTTATTGGAAAGTGTAACTGACTTTGCTTCAATACTAATATTTCCCCCATCGCCTCCTTCAAGTTTGGGGCGTTCGGGATCTTGACTGACATTAAGAAAAGCACCATTGGTCAACTCAACATTTCCATTTAAAGCTTCAATCGATATAATACCTCCTCTGCCTTGTCCGCGAGTTATAGTTGATAGGGAAGATTGATTTCTAATAAACAGCGAACCGCGAGCTACAGTTATTGTAATATTACCTGCATTTCCTGTTCCTCCGGCGGTTGATGTCGCAAGACTAGTTGCTTGGATCTCTTGAGGATGTAAATAGCCAAATATTACATTGTTGTCTGTAGAATGAACGCTGATATTGCCTGCATTGCCTGTTCCGTTCGTGTTAGCAGTTAGTGAATTATTATTAGTAAAAGAAACTGAACCTGCTTCAATCGTAATGTCACCTGCATTACCTTTTGCTTTGGAAGCTTGAGTAGATTCGGGGGCAATACTGCTATTTATTGCACTTCCTTGAAAAGAAACATGGTTTTTAGCTTGTATTAATATGTTGCCAGCGTTTGCTTGTCCAGAATTTTGGCTGGATGTAGATAAAATAGCACCATTATGAATAGAGATTGCCCCCGCTCTAGCCATAACTTCTATATCTTTTCCTGGAAAATTTTGCTGACCGCCAAAACTCTGACTTGTAAGATTGCTTGAAATGATATAAATATTACCTGTCTGGCTTTCTAAATAAATCTTGCCTCCTAATAAACCATTAGCAACGATCCTAGAGTCAGGCTGAAGAATTATATTGCCATTGGCAGTTAAAGTAACATCGCCGCCATTATCAATGAAGATCCTTTCAACAGAATCTCCTCCAGAGGTATCTACTGTCCCCTGCACGAAAATATTTCCCGATACACCTTCAAGTAAGACTTTCCCTGAAAGTGCCGTTAGCGAACCGTTATTGATTACTGTACCGCCAGACAAAATTAAATTATTTCCTTCTAATCTCAAGTTTCCACCTGTATCCCTAGAAACTTTTCCTATTATTAAATTTCCATTATTAGTGATATTTGCTGGTTGTTGTGTATCGTATTGCAAAACTTGTAATCCGATAGGAACGTTAATAGTTAGTAAGGGTGGTGCATTAGGATTGGTGGCGCTAAATCTACTACCATCAGGAAAAATTAAATGATTTGCCGTACTAGCGACAAATGCACCATTAATGTTTACGTTAGAATGCTTTCCAAAGACGATTCCATTGGGATTGATTAAAAATAGGTTTGCATTGCCCGATACACCTAATATGCCATTAATATTAGAGACATCTTCTCCCGTTACTCGACTTAAAATATTGACAATTCCATTAGGGTTAGCAAACTTAACTGATTGATTTTCTCTCACATTGAATTGCAAAAAACTATGAAACAAGTTTTGCCCTCTAATTGCTCCACCTTCGATAGAGTCACCAGAAGCATTCGATCTCAATATCGATCTCTCCGCTCCTAAAGTATTATCTGGCTCTATTTGGGCAGTCACTTTAGTTTGAGTTAATGCAGTTAAAATAATCGCTGCGAAAAGAGTTTTTGAATTAACAGATTGGTAATTTTTTTGAGGTATTTTTATCATAAGGGGTTTTGTTTTTTTTATTTTACACGCGAATTAGAGGTTATTGGATACTTACTTTGTTTGCTACCTTTGTTTGCTACTAAAAATATTTATAGTTGTTATTATTGATGCTACTTTTAAAAAACATAAAAATTTTTCTTGATCTTAAAAATATATGTTAATTTATAATTTAAGAAAACCTAGCTAATTGAACTTTAAGCGAACGGAGAAAAAATAGTGTCTTTTGTAAAAAAGAAATTCTTTAAATTGACAAATACTGCATTCATTCTTGGTTTTTGTTTTGTTTCTACTCCAGCCTATGCAGGAAGTTTTTACATCACTCTTGGAAACAGGACTATTTTTAATAATTCTCCTTTTGATGCCAATTGGAGTAATACGGTTATTGAATTTGGTATGAATCCTGAAAGACCTTTTTATATCGATACTTTAGACGGCAGGTGGCAAGCTAGTGGAAGACTAGAAGCAAGAACAAACATCGGTAATTTTGAAGATATCAAAGTTGGTGGGGTTTTATTAAAACTTAGTAATTTTAGACTAAAAAATCTTTCTGATAATAATAATGTGTTGTCTGTTTCATTTCTAAATGATTTTACCTATAATTTTACTTCTTTGGGATTTCCATTAGAAAATGTCAAAGGTTATAACATTTTAAGCGGACAGTGGAGAAATGAAGCAGGTGAATTTGTTAGTCAAACTAATCTTGTAACTCTTGATTCATCTGTTTTAAATAAAAAAAACCAAATATTAGCAAATCTTAATGCTGTTTCTTCAGATCCCCCTGTTCGCGCAAGTACATCTCCTCTTAGCAATCAAATCCCCAAGAGTCGGCAAACAATCTTAAATAATGCAAATTCACGGTTAAATAATCCGAGACTCTTTGGGATATTAAGAAGGACTAAACTAAAAAAAGGCGAAACTCTTTCTCTTAAGAATAGTGCAACTGCTTGTATTCCTGACATAGATCCCTCTAGAGTTGATATTGGTGTTGGGGATGGTTGTAGATTGCGTTCCGTTCCTGAACCCTCTTCGGTCATAAGCTTACTAGCTCTCGGTACTTTTGGAGGCGGATTCTTGCTCAAGCGCAAACGTAAATCATCCGATTCCTAACATCATAGCATAATTTATGTTAATGTTATGTGTTTGTAAGTTTTGTAAAACTCAATCAGAGCTTGTCAGAATTGGCGATCGCGCATTATATTTCCATTACCCGTTCCCTCACCCAATCTCATTTCCCGAAAGGAAAATCTGGATTTAAAACTATTTCTTGCTCAAAAGAAAATTGTTCGGGGAAACTCTCTAAAGATAAACCTGTTTCTGTGCTAGCATCTTTGCGAGCAATTTGATAGCACTCTTGAAAACTTTCTTGAAAATAATTCTTTAAGCTAGGGCTGTCAGCTAGCAGCTTAACAATCTGCCTGCGTTGTTCTGTAATAGTAGATATCCAGCTATTAGAACGGTGAGAGGGTTGATATTCCCATTTAAGCAAGTGCATCAATAATACAATTAATCGATTGTATAACTCTCGTTTTTCGCTCCTTCCCATCGCTTCAATTTCTTCAATCAGATTGTTTAAATCCAAGCGATCGAATTTTTTTTGACGCAGCAAATCTGCTGTAGTTTCTAACCACAAATAATAATCTTGTTTGTAAAGAGAATGAGAAGTTGCGATCGCAAACACCCCCTGTAAATCGTGACCAGTGACCAGTTATCAGTGTTTAAAGTTCAAAGTTCAAAAATACTTCCGACTTCCGACTTCCGACTTTCCTTGTCTGCCCTACTTCCTATCATCCAACAGAACTCCTAACATCGTTTCATTCGGCTGACAGCAATCGACGATTGGAACTCTCGCGATCGCTCCTAATCCAACCGAATGTAACAAATCTGCCCAATCCTCTTGCACCTTACGATTTTGTGGGTTGGTGCGGTACAATTCTCCTAATTCGGTTAGCGCATCGTACCAGATACCATGACTCGCATAAATCGCCACGCGATCGCGGGCGGAATTAGCTGCTTTTAACTGACTTTTGAGAGTGGCATTCAATTCAACTCTTTCAACCGATCCTTCAACCACAGGATTTTGAGAAGGTCTTTGAGGGTTAATTAAAACGGAAAAAACCAGCGATATTGCTTGCCAGTTTCTAGGGATTGTTGTGGACGAATCCCGATCGCGCCAGGAGTTTCAGACAAAGGAACTGCTTGTTTATAAACGAGACGATCGCCTTCAAAAAGAACGAATTCGGCCGATAGATTAGGTTCCTTTAATGCAGGTAAATAAAACCAAAAAGTTGGCGTAGCAGATACGGTCAGCGCGGGGAAAGATTCCGATTGTGCTACGCATTTGTTTTCTCGAACGTCAACCGTTCCATTTCCTGGAACCATTGCCACAATCTGTTGCAAGCAATTACTTCGACTTCCGCCTGATGTACGGTTGGGCGGTCTTCCTTCTCGTTCGTCATTAGAATCTTGCCTAACAGTTGACGAAAAATTAAATTGCAACGTTTGTTGATGGGTATTGCTTAAAACTTGTAGAGACTGTGCTTGAATTTGTCTGGGAGCGATCGCGCAACTTGCTAGGAGTCCGATAATTATATATTGAAAAGTTTTCATTTTCGGTAGTTTAAATAAAATCTGAGGGTTTTCCCCAAATAAAGAGACTGAGGAGGGTTAGGGTTTGTATTATATAAAGGAAAAATTTTAACCTTTACTTATTACTCTGGAAAAAATTGACGGGATTATGCAAATTAAGTTAGAAAAATTAACTTTTCAACCCAATTCGACATGAAAAAACGACGAGGCTGGTTGCTAGCATAGTTAAGAAGCAGGGAACGAATGGAATCCAAGTGCCCTGAACGAGCAACAACCAACACAGTCCAAATAAAAGGGCGATCGCGCTAGCAATTGCCAATCCCAAGTAAATGGGTTGGCGAACCAACCAGGCGATCGCGCCTGCTACAATAGACCAACTCCAAATCCAGAGAATTTCTGTTCCCTGCGACCACCACCACAACAAAGGTCGTCCGTCTTCTACCGCACTGAGAATTTGACTAATTTGATGGGCATGAACGAAGACACCAGGGATCTTCTCAGCCCATGCGCCCTTGCTATAAGGAGTCAAATGGCTATCTTGCGTATTTTTGGCTACTCCAATCAGAATAATCCGATTTTTAACCAAATCTGGCAATTGCAATGCCACCGCATCGCTAAGAATATCTCTCAAACTCACCTGCGCGAATTTAGCCGCGCGGTAGTTGATGAGAATCTGATAGCCCAATGCTTCGGAAGCAGGCAAGTGGTAGCCTCCTGCTTTGCTGGTAAATCGCTTCAAGACGGCGTTATTAATTTTTATGTAGCCTTCTGAAGTGCGATCGCCAGGAAAAATATCTTTTTGAGCGAGGTAATTAAGTGCTATCCGAAAGCTGAGAGAATGACTGGTATTGCATGAAGGCGAAGAAGTCATCAGCAGCAGTTGACGGCGCATCACATCGTCAGGATCGCGAGGAAAATCGGTAAACCCCGTCTGTTTTGGGGAAATACCAGGTGGGGAAGCAACAGTGAGAGGAGTAGTAACCGTTTGTCCGATTTCACAGGGGGCAATAAAATGTTTATTTTTTGCTAATTTTGCTGCAAGAGAAGGTTTATAGGGGAAATCGTGGTAAATATCCACGCCGATAACGCTTGGTTGATAGGGTTCTAGTTTCTCCAAGAGTTGTTCGAGGGCAAGATCGGAAAGCGATCCCGTTCTCTCCATCCCCATCCGATCCTGGTATTGGATATCCGGTTCTCCTACCGTTATCACTAGCAACCGTTCGTCAGATTCTTCTTGGGGACGCATTCGCATCAATCCATCGAAGGCTTTTAGTTCTGATGCTTGCATCCAGCCGAGCGATCGCGTCCCGACTATCGCGCCTGTAACGGCTAAACTTGCCAGCAATACCGTCTTCATACCTCGCCAAAGGGTGAATTGCTGTTTTGTACCTCGTAAGGCTCTCCAAGTCAGCGTATCGGCAGTAGGATTTTGGCAGATTACGGGCAACCAACTCGCACAGGGAAACTTATCTTCCAATCCCTGCAATCGCTCCCGCGCCTCCCTTACGGCGAGATGACAGGATTTACCACTGGCAAAAGCCTTCAAAAAATATCTCAAAAAAGCTTGCGCTACTTCATCGGGTACGGCTTCGCGCATGGCGATAGTTTGAGGGATATTTAATTGCGCTAAATCCCAGGCTAACCCCAGGCTGTCGCAAGAGTTAAAGATAGCGAGTTGCAATCCTTTCTGCGTTGCTTGTCGCAGAGCATTTTCTAATTCGCTGACGGTTAAGCTGTTGTTGCGATCGTCCTGATTGATGTAAATTTTTCCTCGTTCTTCCGAGAAAGAACTATCCGATGGTACGCCACCACTATGTCCGGCAAAAAAGAAAATATCCCACGTTTGTTCCCACAGTTGAGCGTGAACGATCTCGCGGTTGGGTTCGACTAAAAATCTAGCTTTTGCGCCAGGTAATTGCTCGACGATGGCTTTATCGGTTTGGATGTCGAGGTTTTCTCCTTCAATGTTTTTAGAATTGCCCAGAAGGCCAAGGATTTTTACTTCTCCTGTCGGTGCTTTTTCTGACGGCGTGACACGCTCATATTCGGGCAAACTTAGGGCGATTTCTGCTTTTTGATAATCTCGAAAAAACTGCCACAAATGCCAAGGAAATCGGCGCAGTTGTTCGTCTTCGCTTTCGATAATGACTTGAATTTCGTCGGAGCGATCTAAGTATTTGCGTAACTGCTGTTCGATGTATAGAAACGTTTCTTCACTCAACCACCGATTGAGTTGTTGTTTGAGTTCGCGACAAGTTTGTTTGAATTCTACCAAGGAAAATCGTAAGACTCCGACGCTATTGTCGTCGATTTCCATGCGAACGGGGGTTCCTAAATCTTGGTAGTAGCTACTATAGAGCGATCGCCATCGGTCATAAAGTTCTTTTAAAGCTTCATTTTCAGGCAAATTGCTTTCTCGTTTCACGAGCAATTGCCCTTGTCTATCCCACAGTTGAACGGTAACGTTGGTATAAAAGATTCCTGATTTGAGACTCAAAATGAGTTTTTTCATCTCGATTGTTTCTGGTTTGGTTGCGATCGCTTAGCAATGACTAGTGTAAAAAAGCAGAAAGCTTAAGCCATGATAAGTGTTGTAAGAAAACAGTTATTTCTGCTAGGCCGCACTAATTTTTTTGGTAAGCTACCAACAAGCAAAAACCAACAACTAGCTAGCTAATCAAATAATAAAGTCTTCTTTGATGTTAAGAGCATTATGCGTCATCTGAATGCTAAATTTTTCTCGATCTTCACCTCGAAAGCGCGGTAGTTGAATGAAGTTGTCTTGGCTTTGCGTTGTTACTTCCCGCAGCGTTTGTCCCGTTTCGTTGAGTAAAGCTAGCTTTAAGTTAGCAGGTAGCACGCTGTCTTCTCCCATTGGTTGTACTTGTACTCTGATACTAACTTTGCGATCGCTATCTTGCGCGATCGCGACGAGTAAAGCGACTTCTTGGTCGCGGAACTGAATCGGTTTAAAACGCTTAATCGCGCCTTCAGAACGCAGGTGATAAATACTCCGCAATCTGGGTGAGAGTTGAGATTTGACCAGAAGCGCTTCTATCGGTTGCCACATCACTTCTGGGCTATGTTTAAACCATTGACCTAAGTTGACGGGCTGTTTGGGCGATGGGGTTAATTCTATCGTATCTTCGGTTGCCTGCCATTGATGGCGCGAGATTTTGGGACGATTGGGAATGCCGCTAATTTGCTCGATTAGTTGACTGATGACATATTCCATTACCATTGGTGCAAGCGTAAACAACGATTTTCCTTTCTCAGAAATAGTCGTTTCAATAAGCGATCGCTGTCCCAGGGAAGCGAGGACTTCTAAGAGTTCGCTATCGGAAATCGGTAAAGTAATATTTTGCTCTAGGGTAGCAAAGGAAATCGGTCGTCGCTCGATCGCCAACCAGTAGAGCAGTTCTTTTTCTAGTTCTGACAACCTCGCCATCAGGGGCGCTAATAACTCGCCAATGTCCCCAAATACGAAGGTTTCTCTTTCTAAAAATTCAGCGACGTTGCCGTTAAATAATTCTCGAATAAATTTGGCAGCGAGTTTGAGGGCGGCGGGATTGCCCTGATAATGTTCGATGAGGGTTGACCAGCGATCGCGATCGCCGAGTCCTTCGGTTGCTAAAATTTCTTGTGCGTCTGCCATCGGTAATCCTGCTAGAACGAGCGATCGCACGGGAGTGGTTTCTCCTTCAAGAAAGCTTATATCTTTGGGATTTTCCAAACTAGTAAGGATTAAGCAACTTTGGTGCGATTCTTCGCCGATGCGCCTAAAAAATTCGCCGTACTCTTCGTATCCTTCTCGGTAGCGTCCGGCAAGTTGACCGCTTTGCAAGATTGCTTCAACGCCGTCGAGGATCAGCAGAGTGTGGGACGAACGCAAATAGCTCATTAGCGATGCTAGAGAATCGCTGTCGTATCTCAGCGAAGGGGCGGCTAAGATTTTTTGTAAGTTGGAAACGAGTTCTTTGAGGGGCAGCGCCGGATTTAAAGAACACCAGATAGTACGGTCGAACTCTTGTTGCATTTCTTCGAGCAATTGTCTTGCCAGCGCTGTTTTGCCGATTCCACGAATGCCCCGTATGGCGATCTCGCGACAGCCATCCGCAATCCATTCTTTGAGCATCGTTAATTCTTGGCTACGACCGTACAAGGTAGATAGTTCGGGGGCTTCGCTCCAATCATAGGTCGCGATCGGATCGGGCAGAGAGTTGTTCTGGGTCGTCTGATAAGTTGTTATTAATTTATTTTCTGCCATCTGTTCCGCTTTATAGGAACGAGAGCGATTTTCTAGATGGACTGGTATTGTTAGCGCGCGTCGTTCGATAACTACCCGAAAGTTGGTCTTACTGACCTCTTCTCCCAACGCCTCTGAGAACAAACGCCAAAACCGAGGCCCTATATCTCGCATGAGATAGTTGAGACTGTATTGAGAAATTTCTGCCATCTGGTCGTAGGTCATGCCCTGCCACGTTCCCTGAAGGATAGTTACTTCGGGAGCGCTTAGGTGTCTGCCTGCTTGCCCAAAAACGGCAGAGTCTACAAAGTCTAATGCTTCTTCAAAATTCATCGCTCGTTCGGAAGGGAAACTTAACTCTTATATCTTAATTAAAGCATAACTCAAAGACAACATTTTGTTCAATGAGTTACTTAAAAGTTAGGCATAAATTACCAAAGTTTATTTATCTTTACATCTAGGTTTTGATGGGAGGTAAATCTCTTTCAGGCAATTCGCGAACTTAGCTAAGTAGTTTTAACTCTCACTCCTAAGAATAAAGTATGGAAGAATTTTTTGATTGAATCTTAGATTTTTTTAACAATATGACTAGTTGACCTTAAACTCTCCCGACATCGAGCAACTTACACTAAGTTATGTTAAGTTTAACTTGCATACCATAACTTATGGAATTATCATACATACATACTCGACTTGCAGTTAAATTAGCGATTTGCCGAGCGAGTATCAAACCAATTTAAATCGTAAATCGGTAACGGAGGTAACATCATGGCTAATAGTGGATTTGAAACTGGTAACTTCACTGATTGGAAAACAATTGGAGATGCAAGTATTCAAACAGCAGACTTTGGCGTTAAACCCACTGAGGGACAATTTCAGGCTTTAGTGACATCTGGTGAAGGCTCGGTTAGCGATGCCGAACTAGAAAATTCATTAGGCTTAGCACCAGGAAGTTTAGATGGTCTTGGCAAAGGAGAGGTAACAGAAGGTTCGGCTCTCCAATTCGTTCCTATCACCGTAAAAGCTGGCGAAGTTTTATCTTTTGATTGGAATTTCCTTACCATTGAAGAAACACCTAGCTCTTTCAACGACCTTGGTTTTGTCTCCATTTCCTCAGTTGCTGGATTGGGCGATACGAATAGTAAATTTGTTTTGTCCGATAGCCCTTTGCTTTCTGAGACTGGTTACGGAAAGTTTTCTTACGAATTTACTAGTGCTGGAACTTATGTATTAAGTCTTGGTGTCGCAGACGTGGGCGATAGTGTTGTCGATTCAGGTTTGCTAATTGATAATCTTAAGATTTTCAATCCCCTCAATATCGTCGGAACTTCAGGGAATGATGTTTTAGTCGGTTCTAGTAAGAATGATACGATTTCAGGCTTAGGTGGCAATGATAACACGATCGGTCAAGCTGGCAACGATCTACTTCTAGGTGGGTTGGGAGATGACTGGATTATTGCCGGAAGTGGAAGAGATAGCGTTGATGGCGGTGCGGGAGCCGATCAAATTTCAGGACAAGCTGGTAACGATACGCTCAATGGTAACGATAACAATGATGTAATTTTTGGAGGCGACAATGAGGACATAATCAGCGGAGGAAGACAGAAAGATCGCCTCTTTGGAGACAAAGGAAATGACACAATTTTTGGAGGCGACGACAACGATAACATTAACGGTGGCGACGGTCGGGATCGGCTTTTTGGCGAAAATGGCAATGATAACCTTTTTGGCGGCCTCGGCAACGATTTGCTATCTGGAGGTAAAGGAAACGATCGCCTCAATGGAGAAAAAAATAATGATACGCTCAATGGCGATCGCGGCAATGACTATCTTTTTGGAGATGTAGGGGGTGACTTGCTCGTTGGCGGCGAAGGCAACGATACGCTCATTGGCACTGCGGTTGCGGGTGGCTCTGAGATCGATATTTTAACGGGCGGTACTGGAAAAGACCTCTTTGTTCTCGGAAATACTAACACGATTTATTACGGTGCTAACGGGAGTAGTAACTATGGGATAATTACTGATTTCAAAGTGAATGAGGATCTGCTTCAACTAAAAGAATCGGCTCAGTTGTACAACCTAGAGTTATTTACCTCTGGTGCTGGCGTGACGGATGCTTATATTTATCGCGATCTAGGTTCGCCAATCGGAGGCGATCTCATTGCTATCGTACAGAATGTTAAGAGCGATTTTAACTTAATTGCTCCTAATGTCACCTATGTTTAAGAGCAGTCGATTGCCAACAAACAGAGTAAACCAGTTCTAAAAAGTTTTCGCCTTCTAAACGTGTTCGAGAAGAAGGCGAAAACCTTACTTTTATCTTGGTGTTTGAATTCATTATAAAGAGGCTTGTCATGAATAGATATCGATTAGATTTACTCATGCCGCTCCGAAAAAAAATAGATGCGATCGCAATTTGCAATTCTCAACAGGCTGAATTTTTATGTCGATTCATTCCAGCCTCCTGTCCCTTGGAGCGAGATATCAAGTTAGGCGATCGCGCGATCGCCCACATCCCTTCTTTATGTAAGCTCAATCCCTTTTACGAGCAACTCGTTAGATTGCGTTTTCGCGCTCAGTGTTATCTGTCCGAACATACTTACAAAAACTATTTAGCATAAGTGATTTATGTCAAATGGTCTTTTAACCCATAAACAACTTGCTGCTGTTCTTCAAAAGAGAGAGTGGGGAACAAAGGTAACGACAATACTTCACGGGCAGCGCGATCGGCTTCTGGGAGTTGTCCTAGTTGATAGCCTAGCTCTTTGTAAACGGGCTGTAAATGCAAAGGAATCGGGTAGTAAACCATCGACATGATTCCCAAATGTTGCAACTTTTCGCGCACGATATCGCGATAGGGACGATTGCAGTCTTCTCGATCCCGGATGCGAATCGTGTATTGATTCCAAACGTGCTTGCCACCTGCTAATGCCTGCGGGAGTTCGATACCGGGTAGGGGTTGCAGCAAGCGATCGTAAACCGCCGCAAGTTCGGCGCGTTGTTGGTTCCAGGAATCGAGATGGCGCAGTTTGACTTGTAAAATTGCCGCTTGAATCGTGTCGAGACGGCTATTGAGTCCGATCTCGTCGTGAAGATAGCGATCGCTCATGCCGTGTTCTTTGAGGAGGCGAATCGACTTAGCAATGGCTGGATCGTTGGTTGTAACTGCCCCGCCGTCTCCACAAGCGCCTAAATTTTTGGTTGGAAAAAAGCTAAAACAACCAACTTGCCCGATGCTACCAACAGTTTTATCTGCCCATTGCGCCCCCGTCGCTTGGGCGCAGTCTTCGATAACAATGAGATTATATTTGTGCGCCATGGCGCACAAACGAGTCATATCTATCGGTTGCCCGAACAGATGAACGGGAAGAATCGCTTTTGTTTGGCTAGTAATCGCAGCTTCGACAAGATCGACATCAATATTAAACGTTTTTGTGTCAATATCTACAAAAACAGGCTTAGCGCCCACTCTTGAGATAATTTCTGCTGTTGCAAAAAAGGTAAAAGGAGTCGTAATAATTTCATCTCCCTGTCCGATATTTAAGGCGCGTAGCGTTAGATAAAGCGCATCAGTGCCAGAATTACAGGCGACGCACTCAGATACGCCGACATAGTTGGCAAACTGTTTTTCAAAATCGCTAACAATCGCTCCCCCAATATAACGACCAGAACTGAGAACTTCTAAGGCAGCAGCTTCGATTTCCTCGCGAATTAAATGGTACTGACGGGCTAGATCGACAGGTGGAATTTGCTTCACTCGTTTTTTACAGAGATTTTATACTTAATAAAAGCAAATTTTGTAAAAAAAGGGAATAGAGATTATTGATTCAACTCGATTTTATCGATTTAGGTTGGTCGTTGGGAATTGTAGCCATAGCCGCGATCCTCTCCATGTGGCAGCAATTGGGATTGGAGGGACAATTAATTTATGCCGCCGGGCGATCGCTCTTACAACTTTTAGTAGTGGGCTATATCATCGCGATTATTTTTGCCTTAAATAATCCTTTGCTGTCCTGGCAATTTTGGGCGTAATGTTAACCATCGCGGCTATTGTTGCTCGCAATCGCATTGGCAAGAAGATAAAAGGAATGTTACCCGTTGTCTGGGGCGCTTTATTTGTTAGTAGTGCCTTATCGCTGAGTTATATTATCGTTCTGATCGTTCAACCGGATACCTGGTATTCACCTCAGTATTTAATCCCCTTAACGGGAATGGTGTTGGGCAATGCCATGAATGGAGCTTCTTTAGCGGGAGAACGCCTTGCGAGTTTAATTTCGCAAAATCGCCTAGAAGTGGAGACGCATCTGTGTTTGGGAGCCACGCCAAAACAAGCGATCGCAACTTACCGCCAAGAAGCCATCCGTATCAGTCTCATTCCTACCCTCAATCAAATGCTAGTCGTGGGCATCGTCAGTTTGCCAGGAATGTTTACCGGACAAGTCTTAGCAGGGGTCGATCCTTTTGATGCAGCATCTTATCAAATCTTAATTTTATTTGCGATCGCCTTGACAAATTTACTCACTTCCATATTGGTTGCGGAAGGAGTATATCGTCGATTTTTTAATAGCAATGCCCAATTGACGTTACCTTGACCGTTTTTCTCTAAAAAATTTGCCCTAGCATACATCCAATCTGAAAAAAGAAACGTAACTATCTTCAGATTGAGATAATTATGTTAGGAGCAATATGAAATCGAAACTCTTTTCACGTCGCGGTATTTTAGTTAATAGTGCTATGGCTGGTGTAGGCATTGCGGGTGCAGTGGCGGTTGAAACTATTACTTCCCATCCCGTCTTTGCCACGATGGATAGAGACAACAATGATGCTGAAATTCTTAACAACGCCCTTTTCTACGAACATCAAGCGATTTGGGCTTATGGTTTTGCTGCTGGAAAGCTTACTAATACCGATGTTGGGAAAGCCGTTCTAGCAGTGGCATTAAGCAACCAAAAAGACCATATGGCACATCGCGATCTTTTAACTGAAGCGGTTAGAAGTTTGGGAGGCAATCCTGTCAGTGCAGAGTCGAGTTACGATCTCTCGTCTTATTTGAATAAAGGCGAAGGCAATATCGATTCCGATGTCAATATTGCGAAACTGGCACTGGCACTAGAAACTGATGCCGCGATCGCCTACACTCAAGAAGCTGCTAAATTAAAAAACCCAGCCTTAATTACGGCTGGGGCAAGTATTGGCACGACAGAATCGGCTCATGCTGCTGCTATTCGGGCGACTTTTAAAGCACTTGGGGTAGACTTGGAAGTTGTCCCAGCAGCGTTTGTCAATGCAGAAAATCGCAGTAGTTGGGTGTTAACCGTTTAAAGGGATTGGGGATTGGGGATTGGGGATTGGGGAATAGGCAACAGGCAACAGGCAATAGAGTAAAAAGCATTTATAAATTTTCTACCTTGTCTACCTTGTCTACCTTGTCTACCTTGTCCCCCTTGTCTTCATCTTCCAATGTCCCAGTCACCGATATCCCAGTATCCCAATAATTAAAAGTTCATTTCTGCTGCTTGAACTCTTTCGACTTGCTTCTTCTTGATCACAAGCAAGATTTGAGAAAGCATAATACCAGCAACGAACAGCATCAACCATTTGATGCGGTCGGGGCTTTGTAAAACGACTTCTGTATCTTTTTGACCGAATCCTCCCACGTTAGGATTGTTAGTCAGAGGATCGTTAACGGCTACTTCTTGTCCCTCAGAAACGATTAATTCTGGGCCTGGGGGAATCTTGTCGGTAACAGTACCGTCGGCAGTTGTAATAGTAACTTCGTAGCCGCCGCCTTCTGGCTTGCTAATTTGGGAAATCGTACCAGCAGCAGAAGCTTTGAAGAGGTTATTATTGCTGGGTTCTCCTGTAGGATAAATTTGCCCGCGTCCGCGATTTGCCCCTAAATGAACCGAATACTTACCGAAGTGAATGTTTTTATCGGTTGCAGGGTTGGGAGACAGAACGGGGAAAACAATTTCCTGATATTGATCGCCAGGAAGCGGCCCGACGATAACAACGTTCTCTTGGTCTTCTCGATAGGATTGAAAGTAAGCGTTGCCGACTTCTTCTTTCATTTCTTCAGGAATTCGCTCAGGAGGCGCAATCTTGAATCCGTCCGGCAGCATGAGGACTGCGCCGACATTCAGACCGCCTTTAGATCCGTCTCCTAAGACTTGTTGGGAACTAGTATCATAAGGAATTTTTACGACAGCTTTAAAGACAGTATCGGGTAATACGGACTGAGGGATTTCGACTTCCGAAGGTTTGGCTGCGAGGTGACAGTTAGCACAAACGATGCGTCCGGTGGGTTCGCGAGGCGTTTCTGGTGCGGTTTGCTGCGCCCAAAATGGATAAGCGGCAGCCGATTGAGGTAAAGCTAGATCGCTAGCTAGAAAAAAGGCAATAGTTGCGATCGCAAGTAGAAATGTTTTGATCGTTATCTGCTTGCTCGTGCGCCAGATTGCCGCAATATCAGGTGTTCTCATCTCTAATGTCAAATTACTCAAAAACTAAAAATTCTACCAATCGTTTATTTTTTAAGAAAATTAAGCCCACCAGGGGTCTTCATCGGTACGAAAATCGGTTTCCGTCCAAGGAGTAAACACTACTTTGTCGTCTGTTACTGTTGCATGAGCCAATGCTAGCGATAAAGGTGCGGGACCGCGCACGACTTTACCCTCTGTGTTGTACTGAGAACCGTGACAAGGACAAATAAATTTTTCTTCTGCTGCATTCCAAGGAACGACGCAACCCAGGTGGGTACAAACGGCGTTAATGCCATAGTTAGCCAGGGTTTTATCTTCTTGGACGACGATATAAGTCGGATCGCCTTTGAGTCCTTGTGCTAAAGTTCGCTCGCCTGGATTGTGGCTGGCTAAGAATTCGCTAACAACAACATCGTTACCGAGAGCGTCTTTTGCCGTAACGCCGCCGCCAGAACCGCCAGAAGAAGGAGGAATAAAGTATTTGACGACTGGGTAGAGTGCGCCAGCGGCTACACCTGTAATCGTCCCAAACGTTAACAAGTTCATAAATTGACGACGGCCCATATCGGGGACATCGGAAGCTCCTGAAAATTGTGCCATAACTACCTAATTTAATCGTTAACTTCTGTAAACCCTTCTGCTATTTCTCTCAGAATTACCATCCTTACTTAAGTAAGAAAGTAGCTTAGATAACCTTTAAGCAGAGGTAAGACACTTTTTCTTTAAAAAGGTTTACACGTTCAGTATTAAATTATTACAGAAATTGGGGATTGGCGATCGGGGAATGGTGATTGGCGATTGGGAATTAGGATCTAATTGCTCAATATTCTTGATAACCAGATATCTCAATAACCCAGTGTCCTGATATCCCAATCACCGATATCCCAGTGTCCCAGTCACCTTCTCACCAATCATTAATCCCCTCGATCGCGTTCTTGCAATTTTAAGCGAATCTCGGCGTGAATTTCGCGGGTGATGGGATAGAAATAGGCTAAAACTAATCCCCCGATTAAAAATATAGCGGGTAACGGTCCGATCGCCAGACGAATCGCCCATAATGCGCTTTCGGGTTGGTCTGGAATGGGTTGTCCGGCTTGTCTTTGGATAAAACCAGAGGCTTCGAGGGCAATTCCAACCAAAAACAATCCTAACGCCAGACCGAATTTTGCAGCAAAACCATAAACGCATAAAAGATTCCCTCGCGACGTTTCCCCGTTCTCAATTCGTCGAGTTCGATAACATCGGGTATCATCGACCAAGGAATCAGATAAGCGACTGAAACCCCAAAACCTGCAACAATCGCCCCAAAATACATTAACCCTTCTTGACCGGGTTGCAGCAAAAATAAGATAGCTTGAGCGACTATCCAAAAGCCCATGCCAATAAAATAAACGATTTTTTTATCGAATCTTTGACTGAGTGCTTGCCAGAAAAATAGCATAATTAACGCAGTCCCTTGCACCGCTAGCGCGACTAATCCCGATTGTCCCTCCGGTAACTTCATCCAAGCGACGACGAAGTAAACGAGAATCGAAGCTGTCAATTGAACGGCTAACCAAGAGCAAAGATAAATGCCAATAACAAACAAAAAAGGTCGATTGCTAAAAGCAATTTGTAGTTGTTCCTTAAACGGGACAGAAGGGGCTTGTTGACTTTCGGTTCGTTCTCTGACAGCATTATCGTCGATAAGGTGGGGTTCGGGCGTGGCGAAAATTAACGTAACGCCAAAGGCAGCAATTAGCAAGCTCATCAGCCAAGCTAAAATGCTATTGAAATCTATCTTTCCTCCTAGAGCGATCGCATTAAAAATTCCATAAATAATACTTGCAATCGCGATCGCAATTAAAAGATATCCCAGACGCTTTTTCTGCTGTTCGTTTAAAATCGGATCGTTTCCTCTTTCTTGGATGCGCAGCGTACACCAAAAGATTGCAATAACAGAGATAACGCTACAGACAAAACCCAAAATGAGATATCTTTGACCTGGATTGTCAGGATAAGCATTAGAAATCAAGATATACAGAATTAAAGACAGAATGCTGCCTCCAATGGAAAAGGCAAAGCGAATGCTGTTAAGGCTAGTTCTTTCGTTATAATCTTGAGTCAGTTCGGGAGTGAGGGCCGTATAAGGCAAGTTTACCATCGTATAGGCAATGTTGAAGAGAACGCCTATAAGCACGTAATAGCCAAATAACATCCATTTATTAATCTCGCTATTATCGCTAAAATGCGGAATAATCCATTGTAAATAATAAATAATGCCAAAAGGAATCGCCCCAAACAGCATCCACGGAAGACGACGACCCCAACGCGAACGAGTGCGATCGCTCATTACCCCTACAATGGGATCGTTGATAGCATCGGAAATTTTGCCAATTGTTAGAACGCTCCCCGCTAAACCAGGCGGCAAACCTGCTACATCGGTGAAGAAAAACAACAAGTAAAATACCAAAATATTAGCTGTAATCGCCGCTCCGAGATCGCCTGCCCCGTAAGCTAATTTAGTGGTAAATTTAAGTTTTTCCGATTTAGGCGCGAACGCCGAATATTCCTCAGATTGGGAAACGTCGCTCATAAGAATTTATAAATTCTCAATTTTATTAATATATTGTGGCAGAAAAGCGATTGCGTCCCAAATTTTCATAATTCATCATTTATAATTCATAATTTAATAGCTCTCCTGGACTGATAATTTTTCGGGTAAATTGGGACGAATCGGTTCGATTTTTCCTTGTAGTGCCGAACTCATCACGCAATAAAGCCGTTCGACTTCCTGTTTGAGATTGAATTCTCGTTCAATTTTGAGACGACCAGATGCACCCAATCGCGATCGCAATTGACGATCGTTAAGTAACATTTCGATACGTTTTGTAAGGGAAATGCGATCGCCTGGAGGAACTAAATACCCACTGATTCCATCTTCAACTAGCTCGCTTACCCCAGCAATTTGTGTAGCGACAACGGGTACGCCCGCAGCCATTGCTTCCATCAAAACGACAGGTACGCCTTCAGCAAAACTCGGTAAGACAAATATCTCTGTCTGCTGTAAATATTGGCGGACTTCTGCTTGAGACTTATAACCGACAAATTTGACCCGTTCTTGTAATCCAAGTTGAAGGCTCATCTGTTCTAAGATAGCGCGATCTTCGCCATCACCGACGACTGTTAGAGCGATTTCTGGGTGGGAAGATTGCAGACTCGCGATACTTTGTAGGAGGATTGGTAAACCTTTATTTGCTGCGAGGCGACCGACGTAGAGTAGTCGCTTGTGGGGTGTATCAAAATCGACGGGAGAGAATAAATCGGGATTGACCCCACAATGAATAATATGTAAGCGATCCCATTTATCCGTAGGCGTAAAGATCATCGCTTGAGAGCGACAAAAATGACTGATGCAACAGACAAATAATGCTCGTTCGATTTTTTTATCGAGTCGCCAACGATAAGGCTCGAAGAAAATATAAGGGCCGTGTAGGGTAAAGCTATAAGTAAATCCACCCAAAGCAGCAGCAAGCATTGCTACAGTACAACTGGAGTCGGCTAGATGGTTGTGCAGGTGTTGAATTTGTCGGTTTCTAATCTCATAAGCCAATATTCCGGCTTCGAGAAAGTAAAACAGTTGATAAAAGTTGCCTTTTAGTCCTGGCTGTCGTGTAGTCCAAGCTAGCTTAAGAGCATTTAAGTATCTGGTTGGAGAACTCAGTAATAAAGTTAAATGCGCTAGAAATAAAAAAACTAAATTGACAGGCAAAATATAGTAAGTGCGATCGCGTTCGGCTTTTTGTTCGCTCCCGACGATGTGTTCGTCACCCGGACGACGAACGGAAAAGGTTTGTACGTCTGCACCTTTTTCCCGTAAAGCCATTACCTCCCGTTGGATAAAAGTGTCGGTTGCTCTAGGATAAGTGCCTGTTAAATAAGCAATTCTCATCTAAAAAAACTCCGAACGCGGAAACCGTGTCAATTTATTGCACGGAGGAAGCGGAGGGAGCGACGGGGCATTAAAGTGCGGAATTTACTTCCGCACGCAGCCCCTCGTTTTAACCGCCGTCCTCCAAGAATTGTAAGCGAGAAATTTAAGCTCTTCTTTCTTGGCATTTTGAGTTAATCTTTTTCCGGTTAAGATTGAATGCAAACTTATTCTTCCTTTGCTTGAACCTCCAAGATAAGACAGTCCAAACTTTGGATGCTGAACTATAGAGCCACGCTTAAAACCTAGTGACATAGTTCCCCCATAAGAAGAACGAACCCCACCCCTTGCGTGTTCTAATCGATGTAATTGACGACGATGAAAACGCAACGGAATTACAATTAACAAACTCGTGTTATCGGGTTGAGTATGTCCGCCAACATACCAGTTAGCTAATACCCAACTGTCTACACAATGGGCTTCAAACTTATCAGATAACTTGTTTTTAGCTTTCTTTAACCCTAAGCTATCTCTAAGTTCAGATGTTTCTAATCCCTGTTTTAATTCAACAGGTGCAACGCGATTAAGCTGTTGATGAAACCATTCTTTTCCCACCTCTAAAGGACTAAACGATCGATTCCACTTTTTGCTATTTTTCCAAGTTCTTGCTTTGATATCTTCGACTACAAAACAAGTAATTGGAAACATTTTTTCTAACCACCAACAAATTCTTAGTTTCCACTGCCATCTAGCTTTTGTAGATGGAGCTAATCTACTCTTGTTGGCTAGTCGGTTGCTTCGATTTTGACGACAAGGAGTTTTTCTATATCGTCTTGCTCTACGCATATTGCGTCTAGTTTCAACTGCATCTTTTACCCAATCTACTGCATAAGTTTGAAGATTCAGGTAGGTATGAGATTGAGATTTTACTGTAAATCCTTCTCTTTTACTTCCTGGGTCTATGCCAACAGCAATACGCTGTAAGTTTCTTTTTGATAGTTCTACGTTTAGTCGAACACAGAAAACGCCTTTCTTCCAAAACCCAGTTGCTTTTCCAGATGCAATCCATCTTCTAGCACGGGCTGATGTTGTTGGCATTAACGGTTTTTGATTTTGGTCTACAACTGGTACAAATTGCATAACTATAAGTCAAGATTTCTCTTGTCTATACTTCCCTTCGAGACTGGCTAACACAGGGAATACAAACTAGGGAAGCATTTGTATTATATTTTTGGCTACCACACCAAGTTAGCTCAGTTTAGCTTCTAACCTACTCTAGACACTTGATTTAGTCTTAAATTAAGAGAGTGGTCAAATCTCCGCTTTCAAGCCCCCGAATTCAATTCGGGGGTAAGTGACAAGTGAGTCGTTCGGTAGTTCAGGAGTTCAGTCATTCAGTACTAATCTTAAATCCGGTTGATTGCCCATAAACTACTGATTTCCTATAACCACCAATGATAACTGGTTAAACCGCGAACTTGCTCTTTTTTAAGCAAAACGCGGCATCATTGAACGATCGCTTTTTCCAAATTATCTAAACTAGCATAACTATTGGGGAAAGAAGAAAATGAAAGGAGATAGATTGAGAAGGGATAAAGCTTCTGCTTGGGGATAGAAGGCAATAGAGAAGAATTTTTAATTGATTCTCTCTGGTGAAAGCTCTGGAGAATTGCATTTCTCATCCCCTCTCCTTTCATAAAGTCAGTTTGCGATTAATCGTCGTCAACGCGAGCGAATTCTTCAATTTCTCGGTAAGCTTCTTTGATACGAGCGTAGTGAGCTTCGTGGAAATTTTCGCTGGCTTTTACGTGCTGGACGCACCGATAAACCTGATTGATAAACTCTGTTTCATCAACATCGGCAAGTGCTTTTGCCTCGCGAACGCAGTGGTAAATAGCACTATCAACTTCTGCATGAATGGTTTCGTGTCCGTTGTTGTAGTCGATGGTCGCGTGAGTAGATTGGTATTCATCAATAGGCTGAAACTGTTTTGCTTCAGTAGAACTAGCCATAGCAGTTGTTGAGGATTGTCCGCCAGAAATCGCCATAGAAACCGAATCGAAATAGCCAGTGCCGACTTCGCGTTGGTGGCGCGTTGCGCTATACCCATGAACTTCGCTAGCAAATTCGGCTTCTTGTAATTCGGAGTAAGCAGCCATGCCGTTTTGAGCATAACCACGAGCCAATTCAAACATACTGTAATTGAGGCTGTGGAAGCCAGCTAGCGTTACGAACTGAAACTTATAGCCCATTGCTCCGAGTTCTTTTTGGAACTTGGCAATAGTAGCCTCATCTAAATTCGCTTTCCAGTTAAATGAAGGCGAACAGTTATAAGCCAGCAGCTTGTCAGGATATTTGCTGCGAACGGCTTCGGCGAACTGACGAGCTTCTTCTAGGTTAGGAGTAGAAGTTTCCCACCACAGCAAGTCGGCATAGGGCGCATAAGCCAATCCGCGCGCGATGCAATGGGCGAGTCCCGATCCGGGTTTTAGGCGGTAAAATCCTTCTACTGTTCGCTCTCCAGTGATGAATGGTAGATCGCGATCGTCTACATTGCTGGTAATTAGTGTGGCACTTTCTGCATCGGTACGGGCAACTACTAGCGTGGGAACTCCCATCGTATCGGCTGCTAGTCTTGCGGCATTGAGGTTGCGAATCTGTGCTGCTGTGGGAATCAAGACTTTGCCGCCAAGATGACCGCATTTCTTTTCAGCAGCGAGTTGATCTTCAAAATGCACTGCCGCCGCGCCTGCTTCAATGTAGGCTTTCATGATTTCAAAGCTATTGAGGGGGCCACCAAAACCAGCTTCTGCATCGGCGACGATAGGAGCAAACCAGTGAATGCCGTTTTTCCCTTCTGAATGATGGATTTGATCGGCTCGTTGGAATGTTTTATTAATGCGACGACACAATTCTGGCCCGCTATTAGCAGGATACAAACTTTGGTCGGGATACATTGCCCCTGCGACGTTAGAATCGGCTGCCACCTGCCAACCAGAAAGGTAAATGGCTTTGAGTCCGGCACGTACCATTTGCATTGCCTGATTCCCTGTCATTGCACCGAGGGAGTTGATATAGTCTTCTGTGTGTAGAAGTTCCCAGAGACGATTCGCTCCTATCTCCGCCAAGGTATAGCGGATGGGAATCGAGCCTTGCAGTCTGAGGACATCTTCTGGGGTGTAGTTGCGTTGAATGCCCTGGAAGCGACCTTGAGGGGCAGTTGGAATGAGTTGTTCAAAGGTGAGTTGAGTTTGAGTAGCAGTCATGGTAGATAGTCTCCTTTAGGTAATCGTTAAATCAGTAGTGGTTAGTTGGAAAAGGTAACGAGATGACGATAAGCGGGTAGCGTTAAAAACTCTTCAAAGCGATCGCTTTCTATTAATTTGGTAAAAAGCGCGATCGCGTTTTCAAAGGTTGTTCCCCAATTGCTGTGGTTAGCAATTTCTGGTTTTAATGCCGTGATTTCTTCTTTTAAGATGGTTTGGAAAAGCGGTAAGTCAATTGGACAACCGTCCTCTAATTTGGCTTGGTGATGCAACCACTGCCAAACCTGGGCGCGACAGATTTCAGCCGTCGCGGCATCCTCCATTAAGTTATACAAGGGCACGCAGCCGCTACCTGCCAGCCAAGCGGTTAGGTATAAAATCCCAACGCGAATGTTACTGCGCAGTCCGGTTTCGGTAATCTTTTCTGGGGAAATAGCAAGCAGATCTTCGGCGGTAATCTTATCGTCCAAGGAAACCGACAGTTGATTTGCACCTGTCATATGTCTGTCAAAAACCTCCCGTGCGAGGGGAACGAGGGCGGGGTGCGCTACCCAAGTACCATCGTGACCGTCGCTGACTTCTCGCTCTTTATCGGCACGTACTTTGGCAAAAGCGGCTTCATTAGCAACCGAGTCATTTTTGATCGGGATCTGTGCTGCCATTCCACCCATCGCAAATGCTCCGCGACGGTGACAGGTTTGAATGACGAGTCGGCTGTAAGAACGCATGAAATGACACGTCATGGTGACATTATTGCGATCGCCCAGCACGAAATCAGGACGATTGTGAAACTTTTTAATAAAACTGAAAATATAGTCCCAGCGTCCGCAGTTTAGACCGACAATATGGTCGTGCAGTTCGTAGAGGATTTCATCGATTTCAAAGCTGGCAAGAATTGTCTCTATGAGAACAGTTGCTTTAATTGTCCCCACTGGCAACCCTAGCGCTTCTTGTGCCACTACAAAAACCTGATTCCACAAAGCAGCTTCGTGTCTGTTTTCTAGCTTTGGTAGGTAGAAATAAGGGCCGCTACCATTTTCGAGCAGTTTGCGAGCATTGTGGAAGAAATACAGTCCGAAATCGAACAGCGTTCCCGACATGGGACGACCATCGATGAGAACGTGCGATTCTAGTAAGTGCCATCCGCGAGGACGAACGATTAAGACGGCAGTTTGTTCGTTGAGTTTGTATTCTTTACCCGTTTTGGAGTCGCTATAGCTAATCGTTCGATTGACGGCATCGCGCAGATTAATTTGACCGGATACCATATTGTCCCAAGTCGGGCTGTTAGAATCCTCAAAATCTGCCATGAACGCATTTGCCCCGCAATTGAGAGCATTGATAACCATTTTGCGATCGGTCGGCCCAGTGATTTCAACGCGACGATCTAATAAATCTTGGGGAATTGGGGCAATTTCCCAGTCGCTGTTGCGTATAGCTGCTGTTTCGGCTGGAAAGTCGGGCAACTGACCCGTATCGATTTGCTGCTGTATGGTTTCTCTCAACTTCAGGAGATTTTCTCGTTGGCTGCCAAAACGCCTTTGCAACATGGCAAGAAAATCTAGCGCTTCGGGAGTCACAATTTCAGCGTATTGGGTCGAAATTTGACCGAGAATGTTAACTCCATTTGTTACTGTTTTGTTTGTTCCAATGGTAGCGTTAAGTATCATTGTTATTGCTCTCTTTATATCTAGCACTGGTTAAAGATATTTAAATAAACACAGCCGTATATAAAGCCAAAAGAACTCTCACTGGGCTGCGTTAAAAATTTAACCAGAATAGCAAAATTTTGATTAATTAGGTCGGACTAGTTCGACCCACTTTATTTATTTATCTATTCGAGCGCTTTTTTTGGGGATTATCGTCGATCCCCAAAGGCAACTTTATTCAATTATACAACATTTTAACAAAAACTAATTCTTTCTTTGAGAGTTTATTGTCAATAGTTTAATAATAGTTAATCAATCTATACATATTGCGATTGACTATGGATTTTAACCAAAAAAATTTGCAATAATATCTGTTATTCACTGTCTCGCAAATTTAGATTAAAAAATACAATTTAAATCACTTGATTTTATTTTTTATCACGCTGAAATACAATGTAAAACTAGATTAAACCTGAGTAGATATTCTGCTAATAAGCTTGTTAAGCTTAGTTCATAGCTTTTGCAATCGAATAATTAATCAGAATAAATAGTTTTATCAATCAACCGATAAAATCCTAGATCGTACAGAAATGTAATTTAATAATAGAAGCATTAATAGCAAGATTATTGGTATCTAACACGAAGTTTATTTTGGCTTCTATTTAATTAATTATTTGTTGTCTCAGGTAACTTCTATCAATTTTTTGACTAGGGTTTTTTAGTAAAAAATATTCTATTAAACCGATTCAGTAACTATTAAGATTCTTAGTAAGGTTAAGTCGAGCAAACTTAAAACAGCGACCAGTTACCAGAATCCTCAACTAGTCGCTATTCAATAAAATGGTGAGCAATATCGATGATAGCCCTTAGATAAGGGTTGTAGAGAGGCGATCTATCTCGTCTTTAATGGTATTGCCACTTGAATGCGATCGCCACTTATCTATGCAATCTGTCAAACATTGTTTGACATTGTTTTTGGATGGTTGCGATGAAAAGATTATAACTTTTTCGCTGGGTTAGAGAGATGACGTTTCAAATTATAGGTATACGCTAAAAATTTGTTGTCGATATACTCTTTAATTTGAGCCTCTATGTGCTTTTGATAGCGTTGCAGTGCCTTATTGATGCGTTCGTCAATGACATCTGAGTTGTTGCCATACTCCTGTTGCAACTCGTGTTCGGTTAAAAATTGCTCGATCGCGTCTAAAATTACCTGAGAGCGGTTAGGATTTTTCCCCGCTCGACGAGAAGGATAGAGGTTTTGTGCCAGCTTATCGATACGCTCTAAGGTTTCGGGCGGGATGCGAATAGATACCAAAGGGGAATTTGTCATTATGGTTAACTCTCACTTTTAATGTCGTACATTGTCTAATATTGTAAGATTTTTATTGGAGCGTCTGCTTTTCAGGGATGTTAAGATCGAAGAGTAGCGATCGCATCTCTATTATCTCTGCTTGTCCTGGCATTGCCACCGATAGCGAGCAGATAACTATAACTATAAGCGCTGTGCAGCTTTCCGTTCTTTCTTCACACGACCTTTAAATATCCTCTTAGATAGATCCCAGAATTTTTCCCATAATGTTTTTTGTGAAGCAGCAATTAATCTACTAGCTTCTTCTTCTGTGATGCTGGTGAGTTGGCGCGCATTCTCTAAGATGATTTGGGGTGTACGATATTTCCGTTTATATTCAACCCGTTCGAGCAGACCTGTTACCATGAGATATTTTCCTTCAAAGCCCTTCAAATCGATGCTTGTCAAGTTTTTGATCTTTAAGAGGCTCTTTAAGCCTTGAGAAAAAATAACCACAGTAAAAGGTCTATATTCAATCCGGTTAGGTCGCTTAACGGAATCTCTTTTTAAATGCCCAAAATTAATGAAGACAGCAATTAGATCTAAATCTTCTCTATATTCTGCCATATTATGAACCCGACCAACGACAATTACTTTTTCTCCATCTTGTTCGATCAACTGTAAAATATTATGGGCTGAGAATACTTTGTGTTGTCCCTGAAAGCTTTCTTTAGAAAGTTTAAAAATCTCCAATAATAATACTTTAAGCTCATTCCAGAAATGCTTAGGTGATGATGGTATTGGCAGAATCGGAATTTGCTCATTTAGAAATCGATCGAGAGAAGGAATAGTTTCAAGATTTGAAAGACAAATTTGTTGGAATTCATCAACGAGTCTTAGAAGTTTACTATTTGATTCGATTTCTAAATGTCTTTGAATTTCGGCGAATAAACTAGAATTTCTCGGATCTTTATAATCCTGTTTCGTAAAAATTAAGTTTTCACCTGTATGATGATCTCTCCAAAGCTCTGGTCCTTTAGAGGTTGCTAGACATAAAAGGCTAATATAAATCGCAATACTGGAGAAGCGATCGATTGTCTCATTGAAAAAAGACCGATCGCGCTTCGGGTGCTGGAAGGCTATATGACCTAATTCATTGCTGGTCTGATAAGGCATCCCTGGCACATACATACCATCATAGTCAATCAAGACGAGCTTTCCATCACGAACTAAGATATTGCCATGTTGAAGATCGCCATGAGCCATCCCAATGTCTTGGAGCCTATTGCTCATTGACGTGAACTGTCTGGCAAGATTTTGCAGACACAATGGCTCGTTTAAATTAGCCTCTATAAATTCGTGGAAAGGCTGACCATCAACCCAAGCCATGCGAACAATAGGATGCCAGTTGCTACCAACTTTAATACCCTTCGGCTCATAGTTAAATTTGACAAAGAATTGTTCATTTCTACTTTGTAAAAAATTACTAATGTATTTATATCGATCTTGTAGATTGCGGGCTTGTTTATGAAAGCAGCGAATTGCCCAGGTCGATTGACGGTTCCCTGTTTTAGTCGTGATACAAGCAGTCAAAGCAAAACCACCCGAAACTAGCAAAGGTAGCCCTAAAGGGGTTTGCTTAACCACACCATCCTTTAGATCGGATTCCTTGAAGGCGACTTGCGGGTGTTGGAGAGCTTCGCGGTATTCAGACATTGAAGGTAGCATCGACTATCACCAAAGTTACATTGTTATTACGTTGGGACTACTAGCTTTAAATCAGTATCATGGCAATCAGCAGACCAATAACAAAGTAGCAATACAGAGTTATTAATCTCTGATTGCTTTGAATCCAAAGCTCAACTGAATTCACCCAACTAGAATTGGGAACAACACTTTTTTGAACTTGAACGGGGACAACACTTCCGCAATCTAAGTAGTTCTTGCAGCGTTCGGCATAAGGTCGTTCGGGCAATGCACATAATTCCCGCAGATGATGGGTACAACTGTTACACAGATATTTTTTTCCCGAGCTTGGCGGCTGAGAAGGGGGCAACGGGGGTGATGGGGGCGACTTAGAATAGGTATCACATATTTTGGCATAAGGTCGTTGAGAAATATGACAGGTGTTATTCAAATGGTAGTTACAACTGTCACAGAGGTAGTTTGTTTCTGATGGCGAAGAGGGCGGAAATGGTAAAGGGGAAGGTGGTGGAGTTGGAGCAGGAAATTCTTCTGTGACGCTAAATAGCTGGTGAGCATTTTCTAGAATAATTTGGGGGGCAACGTGGCGTTCGTACTTAACTACTTCGAGCAAACCTGTGATGACGAGATATTTTCCTTTAAACTTCTTCAAATCGCTACTTTTCAGATTCTTTATATTTGAGAGGCTATTCAATCCTTTTGAAAAAATAACTACTGTAAAAGGTTTATATGATTCAACCCCACGAAAAAAGCCAGGTTCTACATTAATAGAATCTTTTTTTGGATCTCCAAAGTTAATAAAGGTAGCTACTAAGTTAGATTCTTCTCTGTATTCAACTACATTAAAAACACATCCAACAACAGTTATTTTATCGCCATCATGTTTTATGAGTTGCATAATATCATGGGCTGAAAATAAATTAGGCTGTTTTGGTAAAGGAGGATTAGGAGGCTGGTTTGTTCTTGATGGTATGGAGGGTAGCGCTATTAAATCTTTCTCATTGAGAAATCGATCGAGAGAGGGAATAACTTTAAGATTTGCAAGACAAATTCGTTGAAATCTATTGGAAAGTTGTCTGAGTTTACTATTCGATTCTGTCTCCAAACATTTATTGAGTTTATCAAATAAGGCAGAATTTGCAGGGTCTTTGTAATCCTGTTTCGTAAAAATTAAGTTTTCACCTGTATGATGATCTCTCCAAAGCTCCGATCCTTTGGATGTTGATAGACATAAAAGGCTAATATAAATCGCAATACTGGAGAAACGATCGATTGTCTCATTGAAGAAAGACCGATCGCGTCCTGGATGCTGGAAGGCAGTATGACCCAATTCATTGCTAGTTTGATACGGCATTCCTGGCACATACATACCGTCGTAGTCAATCAAGACGAGCTTTCCATCACGAACTAAAATATTGCCATGTTGCAAATCGCCATGAGCCATCCCAAGGTCTTGGAGTCTGTTGCTCATTAACTCGATTTGGCGAGCAAGATCTTTAAGACAAGATGGGTTTCTTAGGTTGGCTTCGATAAATTCGTTGAAAGGCTGACCGTCAACCCAAGCCATACGAACAATCGGATACCAATTGCTGCCAACCTTAATTCCCTCAGCTTCATAGTTGAATTTGACAAAGAATTGTTCGTTTTTACTTTGTAAAAAATTACTGATATATTGGTATCGCTCTTGTAAGTCACGGGCTTGTTTGTGAAAACAGCGAATTGCCCAAGTCGATTGACGACCATCTGTTTGAGTCGTGACACAAGCGGTCAACGCAAAACCGCCAGAAACTAGTCGTGGCAGCCCTAAAGGCGTTTGCTCAATCACACCATGCTTTAGATCGGGTTCCTTGAACGCGATCTGAGGGTTTTGGAGTGCTTCACGGTATTTAAACATTGAGGGTAACATCGACAATTTCGATGCTGGAGGTTGTGGAGGTGGTTGCTTCGGTGCTGGAGGTTGTGGAGGTGGTTGCTTCGATGCTGGAGGTTGTGGAGATGGTTGCTTCGGTGCTGGAGGTTGTGGAGATGGTTGCTTCGATGCTGGAGGTTGTGGTGTCGTCTTCAAATTTTGCTTAGAGCTGTCCTGATAGATATTACAAGTCTTAACATAAGGTCGTTTGTAGATATTACAGATGTTCTTCAGATGGTACGTACAACTGTCGCATAGAAACACTTCTCTCGTTTTTTGAGGTTGGGAAGTCGTCTTATTCGGTGCTGGAGGTTGTGGAGGTGCCTGCTTCGGTGTTGGAGCTTGTGACCCCCATCCCCATTGCTTTGTTTTTTCTGATTTCCAGTATACAGATGGCAGGTTAATTGTCTCGCCACAGGTTCCACATCTGATTTGCCTTTCACCTTGCAAAACCAGCAGATTCTGTCCGCAACGGCATCTATAGGTTGAATCCATAGGTAACTCCTAACAAGGACATCTTGTTAATAACTAGACTACTAGATATCGATGCTTCGTGGTATTCACACATTGAAGGTAGCATCGACTATCACCAAAGTTACATCATCATTGCGGATTTTCTTGGAATCTCGTAAGTCCTCGACTAATTGATTAAAAGCTGTCTCATCTGAGAGATTGATAATTTTCTTCCAAGCAGAAAAATCATTGTTCTCTTGACTCTCTTGCAGGAGCCAAAACGCGATCGCATCCGTACAAATCACAAATTGGCAGCTTTGCTCGAACTTTATTTCTTTCGTTCTAACTTTTTGTCCTAAATTTTGCCAAGTTTCAGGAAGATGGCAAATAGCATCTGGAGAAATTCCAAAATCTTCTACATTGAGTTCGGGAAACATCTCGATCTTGCCTTCAGAAAACCAGAAAATACAACTATCGCCCACGGCAGACATTTTAACTGACTTTCCGGCAGAAAACTCAATGGCTGCAAGCGTAGCATGGGTTCCTCTCTCAAGTTTCCCGTACATAGCCCAATGTCTGGCTTCGGCCATTTCAGCAATCTGTTGGTATGTTTGATGAATAAATTCTTTGTGAATAGACCATAGGCTTGGCTCTTCAAATAGTGCTGCTCCCCAATTGCTATAACCTTTAACTAAAAGATCTGCCCAAATATCGCTAAATAAGCCTTCAGTTGTCCCATCAGCAACAGCTATTCTTAAACAGGCATCTTGAAAGGCGATCGCACTTCTATCTTCATATTCTGACTGACTTCCACCCTTTTTATACAGGCAGAAACTGCGCGTCCGAACATTGTATTCGCCTATTTGGTATTCACTAGTAAAGTAACTATCGGTACTGTTCTGAAGAAAGACTCTGAAAAATCTACTGACAAAAAAGATCGCTAGAATGACTAGAAAAAGAAAAACCAGGAGTTGCAGACTGATAGTTTCCTTGACAAAAAAGATCGCTAGAATGGCCAGAAAAAGAAAAACTAGAAGTTGCAGACTTATGGTTTCTTCTATTAGTATTCGAGAATACATACAATGTTAACTGATATTGTTTGTGAAAAATAGATTGCCCAACCATAGTCAACGATCCGATTCGACAGTATCGGTTGCTGCTCTTGTCCCAATATCAAGGAAGGCAACTAAGCTGGCTAGATCTGAAACCTGATAGGCAAATCCGCGAGAATCGCTGGAAACTCCTTCTATTTCTTCAATAAGGGCTAATTTTGCGATGCTTTCAGGCAATTGACTTGACATATTAAACAGTTTTTCTGCATAGCTATCTGGTAACTTCTTCGCTGATGATGGAAACATCATTTCACGACCGCCTTGTTTAGAGAGGTGAATGTTAAAAACTAAAACATTTCCATCTTCTGTGGAGAGTTGCTGAATATCTTTTGCTATTGCTTCTGGATCGCCATCTGTACTTTGACCATCTGTGACATGAACCAAAAGTGGAGGATAAGCGTTAGGATGGTTTTTACACCAGTGACTTAGGACATCATATGCCTTACTCATTGCAGCACACATTGGCGTGCCTCCCTGGGAGACGGGATCGAACCAAACAGGAAACCTTATGGAAGTTTCGAGTACTCCACCAGCCCCATCAGGAATTTTTTTGACCCTCTCTTCTAACCGTAACGGGTTAGTTTCAAACAAACTCACTGGATTCAACCAATTGCCAACAAGCTCCCCAGGAAGTGGATTTGTAATCCCTGCAACGCTATCATATCCAATGACACCAATTTCAAAATAGTTACGAACTCCTTCGGCTTTTGTACATTTGAGAATCAGTTCGCTAAATAGTCTATTCATGACATCGCTCAACATCTGAGCTTTAGGAAAGCCTTCAGGGGTTGTTTCGCTCATTGAGCCAGAGCGATCGATGGCAAATAGGAATGCTGTTGGGTTATTTCGACTAATTTCTGCTGAGTAGGACATAATTCTAGGCTCTTGTAATTTTAATTCGCGATTGAAGTCTAAAGCTATGTAAATCTCACTACTACGGAAATTTCACGGTAATTTTGGAACTATTCTAACAATAAGGCGATCCCGACCCGCAAGCTGTAAATAAACTTCGCGATCGCAATAAGTTCTGAATTGAAATATTTTTAATTAAATTAGCGCGATCGCGTTTGGCGCTGCCCCTGGAGCGATCGCACCCAAGCTATCTTAAAAAATTGCCATAACTATTTATATTAAACAAAAAAACTAATCTAGGAGCGGAATTTAAGCTGCTCGATATAATTTAAAATATCTTTATAAAGGTTAATATTCTAGATTTTTTATCGTTTTGGCGATCGCATAGCGCTTTTCATAAAACCGCTAATCAATTGAAAGTCAAACTAACGTACAGATTGTTAAAAACGAATATTAGCGAAAAATACTAAGATTGTCAGCTATTTTACAGCCTTTCTCACTAAGATGAGGCAAAAATAGTAACGAAAAAACATTCGATCGGTTAATTTAACCTGAGTTTTGGATAAGAAAAGGAGGGAGTTGTAAGCTGAAAAATGTAACCTTAATTCAGCACTCCCATCCTATGTCTAGTTTAGAAGAATTGTTTTGTGACCTGGATGATTTTTGTCTTTGGTTTGAACCTCAATGGCATTCACAGCTACTATCTCAAGAATTAAAGACTCGAAAACGCGATCGCCAACTAAGTTTAAGTGAGATTATGACGATTTTGGTGGCATTTCATCAAAATCACTACCGCAATTTCAAACATTACTATCTTGATTTTGTCAGTGTTTATTGGCGAGATGCCTTTCCCCAATTGCCCAGTTATCAACGTTTTGTCCAATGGATGCCTTCAACTTTAATTCCTCTATGTGTCTATCTCAAACGCTGTTTTGGCAAATGTACGGGCATTAGTTTTCTTGATGCGACTAGCATTAAAGTCTGTCACAATCGACGCATTTCTAATCATCGTGTCTTTGATGAGATTGCCGCTCGCGGGAAAACCTCGGTTGATTGGTTTTTCGGATTTAAACTTCATCTGGTGGTTAATGAGCGAGGAGAATTACTCAATCTTCAGATTACACCAGGGAATGTTGACGATAGAAAACCCGTTCCGCAATTGGTTCAGTCTCTTTTTGGAAAGATTTTTGCCGCTCGCGGCTATGTATCTCAATCATTGGCTCAGAAGTTGTTACAAGAAAATGGCATTGAATTTTTTGCTAAGCCCCGACGCAACATGAAAAATTCTTGCTTTGCGCTTGAGCGATAAGCTTTTAGCACGTAAACGCGAGGGTTATTGAAACTATCATTGACCAACTCAAAAATATTTCCCTTTCTTGAGCATTCTCGGCATCGCTCCCCTGTTAATTTTGGAGTTAATCCCAATTTGCAAAAGTGATGAGAGACTTAAGAAAGAAAACTCAAGTCCCTAAAACTTATGACAGGAGTGCCAAAAATCGAAATAGTCGAATCCGCAGCAACCTTAAAAGGCTTAATGAAACAG
>JAAUUT010000026.1 GCA_012031035.1 Candidatus Altimarinota bacterium | reverse complement strand
GCAACCACTAACGAATTTTAATTGAGCGGTGCGATCCCGTTGAGTCATTCTAGGTCAGTTTATCCATTTTCTAAAAATCTCTCTTATGAAAGTCTTACAGCCATTCGATCCATAGGATAAAAAGAAAACTCTTGGGTAGCAGCAAAACAGTTACAAAGAGTTACAACAAGTAATGCGATCGCTACCACAACACAATGGGTCATTCTGCAATCCCGTGTAAAGAAATCTTGCATTTAGCAGAAATCTCAAGAGTCTATAGCCAAAAACAATTAGAGAGAGCGTTTTTAGGTCAAATCAAATAGAGGAAATAGACTGTAATGAACCAGCCAACTTTATTAAGATTTCCATTTTTTGATTCTTCTGCCCAAACAGCCCGATTAGAAGTCTCAGATTCTAGAGAAAATGAAGAACTGCTACTTTTTGACGAAGATAACTGTTTTAAATGGATTTTTGTCGAAGAGGGAGAAGGCGCGATCGAGATAGGAAAAAATCAAATTGAAACCAAGAGTGGGGATTTATTTTTGATTGCACCCCAAGAAAACTATAACTTCAACGAACTTAAACCGACTAAATATTGGGTCGTTTTGTATCAATATGAAACGGGCAGAGTCACTTGCTCTGATAATTGTCACGCTCTTTTTGTTTTGCTGCTAGATAAATTTCGTCTCGCATCCTTTTTTTACAGTAACTCTATGAAGACGAAGCGCTTTCAACTTCAGCCTTTAGAACGTTCGCGATGGCTAAACCGACTGCAACAAATGAAGCATGAGCTACACGAACAATCCCTTGGCTTTGTGGAGATGCTCAACACCCTGGTCGCGCAACTTTTAATGGATACAGTCAGACTGATGACTGCTACAGATAGCCAAAAACCAACCCTATCACATCCTCTAATGCTGAGTGTTTTTCGGGCGATCGAAGAGAATTATCATCAAACTAAGTTTAGTCTCTCTGATGTAGCCAAGATAATTAATTTTTCACCAGCGTATTTGACCGATTTGGTACGACGAAAGACGGGACGCACGGTAGTAAGTTGGATTTGCGAATATCGCATGACGGCGGCGCGACGTTTATTAGAAACGACTACTCAATCTGTCAGTCAAATTGCCCTGACGGTTGGCTACGAGGATACGGCATACTTTATCAGGCAGTTTCGACGCTTGCACGGGGTTACTCCAAAAGCATGGAGGGATAAACACAAAGCCGTCCTTTTCGCTTAATCACCAGAGCGATCGATAAAGCTGTCGATCGCTATCATTAAATGTCGCACAACGAGATGTTTATGTTGCTGAAGTTGATAAAAACTTTACTTCTCAGATTTGTCCTAATTGTGGCTCACATACAGGCAAAAAAACTCTTGATGTTAGAGAGCATCATTGTCCTGATTGTGGATATAAAACTCATAGAGATGTTGCAGCAGCACAAGTAATCAGAAATCGTGGTGTCGAAAATGCGCTCTTAGCATGGCGTATTAGAAAATGCCTGTGGAGATGCTCTGACGGGGGCAGCAATGCCTAGTCAAGAATCTGCGAAGCAGGAAATCTTAAATGTGAGTTTAAGAATCCACCGTCAAGCTACGCTGTGACGGTGGGAGTATGTCAAACTGGATGGTAATGGCTGTAGTGGGCTGGTAGTTGTAGTCCTTGTAATTTTAAGTTTTGCACCCGATATAAATAAGCGGCTCCAGTCATCATGTGATAAGCAACGTCTGCCACCTGTCTCGCCTGCGGTTTTCTAGATAAGATCCTCTCACCCAGTTATTGAAGCTTCCCATGGCAGGGCCGCACCAAATCTGATAATCCATTTCTCGCCCAATTTGTCCGGCACTTGCCCAACGAGAGGATAACCCTAAATACCATCGGAAAATTAGTGCCATTTTTCGTTTAGAATTGCGATCGCTTCTAGTAATCTGTTCGGGATCTCGTTGCTCAAAATAAGCAATGGTATCCTGCCAAACAGCTTCAAGGCTTTTCCCAAAGATTTGCTCTTCTAATTTTTGACGCTCTCGATCGGGAATTTCCTCAATAGAATTGTAGTTTTGATAAAGTTCGTACAATTTTTGCGATCGCATGGGGAAAAGAGTCCCTCGTTTGAGCAACTGCACCTTAACCCCCATCTCAAACATATCGGCGCAAGGGGCCATAATCGTGTCTGCCATGCCTGCTTGTGCGAGTAAATGTTTGGTGTGAGAAGAGGTTCCGGCTTCTAGACAAGATTGATTGATCGAACCTGTCACGATATAACTCGCTCCCATCATGAAAGCACCTAAAGCGGAGGAAGGAGTGCCAATGCCTCCGGCTGCTCCCACTCTCACTGGTCTATCGTATTGGTACTGTTGTTGAATTTCATCTCGCAATGACACAATGGAAGGGAGAAGACAGACGAGGGGACGATTGTCGGTGTGACCTCCTGAATCGGCTTCTACGGTAATATCGTCTGCTATAGGGACTTTTTGGGCGAGATTGGCTTGCAATTGGGTGATGAGTTGTTTTTCTACCAATTGTTTGAGAAGTTTGACTGGGGCGGGTTGTAAAAATTTTCTGGCGACTTCTGGACGAGAAATTTTAGCAATGACTTTGTTGTTAACTTCAATTTGACCGCTGGCATTAAGACTTAGACCAGCAACCCGATAGCGAACGATATGGGGAGTTAAATCGAGAAAAGCAGAAGCTTCAACGGTTTTGACCCCATATTTGAGGTATAATTCGACTGCCCGTCTTTCCAAGGCTTCTTCACTAGGGCTGTGAATGAGATTAAAGGCGTAGGAACCATGGGGAAGGACGTGCTGAATCTGTTGAATGGCTGCTTCAATGCGATCGCTGAGTAATCCCGCCGCGCCAAAACTACTTAAAATTCCAGCTTTTCCTAACGCAATTACTAAAGCTTCTGAGGCGATGCCGCCCGCCATTGCTCCTGCTGCGTAGGCATATTTTACGCCATGAAACGTACAAAAGTTGCGATCGCCTAACTGTTCTGGTGGAATGGGAGGCGTTACGATTAGTGTTTCTATAGCGCGATCGCTGGTAGCAAAATTTTTGTTGGTAAATCCGATTTTATTGCCAACTTTAACCACATAACAGGGTTGCTCTAAATTCAATAAGCAAGTTTTAATTTCTTTTTCTTCAAAAGCAATCTCATTTAAATTTTCGTTTTCTAGCGTTTGAGATAGTTTTTCGCGGTTAGCATTCATTTTTTTCTCTCTAAAACCAAGTTTATTGAATGATTTGCCATAACTTTCATTCTTTTAACTTTTATACGGGCGTTTACATAGCCTTTCTGAAAGCTGTTTAAGATTCTAATAAACAAATTGCAATATCTTTAACTTCATAAATTCTTAAATCTTCTTTCCATAAACTAGCATCGCCAATAATTTTTACTTGATCTGTTTCAAATTCAATAGCACTAATATGAATTTCTAAAGACATTTTTTTGTTTTCTGGTGTTATTTGCCCTCGATATTTCCAACTAATTTTATGGTTTAAAACTTGTCCAAATCGAGGAGATTTAAATTGTTTGCCTAGATTTACTTGAAGTGCATAAACTTGCATTGCTTGGAGAATTGCTTCTATGCCTAAAGCCCCTGGCATAACTGGATCTTGATAAAAATGATAGGGAAAATACCAATCTTCTTTGCTCAGATTTTTGGTGGCATATATATAGCCTTTTTGATTGTTTCCACCCAACTCTATAATCAAAACTTCATCGAGAAAATCTAATTTATTAGAGGCAAGATGATAGTAGGGTTGATTTGGTTGAGAGCGATAAAATTTCTGATGAATGAGAGTATCGTTGAGATCGAGATTTATTTTAGCAAGATAAGTTATCTGATTTTCTTCATGCCAAGGTCGAACAATTTGACCGCTATCTAATCCAACTTGATTGGCTAAAACTTGATGGCTAAAATAACCAAATACCATTTCTCCTTGATAAAAGACTTCGCGATCGCAAGATAATTGAAATTCAAACTTTTGTAGAATCGCTCCTTTGATAGCAGTTGATGAAATCAGGCGTACTTTATCGGTAATAACTTTTCCCTTTACATCGATATCTTTGATAATTTTTGACCATCCATCGAGATTGCGAAAATAAAGGTCTTCTTCAGGAAATAATAACGTTGTTCCTAAATACACTCCTAAGAAAATACAAGGTTGTCCGGCAATTTCAATATAAGTACAGTAAGGCAAATAGGGGGAAGAGTTATCTTGATAAAACCAAGTATTTTGTTCGACATCATATTCGGTTGTAAGGCTTGAATTTTCTTTAAAGTTATGTCGTTGACCTTCTAGATTTAGAACTCGACTAATTAAACAAAAATCTTGATTAGGTATGCGAACGCAATGGCGATTTTCATAAATCTCAAATTCAGATCCCAGACAATTTACAATTGCTCCTTGGGCTAGTTCTTTAAGGTGTTCTGAGTTGAATAATATTGGGATTGTTTCTGTTTTTTTCAAGTCTTGAGTTTGAACAGCAATAGAACTATTGATAATTTTCTTGGTTAAAGTCGGTTCAGAGATATTTTCAGGAGATAAATGTAGTTTTTTTTCTGATAATTGCAATCCTAGATTTTTAATGGTGGCAATGGTTTTATCGTCGAAAATAACATTGACATTAGCTAGAACAAATGGTTTGGGATTAAACTCAATTTCTATGATTTCTAACTGATAAAATAAAATACCAGAGGTTGGTGTAACTTGTCCTCGAAAACGAGTAACTTGAGGGCGATTGGGAATAACTTGAAAACGAGCATCTTTGGTTAAAGTTTGTAGTCCTAAAAAGAGAATGTAAAATTGTAAAAGTTGAACGCCTCCTTCAATCATGAGATTTCCTGGCATAGTAGGATCGTTCTTGAAGTGACAGAGAAAATACCAATCTTTTGCTTCAACTGATTTTGAAGCAAGAATAAGTCCTTTTCCAGCCATTCCCCCTTGAGGATCGATCGCAATAACTTTATCAAACATTAATAGCTTTTGTGGTGGCAAACGTAGAGAAGAATTTAAACTATTTTGTTGATAACCATTACCAAAGCAAGCTGCGAGATCGCCTCGAACTAAATGTAGTAAATCCTCTCGATTGAAAGCCGATTTTTGAGAAGCTAGCAAAGGTTGGAAAGACTGTGGATTAATTTTTGTTCTGGCTTTTTTTTCGCGATCGCTAATGACAATTCCTTGTCCTAATACCAGTTCTTCATCTGAAAATAATCCCGCACAACCTTCCGATAATTTCATCCAAAGTTTATCGTCTATCCAACACTCTCCCGTAAAGAAAATAAGGAGGCTTTCTGTTGTTTTGACATGAGAGGTTATTTTGACATCATAGCGAAGGGTTTTAATAACTTCGGGTTGTTCGTCAAAAAAGGTGGCAGTAATATCTAATAACCGAAAAGATCGCTTGCCTTGACTTTCAAAATCGGAACCAAGATAACTCAGTAATAGTAACAATCCATGACCTGCTTCTGCACAAATACTTAGTGGAATTTGACCGTCAACAGAGTACCAAGCATTCTCAGGAATATCGTATTCAGTTTGAATAAATCCCGATTTATAGTCTCCTTGTTTTCCTTCTAATTTTGTGACTCGACTAACAAATAGAAAAGGAGGACTTGGCATTCTCACTCGTCTGGCATAAGAATCAATACTTTCATACTCTTTACCAAAGACTCGCGCAATTTTTCCGTTTGTTGCTTCTAAAATAGCCTCTGAATTGAGAGGGAGTAGGGGAGATGAGACGGGGGGACGGGGAGACGGGGAGATGGGGAGATTATTTACTTCCGACTTCCAAAAAATAGTTTTGATTAAAGATTTTTGAGGAGTTGGTGTCGCTGGTAATGGAGAGTATAGTGGCGATAAATCTAATGAAACTCGATGACTGACAAGTTGCGCTAAAACTTTAACAATTCCTGCAAAATCGTCTCCGCCTCTGCGACTGATGCACATAGCAACATGGTCTTGGTGTTTGAGAGTTTCACTAATCCATCGACAACAAGTTCCCCCAGATCCTAATTCAATAAAAATTCTCGCACCATCTTCCCAGGCGCGATCGATTAGTTTAGGAAAATTAAGTTCTTGACAAACACCTTTTGCTAAGTGATGGGGAATCGCTTGACTATTGAGAGAACGGGGGCGTAACTAGCAGAAGAATAAAAAGCAATCTCAGGTTGATGACTAATCGGCACACTATTGAGTCGAACGAACTCAGGATATTCAGAAGCCATCGCCTCACAGTGAAGGATGAAGTTAGACGGACTAGGAAAATAATCGCAATTTATTGCTTCAATTACCTGACGACATTGTTGCGGGTCGCCAGCGATAACAACTTCCGTGGGAGTATTGATATGGGTTAAGTAGACTTGGTTAACTTTTTTGAGGTATTCTCTGACAGTAGTAGCAGAGGTCATGAGAACGTAACTAGTCCATAAATCTTTATTGGAGTGGTGTGGCGATAATCCCCAATAGTCGAGGACGGCTTTTTGAGAACCTGTCAGTCGAGTGCGAAAAAGTTCTGAGGAATGGATAAAATGACTGCCATAATCGGTATTTGACCAAACATCTAGGGCATACATCATCGTACTTTCTCCCATGCTGTAGCCAAATGCTGCTTGAGGTTTTATCCGAAAATATTCCCTCATAATTTGGGTAAATAAGACAGCAAAACCAGTTCCCGTTTCCAGCATGGCTAAGGGAGTTTCCATCAGTTGCGTTTCTAAATCTTCTAACTCTCGTTTTGAGAGTTGCTGCAAACTTCTGGGATAGAGTTGTCTTTCTCTAAGAAATTCTCCTGGATGACTGCTTAAGCGGTTGCAACGGTCATAAAGACTAGGAAATAGGTAAAATAAATCTTTTCCCATCCCTAAATAGGAATTAAACGCACCAGGGTAGATAAAAGCGATCGCGCCTCGATCGCCGAGAGGTTTAGGGGTAAAATAACTTCCTAGAGGACTTTTCCAGGGCTTTCCTTTGGCAAAGGCTTGTTTAAGTCCTTGACGCGATCGCCCTATCTCCTGGCTCAATTTTTCTGGGTCTGGTGCAACAATTGCTAGGGTATAGGTAGCTTGGGAAAATTGTTGAAAAATAGCAAAGGTTTGACTGGCGATTACTGTTAGGGAAGTATTATTTTTTAGCTTTTGTTCTAATGTATCTAATTGTGCTTCTAAATCGGTTTGGTTATTGCCTGCGATCGCGAAAAGATAAGGCGAAGATTGTTGTAGATAACTATTACTGCGATGTTTTTGAGTTATGTCTTCACTGAGAATAATTTGTTTAAAACTTCCGTCGTCAGCTAGTGTATTAATAGCGGCAGTACGTTTAGTTTGTCCTGTTGCTAAAAACCAAGGTCGAGATTCGTTAGCAATATAAAAAGGACTGTCTTGCAAAATTTCTAGCTTTTGCGATCGCAACCAATTTGATGTAGCGGGAATATAACGACGAGCTAAGCATAGAGCAGTTTTAATAAGACTTGCAATTTCTGAAAGATTATGACTGATAGCACAATTTAATCGAGAATTTTTCCCTCGATAAGATTGAATTATTTTTTGAATTTTTCCTTTATTTTCTATGCCTGCAATTTCTAAATAACCAATCTCTATTTCTGTTTGCTCCCAGAAATCTTGAACCGAGTTAATTACTGCATAGATGGGAACATCATTTTCCTTGGCATTTTCATATTGTTTGAGGACGATCGCACCAGCCCCTTTATTATTTATTATATCGATCGCACTGACAACAACTAAATCTATTTCTGGATCGGCTAGCAAGATTTGTGCTTTTTCCAAAGCATTAATTAAACAATTTTCAGAGTAAGAAAGAAAATTAACCTTCCACAGTTTAGCTAGTTTATCGGTTATAAAACGCTTGGTTTGTTCGTTATTTTGAGATGAAAGAGTAACCAAGGCTATTTTTTTGATAAATTTTAAATTAGCATTTTTTAAAGCGCGATCGCTTACCTTCAACAAAAGTAACTGTTGAGGATCTAAGTTTTCTAAATCATGAGGCGGTATTTTAAAATAGAACGCATCAATTTCAAAATCTTCGAGTTCGGCATTGATTTGAATTCCTTGATAAACTTTTTGAGCGAATTCATCTAAGTTTTGGCAAGATCCAAAAAGAGTATCTATGCCAATAATTGCCATTTTGTTGTCCATGATTAGATTGGGTTTTGTTTCTTTTTTGTCTTATCAATAGATAGAGTTGTTTTCCCGTACAAACTTAAAAAATTGTTCTTGAGAAATAGTCATTTTCTAGAAAAGTGAGTTAAGGCGAGAACTGATAGTGACTTGCATCCGATCGATTTCTAAATAAATTTCTCCAGATTCATCGAATACTAATGCTTTAGCGATCGCTTGATTATCATTTTTCGATTGAATAGTCAAAGACACATAAAAAATCCGATCGAAAGGGATCGTTTTAAACTGTTTTATCTGGTTAACTTGTAAAGGTAAACTCCCAAAATCATAAAAATGTCTAACCCAAACTAATAAACATTGAAACAACATATCGGATGTATAGGGATTAAAAGTTTGAATAGGAAATTGTCCTTGTTGTTTTTGCTCGCTACTTTTTACATAACATTCCGCGATCGCACCCTCACTATCCAAGCTAATAATTCGTTTAATTCCTTGAAAGTTTCCCCGATGAAATAAAGTTCCATTTTCATAAGGCGATAAAGAAATCTGTTCTTGTTTTAAAAGGCGATCGCTTGGATTAATCTCCGATAAAACTTGAGGAATTTTTGCTAAAAGCTTAATTTTGCTACTGTAATGATATTGAGGAATTTTTTTGCTACTTTCACTCCAAAGAATTGCCTCAAAATTAATTTCATTTGGAATAGAAGTATCGCTTTCATGTAAATCTAGCGTGTAGGATTTAGCCAACGTCTCATCAAAAACAATTCCTTTAAGAACCTTGTAGTTTTCACAACTAAAAAAACGATATCCAGGATATAGCTGCTCGCAACTATTAATCAGCCAAGATAAGGCACACATAGCAGGTAAAACCGGACGATGACCGATAACATGGTCTAAAACAAATGGATTAGCTTCTAGGGTTAATTTGCGATAAATACGAAAAGTTTGATTTTTAGAAAAAAAATGTTTGCTTTCAGAAATAATAGGACGACTCATGACAATAATCTGTGGGAGTCTTTGGTAGTTATTATTTAATTCATCGATTAAAAATTGGCTGCCAACCTCCAAAGGAATTAAGTCAATTTTACTTTCCGTAAATTTCTTTTTCAAATGAGGAGAAACCATTCCTCCATCCCAAGGACCCCAACCAATAGAAACCACATGACAAGTAGAATTTTTACGTTGTAAAAGATAAGCGAATTTATTGAGAATGTCGTTAGCCAAAGAATAATCGGATTGACCCTTATTTCCATAAAAAGCGACAAAAGAAGAAAAAAAACTAGCGAATCTGAGTTGTTCGATGCCAATGCAATCGAGGAGATTTTCTAATCCTTCAACTTTAGCCGAATAAACCTTTTCAAAATCTTGTTCCGATTTATCCTCAATTAATTTATCGGCTAAATTTCCTGCTCCGTGAATAATTCCTGTAACTTTTCCCAAACGCTGAACGACAGAATTTATAGCGGTTTGCAAAGCCGAAAAATTAGTAAGATCGACACTTAAATATTCTGCTGTTCCTCCTAGATTACGAATAGTTGAAAGAGTGCTATCGATTTCGCGCGATTGCGAAATATTCTTGAAAATGCTTTGAACTTTTAGAGGTGTTGGCTTCTCTTTTAGGGCGATTAGAGCTTCCATTATTCGTTTTTTAAGTTCGGACTCTTGAAAACAATTTTTTGCCCATTCTGGTTCTACATTAGTAAGAGAAGACCGACCGAGTAGAATCAAGTTACATTGATATTGTTTAGCAAGTTGAATGGCACATTGCGCAGTAACTCCTCTTCCTCCACCACTTACTAAAACAACAGATGAGGAATTAATTGTAGTATTGATGCTCGTCATTTTTTTTCTTTGCAATTCAAGTTAGGGGCTTGAAACCATCTAGGAATTAATTACGAGTTATTTAATTGCCGATCGCAAGGGTGCTGGTTCGCAAATAAGACTGACTCGTCCGCGATCGCTATAGCCAACTTCAACCATTAAAGCGTTAGGATCGTGAAATTCATTAATAATAGCTTGTGCCGCTTGTTCGGAAGTTAATTTGGGGCTGAGATCGATCGCGCGACAAAAAACATTCTTCCATTCCAAATTTAAAGTTTTTGTCAGTCCAAATAATCCTCCTGTAAGGGCACTAAAATCAATGGTTTTTCCTAATCCCAATTCACCATCAAGACTAGCAACTGTAAAGAAACAACTACGTCCTTGAAGCGATGCTCGATCTAAAAAAGATTTCAGATGTTTCGCCAAAAGAAACACATATTTTAGAAGGGCTTTTTCCGATTGACAAATAACTGGATGTAGATGAATAAAAGCACTAATCCCGCCGTAAGTATCTGCGATCGTAGTGAGTTGCCGTTGTAGATGTTTCTCGGTTAGATCTTGCAGTACGACCCGACGAACGCCCGCAGGTAAAGAAGAGACAGAAGTAAAAAGAGACTGAGGAAAAGTCAAGACAAGAACTTGCCAACCAGTTTTAGTCAAGAATTGCGCTAATTCCCCAGTCTTCAGAGAACCATCATCAGTCAACAAACAAGTACGGCATGGAGGAAGCGGAAAATCCCAGTAGTCGGGCGTTGGCAATGGTAAAAGTTTTACTTGATATCGCTGTATATTGTGAGTTAAACTGGGTTCTTCTTGGCGATCGCTACCTACGCAGCTATTTTTTTTTGAGCCACCGATAACTGCATCTCCAAAAACTCGGCAATCTCTGCAAGGGTGCGTTTTTCTGCCAAATCTTCTGGACTCAGTTTGGGTAATTGGGGGAAAAATTCTTGTACGGCTCCCATAATTTCGACTCGTTTGATAGAATCAATTCCCAAATCCGCTTCTAAATCCATTTCCATCTCCAGCATCGCTGCGGGATAGCCCGTTTTATCGCTGACAACGCTTAAAAGGGTATCCGTTATGGGGAATTCTTTCACAGAGGGCGAATCATCAATTTCTGTCTCTTTAATCCCCCAAACTTGGGGAGAACTAAAGCTTTCTTCCTTTACAACTGACGGGATCGGTTCGGGCGCGACACGATGGTTAGAATGTCCATTATTAAGCGAAATTTCTGATTCTGGTGGATATACTGCGCTTAAAGACAGCTTTTCATCGATGAAGATCGAAGGCACGGCGCTATCGTTATCTTTTGGTTGCAGCGAATGGTTAGAAGTCTTGGGATTGCTAGGTGGAGTCCAAGCAATCTCTTCTTGTAAATTCAATGCGATCGCAGATTTTCCATTACCATTACCATTACCATTGTGATTTTGAGCTTCAGAAGTGACAATTTCGGGTGTCGCTTGTTCTAGTAAAGTGCTGCTATTAACTAACAATTGATAGAGTTTCTGGAGCATCTGCAAGAATGCTTGCGGCGTTTCTGCCTTAATCTTCAAATATTGCTCGTGTACGCGCAGAATTTCCGATTGATGTGCGTAAAACTGTGTCAAAAGTTTGTCGAGACTGCTGCCCAAAATTGGCTCAGAAGATTGAGAAGGAGACGGGATGTTTTCTTTTTCTGATTTGCTCATGGGTTCTGTTTTTCTAGTTGATATGGGTTGATTATCGATGGAGAGATTAGAAATCGTGTTGCGATCGATGTCTGTGACACCTGAATCGCTTTGACTTTCTTTTTCTTCATAGCCCTCCGAAGTCGGGTTAGAGAGGCTAAAATCCAGAACTAGACTTGGGTTTTCCGTTGCCGCGATCTCCTTTGGTACTGCTGCTTGGGCGATCGCGGGTTGCTTTTGCAAAGCCTTTTCAAAAGCCGCTTTTGTGCGATCGCTGATGTAGTTGCTGCCATTCAAACTCACTTGTAACCTACTTTTCTTGGTGACAGGAGGAGAACAGACAACTTCATGGGGATCGAAATCGATGAGGGGTAAACCCGCCACTCGCAATTGCATTACCCCTTGTCGCAGTTGTAGATCGCTATTTTTTGTTCGATTGGGATTGAGGGCAATTGCCAGATGCGGGCGATCGCCTAAAATATCTTTAACCAAGTTAGTCAGAATTTGCCGAGGCCCGATTTCGACAAAGCAATAACCGCCACAGTTATAAAGATTCTCGATTTCTTGTTTAAAATGGACGGGATTGAGAAGATGATCTTGCAGGATCGTTTTAATGGTCTGAGGGTCGTTAGGATAGGGTTTGCCAGTGGTATTAGAAAAAACAGGGAGTTTAGGAACCTGAAAATCTACCTCTGCAAGGGCATCTGCAAAAGGTTGGACGGCATGACTGACAAAAGAACTGTGAAAAGCTGCCGAGACGGATAATGGAGTGACAGAATATCCTTGTTTGCTAAGCACTTGTTGGATGGTGGCAATTTCTGGCTTAGCTCCTGAGAGAACGATTTGTTTGGGAGAATTAAAATTGGCTACCTTCAAACGTCCTAAGCGTCCGATAGTGGACTGAATCTTGTCAATATCGCCACTCACCGCCAACATCGCTCCTGCATCGCACTCATCAGTGCTATCTGGAACGCCCATTGCCCGTCCCCTTGCTTTGACTAAGAAAAAGTAATCGCGATCGCTCAAAACACCAGCCGCCCAAAGCGCCGTCAATTCACCAAAGCTATGCCCCGCAACAAAATCGGGTTGAAAACCCGCCTGTTGCAAAATCTTGTACAATCCAACACTGAAAGCACCAATAGCAGGTTGAGCATTTTCCGTGCGCTGTAAAGTTTGAGTTTGTTGGGTTTCAAGTTCGCGATCGAGTGCTGGTGGAGGGAACACCATCTGAGAAATTCGAGGTAAACCCTGTTGATGGAAAAGGGCATCGCTCTTTTCATAAGCTTGTTTTAGTGCCGGAAAGTTGATGGCAACTTCTTTTCCCATGTTGAGATATTGGGAACCCTGTCCCGGAAAAAGAGCCACCATCTTACTCGATTTTGGAATGCCCGTCTTGCGATAGTAGATACCGCCGGGATGTTCCCAAGCGTCTACTTGCTGTCGATCTTTAAGCAACCCAATTGCAAGTTTGAGTAATTTCTTCGCTTCTAGGAAGGAAGTCGCGACAAACCCGACTCTTGCCTCCTCAACGGGAACAATTAACCCTTGACAGGCCTTGAGACATTCTCTGTAATGCTGCTCCCCCGCTTCCGATTCTAACCGAGCCAGAACAGATTCACACTCTTTGTGTAACTGTTCTGGCGTTCGAGCAGACAGCAGCATCGATTGAGGAACCGTTTGCAAGCGACAAGTATCTTGCGCGTTCTGGCGATACTCTTCTAAAACAACATGAAAATTAGTACCCCCAAAACCAAAAGAACTGACTCCCGCTCGTCTGGGGGCATCTCCTTCCGCTATCCAAGGTCTTGCCTCGGTGTTGAGGTAGAAGGGCGAATTATCAATTTTAAATTTGGGGTTAGGTTGGGTAACGTTAATCGTCGGCGGTAAAACCTTTTGATGCAGCGATAACGCGACTTTAATGAGACTTGCGGCCCCTGCTGCTGCCTTGGTATGTCCGATTTGAGATTTCACGCTTCCCAGTGCAATATGTTCTTTACGGGGGTTATTCTCGCTAAAAACTTGATTTAAGGCAGTAAACTCGCAGAAATCCCCTGCTGGGGTTCCGGTGCCGTGCGCTTCAATTAAACCAACGGTTGTCGGCGAACAGCCTGCATTTTGATAGGCTCGATGCAAGGCTCTCACTTGTCCTTCAGGACGCGGTGCATAGATACTTTTATAGCGTCCGTCACTAGAAGTCCCGATCCCTTTGATAAGTGCATAGATGCGATCGCCATCTCTTTCTGCCTCATCGAGGCGTTTGAGAACCAACATTCCGATGCCTTCCCCAACCATCATCCCATCCGACTCTGCATCGAAAGGATTGAGAAAGTCTTTTTTGGAAAAAGCAGGGGTTTTGCTAAAACACATATAGTTGAGAATCGAGTTATCGGTATCAAGTCCCCCAGTGATAACCAAATCGCAACGACGTTCGCTCAGTTCGCTAATTGCCATTTTGACAGCGCTCAGAGAACTTGCACAGGCGGCATCGACGATGCAGTTAGTCCCTCCCAAATCGAGGCGATTGGTGATTCGTCCGGCAACTACATTGGTTAACATTCCAGGAAAAGAATTTTCTTCCCAAGGCACGTAGGCAAGTTTGATTTTTTCAATAATTTTTTGGGTGTCTTCCTCAGACAAACCACTACTTTTCAACACCTTCTCCCATACAGGATACTGCAAGCGAGCAGTCAGAGGTGTAATGGTTTTCCATAACCCGCTCGCACCGAGAATTACGCCAGTGGTTTCTCGATTGAAATCTCGCTCCTTACCGTATCCCGCATTTTCCAAGGCTGTCTTAGCCACAATGAGCGACAATAATTGACCGGAATCAAGCGCTTGCAGAGTATCGGGAGGCAAACCAAATTCTAGCGGATCGAAATCAATTTCTGGTAAAAAGCCACCTCGTTTGGCATAGGTTTTATCGGGAGTTGCGGGATTTGGATCGTAATAGTCTTCAATATTCCAGTGAGTTGCAGGAACATCGCTAATACAATCTACCTTGCCAATAATATTGTCCCAATATTCCTGTAAATTTCTGGCTTGGGGAAATAAAGCCGCCATGCCAATAATTGCGATCGGAGTTGTTTGTAGTTGCAAATTATCTTGTCCTGGGTTTTGAGTCGCCATCTCAGCTATTCCTAGAGCTTAAAAATTATCTGGTTTGCCTTTAATTCATCGAACGTTTTATTACTTTATCGACAAAGTTAACTAATAACTATAGAATTTTACGATGGTAATATTGATGTTCGAGCAATAACATTCGATTGTTATTCAAAAACTTTTTTGTTGCTGAAAAATAAGTTTTCAAAAAACTTTAAAGATGAGAAAGGCAGTGAAAATTTCTCGTTCTGAATACAATATAAAGTCTTCTTTCTATCGTGACAGGACAAATTTTTTTGAAAAAATAGGATTTTTTTTATTTTTGAAGATCGATTATCTCAACTGAGTAATTTTAAAAGACGTTTAGCAAGCTCCTGCTATAGCGATCGCGAATTCTAAATTATTTTAATTTGCAGTTTCTATAGAATCGGCATCGCCGATTGAGTTAACCAAAAAAAATCCAACTTTGTAAAAAAATTAGTGCTTGTCACTCAACTAGAGATTTTTTAAGCTTGTTTATAAGATTGTAATTTCAATACTTTACTTCGTTCCTTGCGATCGCAGTATTCAAATCAAACCTGAATTATGGCAACAAATTTATCAACGACTGAGATTGACCCCAATCGATCTCGGACTCTTGAAGAGATTCAAACTTGGTTAATTTATCAACTAGCAGAACGACTAAAAATTGAGCCAGATGAGATAGATATTCACGAGCCATTCGATAACTATAATCTCGATTCAGCCCAAGCCTTAATTTTGCTCGAAAAATTAGAGAAGTGGCTTCAACGTAAATATAATCCCATATTAATTTTTAACTACCCAACCATTGCCGAACTAGCAGAACGTTTTAGTATCAGAAACCTTGCCAAAATAATTTAATGGAGAAATAAGCCATGTACCATACTCAATCTCCAGAAGAATACGATGTAGTAATTATGGGGGCTGGTTTTGTCGGAGTCTGCCAAGCTCGACACCTCCTTTTAAATATTCCTAATATCAAGATTGCGCTTATCGATCCTCGACCAGAAGAACGAACCCAAAAAGATCTCAAATTGGGCGAATCAATGGTAGAAGTGGCGGCTCTTTTTGTTGGTAAAGAATTAGGACTTTACGATTACATGACAGAAAACCATCCGCCCAAATATGGACTTAACTTTCACTGGGCAAAAGATCCTACAAAAACAGAGACAACCGATGATTACTATCACATCTGGAACAACAGGCAAACGCTTCTAGCTTCCTTCCAAATGAATCGGGCAAAATTCGAGCGCGATTTACTCAAAATGAATAAAGCGATGGGAGCAGTTTTCTATCCAGGTCGCGTGGTTGACGTAGATTTAACGCCAGGAGATGCCATTAAAACGGTTAAGGTCAAAGTTGAAGATAGCTACCTCGAACTAAGAGCAAAACACGTCATCGATGGCGCAGGACGCAAATTTATTATCGGTAAGAAAACCGATAATCTCTTATTCGGGGCAGAAAATCTTTTTGGCGTTGATACAGGTTCTGCATGGGTGCGAGTCAAAAATGTAGATCGCACGATCTTCCATAATGGCTATGACCCCAACGGTGCCACCTGTAGCCATTACTATGGTACCAATCACTGGTTCGGTCACGGACACTGGCTGTGGATGATTCCCACAGAAAAAGACTCTAAAGAAATCTCCATCGGCATTTCTCAACATCGTAGTGCGATTCCCGATAATCAAATCAATACGCAAGAAAAGTTCTACGCCTTTTTAAAGGCAAATCACAAAATTTTGTATTGGTTAGTCATGAGTGGTGAAAACGTAGATTTTCATTACTTACCCAGAATTTCTCACACCAGTAAAACTTTTTTCTCTCCCGACAATTGGTATGTGTTAGGAGATGCCGCCTGCATCTTCGATCCCTTCTATTCATTAGGGACGACGATGATTGCTTTTGCCATTGAAAGCGTTACAGAGATCGTTCGCGCTAAACTAGCAGGCGAACCGGATGCCGAAAGAAAACGCGCTGCCTATAACGAATTTAACCTTACCTACACTCGCATCAATAACCATCTCATCAAAGAACACGACAAACAGCTTGGCAATGCAAGCATTATGAGTTGGCGCATCTATCAAGACTATATGTGGTGGTTTGGCGTAATTGTGCCGATGTATGCAGGCAAATGGCATTTAGATCTTGATTTCATCCCTCGCTACGTTAAAGGAGTTCAAACCAATCTCAATGGCTATAGCGAACATTTGTGCCAACAATTTAGCGAACTGGTAGCGCAAGGTAAAAATATCGGTTTTATGGACTGCTATCGTGCAGATCAGTTGCTGGGAAACTATCATCCTCTCGAACACTTTGATAATTTTGTCGAGAATACCAAGCTAGAACCTAGACGGTGTAATATTTTTGCCTGTATGAAATACACGAGCTTCTACACGGCAATTTGGTACGCATTATTTTTATGGAAAGGCTTTGGATTTGGCTTACTGAAGCCGCGAAACCTTTATTATCTTTTTTACCATCTCAACAATGCGATTCAATGTGCCATTGGCGAGATAATTTACAAACGTTTCACCAAGGACTTACCTGCCAACAGCCAAATCGCCAAAATGCGCCAAGAATTTACCACTTATCGACATCAACCTCAATTACAAAAGTGGATTGAAAACGTAGAAGTTTCAGTAGGAAAGGAGTTCAATCGTTCAGTTGTAGGAGCAAACGACCAACGCTCCTAGAGTAGTTCGGGAGACAAAAGAGAATAATTCTTCTTTTCACTCTTCACTTTTTACTTTTTTCTCTCCTCTATACAATTTACAGGATTAGTTGAAATGGAACCGATCGCGATCGTTGGTATTGGCTGCCGTTTTCCAGGCGCAAAAGACCCAGAGGCTTTTTGGCAACTGCTGTGCGATGGCGTTGATGCCATTAGTGAAATTCCTTCTTCTCGCTGGGAGCTTCAGGAATTTTACGATCCAGATCCCGAAAAACCGGGGAAAATGAACTCTCGCTACGGCGGCTATTTATCTGAAATCGATCGCTTTGACCCTCACGTTTTTGGCATCTCGCCGCGAGAGGCAATGGCAATGGATCCCCAACAAAGGCTTTTACTAGAAGTTGCTTGGGAGGCATTAGAAGATGCAGGACAGGTGCTTTCCAAGCTTGCTGGTTCGCGAACGGGAGTATTTATCGGCATTTCGACCAACGATTATAGCTACGTGCATCCCGATTTTGCTACTCAGCCTGACGGCTACGATTTGACGGGGAACTCTCTTAATATTGCGGCGGGTCGTCTTTCTTACTATTTTAACTTCCGCGGCCCCAGCATGGCGATCGATACTGCCTGTTCTTCCTCTTTAGTAGCCGTTCACCTCGCCTGTCAGAGTCTCTGGAATGGCGAGTCAACCATGACTCTAGCCGCAGGAGCCAATCTCATTCTCTCGCCGATTGGAAATATTGCTCTGAGCAAATTAAAAGCACTATCTCCTGACGGTCGCTGCAAAGCCTTTGATGCAAGTGCTAATGGCTACGTTCGCAGTGAAGGAGTAGGTTGCGTTGTCCTCAAACCTCTGGATCGAGCTTTAGCAGATAACGATCCGATATATGCAACTATCCGAGGCAGTGCTGTCAACCATGACGGTCGCGCCAAAGGACTGACCGTTCCTTATGGTCCCGCACAGGAAGCCGTCATCCGTCAGGCATTAGAAAAAGCGGGCGTGGCTCCCTCGGAAATTAGTTATATTGAAGCACATGGGACTGGTACTGTTTTAGGCGATCCCATCGAAGCGATCGCGCTAGGAACTGTATTGGCACAAGGTCGCCCCCCAGAAAGCTATTGCGCTCTCGGTACGGTAAAATCGAATATCGGACATTTAGAAGCTGCGGCGGGAATTGCCAGTTTAATCAAAGTTGCCTTATCCCTGAAGCATCAACAAATTCCGCCTAGTTTGCATTTTCAAGCAGCTAATCCTTATATTCCTTTCGATACGCTACCGCTACGGGTTCAGCAAACACTCGCTCCTTGGTCGCAACAATCTAGTCCAGCTAAAGCAGGCATTAGTTCCTTTGGATTTGCTGGAACTAACGCTCATGTCATAGTAGAAGAAGCGCCAATAGCAGCGACCCGCGATCGGGGAACTTCACTAGATAGTGTAAAAAGGGAGGATATGGAAGAACATGAGGAAAAATGTCTCTTCCATCTGCCTTACTTATTGCCTTTGTCTGCTCATAATCCCGAAGCTATTGTATCCCTAGCACGAGCTTATCGAGATTTTCTAGAAACTCAAAACCCCGACACAGATTTATTACGGGACATTTGTTATACTGCCAGCGTTCGCCGCACTCACCATAAATATCGTCTCGCTTTAGTCGCTAATAGCAGCGAGGAACTAAAAGAATGTTTAGAAACAGAAATTTCGCTCCCTGCTCGTAAAAATCGCTCGAATAAGCTCGTTTTTGTCTTTTCCGGTCAAGGTTCCCAATGGTGGGGGATGGGAAGAGAATTGCTGCAACAAGAACCCGTATTTCGGGCTGTTATCGAAGAATGCGATGCCTTAATTCGTACTCATAGCAACTGGTCTTTATTGACCGAACTCGCAGCAGATGAAAATCGGTCTCGCTTGCAAGAGACAGAAATTGCTCAGGCAAGTATTTTTGCCCTACAGGTTGCCCTTGCTCAACTCTGGCAGTCTTGGGGAATCGAACCAAAAGCGGTTGTGGGTCATAGTTTGGGTGAAATTGCTGCTGCTTGTGTGGCAGGGATTTTGAGTTTAGCAGATGCGGTGAAACTGGTTTGCGATCGCGGACGTTTAATGCAGCAAGCGACGGGTAAGGGGAAAATGGCAGCCGTCGAACTATCTTGGCAGGAAACAGAACGGTTATTGTTGGGATATCGCGATCGCTTGTGTATTGCAGCGATTAATAGTCCTACCTCAACGGTAGTTTCTGGAGAGACAGAGGCGCTGGAATCCTTTTTAGCATCGGTCGCGCAGCAGCATCGGGAGGTTTTGTGCAAGTATCTCCCCGTTAATTATGCTTTCCATAGCCATCAAGTAGAATTTCTCAAAGATGAATTGGTGGAGACAATCCAATCTATTCAACCACAAGCAGAAAACATTCCCTTCTTTTCCACTGTAACGGGAGATGCGATCGCAGGGACAGCCTTAGATGCTAACTATTGGGGGCAAAACATGAGGCAACCCGTTCGTTTTGCACCTGCTATTGAAGCTTTGGCAAACACTGGCGCTAATGTTTTTCTCGAAATTAGCCCCCATCCGGTCTTATTAGGATATGTCGATCGGTGTCTCAATCGTACAGAAAGAGAAGGGTTTACTTTGCCATCCTTGCGGCGGGGTCAAGGAGAACGATTAACCTTGCTCAATTCTCTCGGAACTCTGTACGCGCTAGGATATTCCATCGACTGGCAACAGTTTTACCCATCTCAATGCCGAGTCGTTCGTTTGCCTGCTTATCCTTGGCAGCGAGAACGGTACTGGAACGAGGAAAAGCCACGCCAGCTTAAGGCGCGATCGCATCTGAAAATTGAAGGATTGCACCCTTTATTGGGGCAAAGATTGCAATTACCTCTTAAAGAGATTGTTTTTGAATCGGAAATAAGCACTGAGTTACAACCTTTCCTAGAAGGGCATCAAGTTCACGATCGCGTTATCTTACCAGGGGCAGTTTATTTAGAATTAGCTTTAGCCGCAGGGGCAGAGATCTTTGGTTCGTTGGTTCCTATGCTTGAAAATGTCTCAATCCAAGAGGCATTGATTATCCCTGAAGGTCAAAGTCGCATTATTCAGGTCATTTTTACCCCAAAAGACGAGAAAGAAGCTTCTTTTCAGATTTTAAGCCGAGTAGTCGATAAGAGCGATCGCGCGAGTGCTTGGATCGGTCATGCAACCGGAACAGTAATCGCAAAAGAGCGATCTCAACTGTCTTCAATCTCCTTGAGCGACTTACAAACCGAGTTTCCAGAAACCTTATCGGTTCCCCATTACTATCAACAATTGCTGCAACGAGGACTCAAGTATGGAGCTAGTTTTCAGGGAATTCAACGTCTCTGGCGGTGTAATGGGGCGGCTTTAGGACAAATTGAACTGCCAGAAGGCGCACAAGACAATGCCTATCAATTACATCCCGTTTTAATCGATTCGGGTTTACAGCTTTTATTTGCCACCTTATCGGAAGATGATAGCCAAGATACCTATCTTCCCATCGGATTAGAGCGGTTGCAAGTTTATCGCCGTCCCAATTCGCCATTGTGGAGTGTAGGTCGAATGCGTCCCCAAAAAGAAGCCTTTTCAGAAACTCGCTTGGCTGACTTGCAATGGTTGGATGAGTCGGGACAGATAATCGCCGAGATTGAGGGCTTACAAGTAAAACGCATCCCTCGTAAAATGCTGCTCAACTCAATCCAAGAATCGCTTAACGATTGGCTTTACGAACTGAAATGGGAACCGAAGATAGCTCCTGGACAGTTTTTGTCATCGGATTACCTGCTGGCTCCCCAACAAGCGAGCGATCGCATCCAACCCCTTACTACTGAGCTAAGCAAGCAATATGGATTGGAAAATTATGACGAGTTCCTCTGGGATCTCGAAGCCTTAAGTACAGCCTACATTCTAAAAGCTTTTTCGCACCTGGGATATCAATTCGTTCCCCCAAAACGCATGGATGCAACAGCTTTAGCAGAGCAATTAGGCATAGTTCCTCAGCATCGACGCTTGCTGGTTCGGTTGTTAGAGATCTTGCAAGAAGACGGAATTCTTAAAGCGGTTGGCAACGAGTGGGAAGTGTGTCGCGTCCCCGAACCAATGACGATAAAGCAGCCAACTGAAATGTTGCAGCAATATCCCGCTTATGAAGCTGAAGTAACGTTAGTAGAGAGATGCGGACAGAAACTCGCCGAAGTTTTGCGAGGTTGGTGCGACCCCATTGAATTACTCTTTCCCAACGGGTCTTTAACTACCGCCGAAAAATTGTATCAAGATTCGCCAGGAACGCGCACCTTTAACCTGTTAGTTCAAAACGCGATCGCAACACTTATAGAACAATTGCCAGAAGGAAGAACGATTCGCGTCTTAGAGATTGGTGCAGGAACGGGAGGAACCACATCTTATGTGCTATCGCAACTCCCCGCCGAGCGAACAGAATATGTCTTTAGCGATGTCGCGCATCTATTTATGTCAAAAGCGAAGGAGAAATTTGCCAATTATCCCTTTGTTCGCTATCAAATACTCGACATAGAACAAGACATCGAACCACAAGGATTCGCGCCCCATCAATTCGACCTGATTCTTGCTGCCAACGTGCTACACGCCACGAGTAATCTTCATCAAACCCTCAATCGCGTCCGGCAACTTCTGACCCCACAAGGAACTTTAGTATTGCTGGAAGGAACGGGTCGTCAGCGTTGGTTGGATCTTACGTTTGGATTGACTGAGGGGTGGTGGAAGTTTAGCGATTTAGATTTGCGATCGCACTATCCTTTACTAACGCCATCCCAGTGGCAGAATCTCTTGACAGAAACGGGATTTACTGCAACCGCAACCATTCCTGCTTCAGAAAATCGAAAGGGAGGATTAGCACATCAATCGGTTATTCTCGCTCGTTCGGGGCAAGTAACAAATGGTTTAAATCGTTGGTTGATTTTTAGCGATCGCGCGGGAATCGGTCAACGGTTAGCAACTCAATTAACGGCTTCAGGCGACAGTTGCATCCTTGTTTTTCCAGGTAAATCTTATCAACAATGCGATCGCGATCGCTATACGCTCAACCCATCACGTCCTCAAGACTTCGAGCAGTTATTGAAAGCCGTAAAACAAGATAAATTACCTTGGCGCGGGATTGTGCATTTGTGGAGCTTGGACATAGCAAGTTCGGAAAAGATGGCGGCTGCCGATTTAGAAACCTCATCAATACTAGGATGTCGTAGCGTCCTTCATCTCCTACAATCCCTCGTCAAAGGCGAATTATCTCAGTTGCCTTCTCTGTGGTTAGTCACTCAAGGCGCTCAACCTGTCGAGGGAAGCTTAACGCCTGTAACAGTAGCGCAAGCGCCTTTGTGGGGTCTTGGAAAAGCGATCGCACTAGAACATCCCGACCTTCATTGCGTACAAGTGGATTTAGATCCTGCCAGTCAAACAGATCGAGCCAAGGTTTTATTAGATACCTTATACTCAGATCCATCAGAAAAAGAAACTCATCTAGCTTTTCGTCAAGAACAGCGATATGTCCTGCGTCTGAAGCGCAGCCAACCCTTAGAAACTCAACCCTTGCCCATTCAGTCCGATGCTACGTATTTAATTGCGGGTGGTTTGGGGGGTCTTGGTTTGCTGGTCGCTCAATGGTTGGTGCAACGGGGCGCTAGACAGTTGGTGCTATTAGGTCGCCGCGAAGCTTCCGAGCAAGCGAGTACGGTGATTAAAGAACTAGAGCAGATAGGAGCAAAAATCGCGATCGCTCGAACCGATATTTCTCAAACCGAGCAAGTTGCCAAAATACTCGCTCAGATCGAAGATTCGATGCCCCCACTCAAGGGAATCATTCATGCAGCAGGCGCTCTCGATGTTGGTTTGCTGGCACGACAAGAATGGGAATCCTTTGCTAGGGTGTTATCTCCCAAGGTACAAGGCGCTTGGAATTTACACGCCCTAACTCAACATCTTCCCTTAGACTTTTTTATCCTTTTCTCATCAGTTGCCTCTATACTGGGTTCGCCAGGACAAGGAAACCATGCGGCAGCGAGTACTTTTTTAGATGCTCTCGCTCACTATCGTCGAGCCTTGGGATTGCCTGCTTTGAGCATCAACTGGGGAGCGTGGTCTGAGATAGGTGCAGTTGGGCAAAAGAATTTGAGCAATTTAACGAGTATGCGCGGTATGGATGCGATCGCGCCGCAAGCAGGATTAACGGTATTAGAACGGATTTTCTACTATCCCCATGCCCAAGTTAGTGTTGTTCCGGTGCAGTGGACGCAGTTTTTAGAGGCTTTTCGAGTCTCTCCGCCTTTATTGACCGAGTTAGCCGGCGAAACACAACTTCAGGCAACAACAGAGCCACTCTCCGAGCGACCCCTTGACTTTTTACAACAATTAGAAAATCAGCCCAGGAAGCGTCAAGAACTGTTGCTGGCTTTCCTGAGAGAGCAAGTTATCAAAGTATTGCGCCTGAGCAATTTCTATCGTTTAGATATCCATCAAAGCGTGTTCGATATGGGGATGGACTCTCTAACCTCCGTTGAATTGAGAAATCGACTGCAAACGGCTTTAGGGCGATCGCTTTCTTCTACCGCAATCTTTGATTATCCCACTGTCGAAGGACTTGCTCAATATTTAGCCAGCGAAATGTTTTCTTCTGACGCACAACAGGAACCGGAATTAAAACAATCTACCGTAACGCCTATTGTTCCTCCAACAAAACTCGAACAAATTTCCGAAGACGAGGCAGAAGAATTACTGCTCAAACAACTAGAAAATCTTAGTTATTAAGCGGAAAGTAGTAAGTTGTTCCACATCTAGATTTCCCTATTAATGAGTGAAGAAAGACTTCTTAAAACTCTCTCCCAGTCCCCCAGTCTCCCAGTCCAAGCGTCCAACTTTTATGGCAGCCTAAATGTTTAACAGCTTAGAGACGCAACAACATATTACGTCTCTACCATTCCCCCACTCCCACACTTCCCACTCAAGATCTATGAATGAATCCCAAACCCCATCTCTATCGCCCACCAAACGGGCACTTTTGGCTTTACAAGAAATGCAGGCAAAATTGGAAGCCAGCGAGAAAGCCAAGACAGAACCCATCGCTATTGTCGGGTTAAGCTGTCGATTTCCAGGCGGAGGCGACGATCCCGATGCTTACTGGCAACTATTGTATCGAGGTGTAGATGCGATCGCACAAATCCCTTCAGATCGCTGGAATGTCGAGCAATATTACGATCCCGATCCCAATGCTTCTGGAAAAATGTATGTTCGTCAGGGAGGCTTTCTCGATTCCGTAGACCAATTTGACCCGCAGTTTTTTGGGATTGCACCACGAGAAGCCGCCAGTATGGATCCTCAGCAACGACTTTTGTTGGAGGTGAGTTGGGAAGCACTCGAACGGGGGGGATACGCTCCCGAACAGCTTGTGGGAAGTCAGACTGGGGTTTTTGTCGGGATTATGAATCTAGATTATTTCCAGTTAGCCACTCATCCCTCGTTAGTGGATGCTCATACAGCTACGGGTAATGCTTTTAGCGTGACTTCTGGACGTTTATCTTATCTTTTAGGCTTGACAGGGCCGAGCATGGCGATCGATACTGCCTGCTCTTCCTCTTTGGTAGCCGTTCATCTCGCCTGTCAGAGCTTGCGTTTGCGAGAATGCCATCTTGCCCTCGCGGCTGGAGTCAATCTTATCCTCTCGCCAGAGGTGATGCTCAACGAATGCAGAGCAAAAATGCTGGCAGCCGATGGACGTTGCAAGACCTTTGATGAGGCGGCGGATGGCTTTGCGAGAGGAGAAGGGTGCGGCGTTGTCGTCCTCAAACGTCTTAGGGATGCGATCTCCGATAAAGACAAGATTTTAGCGGTAATTCGCGGCTCGGCAGTCAATCAGGATGGTCGTAGTGGTGGGTTAACCGTTCCCAATGGGCCCAGCCAGCAAGTCGTTATTAAAGCAGCTTTAGCTAATGCAGGGGTCAATCCTCAAGATATTAGTTATGTTGAAGCTCATGGAACCGGAACTTCTCTGGGAGATCCGATTGAATTGCGAGCTTTAGGGGCGGTTTTAGGAAAGGGGCGAGCCGAGGATCGACCTTTGTTAGTGGGTTCGGTGAAGACCAATCTCGGTCATCTCGAATCGGCTGCGGGAATTGCCGGATTGATTAAGTTGGTTCTTTCATTGCAACATCAAACAATTCCTCCCCACTTACACTTCAAAAATCCCAATCCTCTCATCCCTTGGGCAGAACTTCCTATAAAGGTTCCAACAGAAGTAACGCCTTGGGATGCGATCGATGGTAAGCGCCTTGCTGGACTTTCCTCGTTTGGGTTTAGTGGAACTAATGCACACATCATTGTGGAAGAAGCACCTGCCCCCAAACCCCCCGAATTCGGAGGACAAACACCAGAACGACCCCTACAAGTGCTGAGCCTATCAGCTAAAAGTGAGAAAGCCCTACAAGCCCTAGCTCATCGCTATCTAACCTATCTCCAAACTCATCCTCAAATCTCTTTAGGGGATATTGGTTTGAGTGCCAACACCGGACGCAACCATTTCTCCCATCGTTTAGCTCTCGTTGCCGATTCTACTCAACAAGCTACCCAACAATTACAAGATTATCTCGACGGTCATCTGGCAACCGGAGTCACAACGGGTAATTCAACCGACACTCAACGCCCTAAAATCCTCTTTCTCTTCAGCGGACAAGGGTCTCAATATCTTGGCATGGGACGAGAACTTTATCTGACTCAACCCACTTTCCGCACCGCTTTCGATAAGTGCGCTGCTATCGTAGCACCTTACTTAGATAAACCTTTAGTTGAAATTCTGTACCGCGATACTTCCCCATCGGAGATTGACCAGACCCTCTACACCCAACCCGCTATCTTTGCGGTTGAATATGCTCTGTTTCAATTATGGCTCTCTTGGGGCATTACTCCCGATGGGGTGATGGGTCATAGTATTGGCGAATATGTCGCGGCGACGGTAGCTGGAGTCTGGAGTTTAGAAGAGGGGTTAAAATTGATAGCCACTCGCGCTCGACTGATGCAAGGTTTGCCATCACGAGGGGCGATGGTGGCGGTTTTGGCTTCGTTAACTGAGGTAGAGAAAGCGATCGCGCCCTATGCTCCTGAAATTGCCATTGCTGCTGTTAATACTCCTCAAAATGTTGTTATTTCGGGAGATGAAACGGGAGTAGAGAAAGTTATTCAACAATTGACCCTTCAAGGAATTGAAACTCGTCGTTTAAAGGTATCTCATGCTTTTCATTCGCCATTGATGGAGCCGATTTTAGAGGAATGGGAAGCTTTGGTGAGAACTTTTGGGTTAAAAGCGCCTCAAATCGATTTGATTTCCAGTGTTAGCGGAGAGTTGGTGATTTCTGAAGTGACTCAAGCGTCTTATTGGCGAAAGCAGGTTCGAGAACCCGTTCGATTTGATAGGGGCATGAAAACTTGTTTCGAGCAGGGTTATCAAGGATTTGTTGAGGTGGGAGCGCATCCGGTTTTGTCGTCGATGGCAAGGGAAGTGAGTTGGGCATTGACCGCGACGGCGACGACTGGCGAGTTGCCTTTCTGGTTGCCCTCTTTGAGGAAGGGACAATCGGATTGGCAGGTGATGTTATCTTCTTTAGCTTCGCTGTATGTGCGGGGGGTGAAGGTGGATTGGTTGGGGGTTGAGACGGGTTTTTCTCATTCTCGCTTGATGCTTCCTACTTATCCTTTCCAACGCCAACGCTATTGGGTGGAGTCAGTACCCGATGCAAAAAGCGATCGCGCGGTTTCTCAACCTTTAGACGAGTTATTACCAGGAAATACAAAGGATTTGGCTCAAAAGTTGGAGCTTGTGGAACAACTCAGCGCCGAACAAGTAACATCTTTGCTCAAAAATCAGCAATTAGCTAATTTATCTCGACGTTTAACCCATCTTTCCCCAGAGAAATTCGAGTTATTAAAACAATTGCTTGCTGTTATTCCCGATGCAAGCGATTCCTTATATGAAATTCAATGGCAAAAACACGAACGTCAAGATCGAGCTTTATTCGCTCAGAAGAATGGAAAATGGTTAATATTTGCCGATCGCGTTGGCGTTGGACGGGCATTAGCAGAACTTTTGGAATCTCATGGCGATCGCTGTTTTCTAATCTATCCTGGCGATGTTAATTGTCCCGATGATGTTACAAGATTACTTCAGAACGGCGATGGATTCTCTTGTCGAGGGATCGTTCATTTATGGAGTTTAGACGCACCTTCCCCAGAGTCGATAACTCTTTCTTCTCTAGAAGCAACTCAAACGCTTAATTGTGGCAGCGTTCTACATCTGATTCAAGGACTGGTTAATCTTTCTGTATCAGACTTACCGCGATTGTGGTTAGTGACCTGTGGCAGTCAAGCAATAGAAATGAGTTCGCCAACAGTCGCTCAAGCACCGTTATGGGGATTAGGGCGCGTTATTTCTCTCGAACATCCCGAAATTTGGGGCGGACTTCTAGATTTAGATCCCAATTTGACAGGACAGGAAGCTATACAGCAGCAGGCTCAACTATTGATGTCAGAGATCGATCGACCCGATGGAGAAGAGAATCTAGCTTTTCGTCGAGGAAAACGTTATGTTGCCCGTCTCGTACCTAGTAACCCACCTCAATCTCAGTCTTGGCAAGTGCAACCGTCAGGTACTTATTTGATTACTGGCGGGTTAGGGAGTTTAGGACTTAATGTAGCGCGATCGCTGGTTGAAAAAGGTGCTAGACAAATATTGTTAGTTAGTCGTCGAGGACTTGGCGATCGCGTACAATGGGACGATTTAACGCCAGATAGCGACCTCTGGGAGCGAGTTAAGGCTGTTCGCGATCTCGAAGCAAGGGGAGCTAAAGTCATTGTCGCTCAAGGAGATGTCAGCGATCTAGATCGAATGTCTGACCTAATAGCAGAATATTCCGCAACTTTAAAAGGAATTATCCATGCAGCAGGGGTTGATGATGATTGTCTCTTACAAGCGATGAATTTGGATCGGCTGCAAATCCCCTTGCAATCTAAAGTTTCAGGGGCCTGGATTTTGCACCAACTTACCCAGAATATTAAGCTAGACTTTTTTGTCTGTTTCTCCTCGATCGCATCGATTTGGGGATCGAAAGGAAAAGGACATTATGCGGCGGGTAACGCCTTTCTCGATGCACTTGCCCATTATCGTCAGTCGATGGGATTGCCTGCCTTGAGCCTCAACTGGGGGGCTTGGGCTGAAGGAGGTATGGCATCTGCAACAATTCAAACCTTATTAAAACAAGTAGGAATTGAGGTATGGCAACCTTCTGAAGCGTTAGATCTATTATCGCGTCTTCTGGGAACTTCGATCGCTCAGATAACGGCAGCAAGAGTAAATTGGGATGTTTTTAAACCGATCTACGAAATTAAAGGAGAGCGATCGCTACTCAAACAAATAAACACTCAAACCACAGCAGTTTTTGACTCCCAAAACGACGGGAAACAAGACATTCTTGGGGAAAAGAAGCTTCCAAGTTTGTTACAACAATTAGAAAAAGTGCCTGCCAACAAACGCCACGATTTGCTTTTAAAAAATATGCAAACTGAAGTGGCTCAGATTTTAGGACTTCCTCATCCTCCTGCCATCAAACAGGGATTTATCGAACTGGGCATGGATTCTTTAATGGCAGTGGAATTGAAAAATCGTCTAGAAAGCAAACTCGGACTTTCTTTAAGTTCAACTCTAATTTTTAATTATCCCAATATTGAGATGCTGGTTAACTATTTGGCGAAAGAAGTTTTAGCTTTCAAGGAACCTTTAGAATTAGTCGAGCAAAACAAGATTTTAGAAAGCGATCGCACATCTTTAGAAATAGATAGCTTATCCGAAGATGAATTGGCATCCTTGCTAGATAAAGAGTTAGAAATGACAGTTTAATTGTCATCTTTGGCGTGAAATGACAAATTGATATCGAGAGAAGAGAAAAATGAGCCATTCAGAAACTACCGATAATCGCGATCGCTTAAAAGCTGCATTGCTTGCTATTCAAAAAATGCGTGCCAAACTTGAGGCAATTGAGTCTGCCAAAACCGAACCCCTCGCTATCATTGGTATGGGTTGTCGCTTTCCTGGAGGAGCAAACGATTCAGAAACGTTTTGGAAGATCTTACATGAAGGCATAGATACAATTTCTGAAGTTCCTTCAGATCGCTGGAATATCGATGAATTCTACGACCCAGAACCCGATACTCCTGGCAAAATGTATGTTCGGAATGCGGGGTTTATTGAAGAAGTCGATCGCTTTGATGCTAAATTCTTCGGCATTACTCCCAGAGAAGCGGTCAATATAGACCCACAGCAACGATTGCTCTTAGAAGTCGGTTGGGAAGCGATCGAAAATGCTGCTATTGCACCAGATAGCATCAGAAACAGCCAAACAGGGGTTTTTGTTGGCATTACCACCAATGATTACTTACAATTGCAGTCTCGCACGGGCGATCGCAGTCTTATCGATGCTTACACTCCTACTGGTAATTGTCTTAATGCTGTAGCAGGGCGTTTATCTTATATTTTGGGGCTACAAGGGCCGAGTATGGCGATCGATACTGCCTGTTCCTCTTCTTTGGTGACTATTCATCTCGCTTGTCAAAGTTTACGGAATAAAGAGTGCGATCTTGCCCTTGCTGGCGGCGTAAATTTGATACTTTCTCCCGATGGAACCATTGCCACTTGTAAAGCTAGAATGGTAGCACCTGACGGACGTTGCAAGACCTTTGATGAGGCGGCGGATGGCTTTGCCAGAGGAGAAGGGTGCGGCGTTGTCGTCCTCAAACGTCTTAGGGATGCGATCGCCGATAAAGACGAGATTTTAGCAGTAATTCGCGGCTCGGCAGTCAATCAGGATGGTGCTAGCAGTGGTTTTACTGCTCCCAATGGACTTGCTCAACAAGCTGTCATCAAAAAAGCTTTGGCAAATGCAGGAGTAGCACCCGAAGAAATTAGTTACATAGAGGCACACGGTACGGGAACTTCTCTGGGAGATCCGATTGAGGTTGAATCGTTAGCTGCTGTTTTATGCCATGAAAGGACTAAAGAGCAGCCTTTGTTGGTGGGTTCGGTGAAGACCAATCTCGGTCATCTCGAATCGGCTGCGGGAATTGCCGGATTGATTAAGTTGGTTCTTTCGTTGCAACATCAAACAATTCCTCCCCATTTACACTTCAAAAATCCCAATCCTCTCATCCCTTGGGCTAAACTGCCGATTAAAATTCCGACTGCGCTTACTCCTTGGGATGCGATCGATGGCAAGCGTATTGCTGGTTTGAGTGGATTTGGGGTCAGTGGAACTAATGCACATATCATTGTGGAAGAATATCGCCCAGAGGCAAAGAAGCATACCAAAGAGGAGTTTGAACGACCCCTACAAGTGCTGAGCCTATCAGCTAAAAGTGAGAAAGCCCTACAAGCCTTAGCTCATCGCTATCTAACCTATCTCCAAACTCATCCTCAAATCTCTTTAGGGGATATTGGTTTGAGTGCCAACACCGGACGCAACCATTTCTCCCATCGTTTAGCTCTCGTTGCCGATTCTACTCAACAAGCTACCCAACAATTACAAGATTATCTCGACGGTCATCTGGCAACCGGAGTCACAACGGGTAATTCAACCGACACTCAACGCCCTAAAATCCTCTTTCTCTTCAGCGGACAAGGGTCTCAATATCTTGGCATGGGACGAGAACTTTATCTGACTCAACCCACTTTCCGCACCGCTTTCGATAAGTGCGCTGCTATCGTAGCACCTTACTTAGATAAACCTTTAGTTGAAATTCTGTACCGCGATACTTCCCCATCGGAGATTGACCAGACCCTCTACACCCAACCCGCTATCTTTGCGGTTGAATATGCTCTGTTTCAATTATGGCTCTCTTGGGGCATTACTCCCGATGGGGTGATGGGTCATAGTATTGGCGAATATGTCGCGGCGACGGTAGCTGGAGTCTGGAGTTTAGAAGAGGGGTTAAAATTGATAGCCACTCGCGCTCGACTGATGCAAGGTTTGCCATCACGAGGGGCGATGGTGGCGGTTTTGGCTTCGTTAACTGAGGTAGAGAAAGCGATCGCGCCCTATGCTCCTGAAATTGCCATTGCTGCTGTTAATACTCCTCAAAATGTTGTTATTTCGGGAGATGAAACGGGAGTAGAGAAAGTTATTCAACAATTGACCCTTCAAGGAATTGAAACTCGTCGTTTAAAGGTATCTCATGCTTTTCATTCGCCATTGATGGAGCCGATTTTAGAGGAATGGGAAGCTTTGGTGAGAACTTTTGGGTTAAAAGCGCCTCAAATCGATTTGATTTCCAGTGTTAGCGGAGAGTTGGTGATTTCTGAAGTGACTCAAGCGTCTTATTGGCGAAAGCAGGTTCGAGAACCCGTTCGATTTGATAGGGGCATGAAAACTTGTTTCGAGCAGGGTTATCAAGGATTTGTTGAGGTGGGAGCGCATCCGGTTTTGTCGTCGATGGCAAGCGAAGTGAGTTGGGCGTTGACCGCGACGGCGACGACTGGCGAGTTGCCTTTCTGGTTGCCTTCTTTGAGGAAGGGACAATCGGATTGGCAGGTGATGTTATCTTCTTTAGCTTCGCTGTATGTGCGGGGGGTGAAGGTAGATTGGTTGGGGGTTGAGAAAGATTCTTCTCATTCTCGCTTGATGCTTCCTACTTATCCTTTCCAACGCCAACGTTATTGGTTTGCAAGTAAAACGGTAGAGAACGGCGATCGCACTATACAAAAGCCTATCGAGCAACCGGAGATTCAAACGGCTCAAGTCGAGATGACCCTAGAACAACGTCTTCTATCCTTAATTGCCAAAACCACTGGCATTCCGTTAGAACAAGTCAGATTAGATATGTCTCTAGAAGCCGAACTCGGTCTAGATTCGATTGTGATGGCTCAATTTGCCAGCAGTATCCTGAAACTGGTTCCAGAAGAGCAAAAGACTGCTTTTAAGAGTCAGGTATCTATGCGGGATTTGATGCAGTTACATACGCTCAGACAAGTCCTTGAAGTTCTCGAACCCTGGCAAACTATTCAAGCACAAAAGTTAGGCACTAACTCCTTAATTTTAGAGGACTTCGAGCCGATTTCTTCTCAAAGGGAAATTAGCGAATCTGAATCCACTATCATTCAGACAAGCAAAACAACTCCTGTAGAGCTTCTTGACGGTCAATATTTTCATTTATTAGGTTACTGGCTGGTCAATTCTACCAGTCTCTTTTCTACGGTGCGAATTAAAGGGGCATTTGACTTAGATATTGCTTGGGAAAGCTGGAAAGACCTAATTGCCAGACATCCCATGTTGCGATCGCGTTTCTACATCCCAGAAAATGCAACTTGCTTTAGAGATTATCGCTTAGAAGTTCTTGACGATTTAACTCCTCCAGAAATTCCGCTTACTGATATCAGACATTTAGATAAAGAGACTCAAGAACAACATTTAGAAGAAGAGATTCATCGCTGGCTGAATTATCAATGGTCTTTAACAGAATGTCCCCTCCATCAATTTTCTGTCTTCCGTCTCGAAGATTCTGTTTACCAAATCTTTTTAGGTAACGAACATATCATCTCCGATGGACTGGGCAATCATATTATCTGGCGTGAATTTTTGGAGATTTATCGCGCTAAAGTCTGTGGCGAAACTCCCCTACTTCCTCCACCAACTACTATCGAGGAATATAGTCAAATTGTAGCCGCGATGAATTCTTGGCAGGATGCAGACGAAGATCGGGCACTAGCTGAATATACGCTCAAACAAGGCAAAGAATCTTATTTTTGGAATCCTCAAGGCACAGTTGTTACTTCTACTCAACCTCATTTTTATAGTCGCAAGTATAGTCTCGATCGCGAAACCACCGACCAACTCATTACCAAAACTCGTGAATGGCGATTGCCTGTCAATTCTCTGTTACTGGGAGCTTTTTTGAGGGCCGTTGTTAAGTGCGATTCCGCTTCTAACCCAATTATCGTACAAGTTCCTACGGGAGGAAGGGTTTATCCTGGCGTTGATGCCTCTCATGTAATCAGTAGTTTTGCTCAAAATCTCGCTCTCAGCTTTACGCCTCCCCAACCCGATGAGTCTTGGTCAGATCTTTTGTATCGCCTGCACCAAGAAGTTCAAAAGGGCATAGTGAGTGGGATCGATCGCGCTCAAACCCGCCAAATGGGAACGATCTTTCGAGACAACATTTCATTAGAAGACGGTAAAATCCCCGAACATAGTTTATCTATTTTTCAGGGCGCTCTAAAATCTAATCTCTATTTTCCTTATACCGGACACACCCACATTAAAACGCAATATGGTTTCCTCGAAGTAACTTCATATCAAGCAGGAGGAATCAACGCTGCTGGAACGATAGATATTCTCCAAGAGATTTTTGATGGCTGTTTGCATTTGTTTGCTAGTTACGATTACAGCACGTTTAGCCTCTACACTATCGATCGCTTGATGCAAGAATACATCGCTCAGATTGAGGAATTAATTCGCTTTTCAGGAGACGGCAGATCCCCTCTACCTTCCTTTAAGGTAGGCGGGGAAAATTCGTTCGACTGCGTAAGTCCTACAACTATTGAATCTACTTTGCTGCAAATTGCTTCTGAAATCTGTCACTACTCAATTACAGCAGAGGACATAAATAAAGATCTCGAAGCCGATTTAGGATTCGATTCACTCGAACGCATTCGCATTGTAACCCGCTTGCACAAAGAAAATCAGAAAAGCGATCGCAAAGCCTTACTCAATGCCAGAACCTTGCAAGAAATGCTGGTAATAGTTACCAACGAACAGTTACAAGTTACCAAAAGTTAATCACAAATAACTCATGATGACAATGGAAATTCCTTACTTAAAAATTATTCAACAAACTCAGCAAACTCCTAACGCGATCGCGGTTTTACACGGAGTCACTCAACTCACCTACGCCCAATTACATCATTTGTCTAATCAAGTGGCAAATTATTTACGCGATAAGGGAGTCGAACGAAATACCCCAGTGGGTATTATGACCGAACGAAATCCGTTGATGCTGGTGGGAATTTTGGGAATTCTTAAAGCTGGAGGTGCTTATGTTCCCTTAGATCCGTCCTATCCAGCAGAACGCATTCGCTATATTCTCGACCATGCTGAAATTGGTATATTACTGACAGAAAATGCTTTAAATGACAAACTTCAAGACTGTCTAAGGGATAAGTTACCGTTACATACACTTATCTTTCTAGATAATGGCGAATTCTGCTCGCCAATTCCAGAATTAGCTCTCGTCGATCGACTCACCTGGTCTGGGTTTTCCGCACAAGATCCTGCCTTTATCAACGACCCAGATGACTTGATGACGATTTTATATACGTCTGGTTCGACGGGACGACCTAAAGGGGTGATGTTGAATCATCGAGGTTATATGAATCGTTTGGAATGGATGCAAAAAACCTTTCCGCTAACACAAGGCGATCGCGTTGCTCAAAAAACCTCTTTTTGTTTTGATATTTCCGTCTGGGAACTCTTTTGGCCGTTGATGGAGGGGGCAACGATTTGTCCTGTCGCTAGAGAAATCGTCCTTAACCCTTGGGAATTTGCTTGGTGGATGAAAGACACTCAAATTAATGTCATGCACTTTGTCCCGTCTTTGTTTGGCGAGTTTATCGGTGCGTTGGAAGATGAATTTTGGACATTCCCCGACCTGCGCTGGTTAATCTTTAGTGGAGAAGCTTTACCGCTATCTTTCATCCAACGTTGGTGCGATCGCTATGGGATGAAGACTGGACTGGCTAATCTTTACGGCCCGACCGAAGCATCTATCGATGTCACTTGTCACCTCATCGCCGAACGCCCAGATACGGTTACAATTCCTATCGGAAAGGCGATTGACAATGTTTATTTAAAAATACTGGACGAACAAATGCAGCCCGTCCCTCTAGGACAAATCGGCGAATTGTGTATTGGCGGCATTCAACTAGCGAAAGGATATCTTAAAGATCCGCAGCGCACCGCAGAAGCTTTTCGTCCTCATTCTTTTACAGAAATTCCCGGTCAATATCTCTATCGTACTGGAGATTTAGCGAAAGAATTACCGGACGGCAGGATTGAATATCATGGACGAATTGACAACCAAGTCAAAATTCGCGGTTTTCGGGTGGAACTCGGAGAAATTGAAAGTGTTTTAAGCACTCATCCCGCCGTCCGCGAGGCAGGGGTAGTCGCTGTCGATTATGGCAACGAACAAAAACGGTTAGTCGCCTGGGTTTCTGGGCAAGAAGTAAACCCTCGTACTCTCAAGCAATATCTCTCGCGTCAGTTACCTTATTACACGATTCCGCAGCAGATTCACTGGTTGCCCAGTTTGCCGAAAAATCACAATGGCAAGTTAGATCGTAAAGCGTTAGTGTGCCCGACTTCGGATGAATATTTGCCTTTAGGATCGGCTCAACGTTGGTTGGTGACTTACTTTGAGTCTCCTTATTCGTGGTCTGGGTACAGCCGTTTTTGCTATCATCAAGCGTTAAATTTAGAGATTTTTCAGCAAGCTTTTAAGGCGATAAGCGATCGCCATCCCGCTTTACGGACGGTATTTGTACGACGAGAGGGGCAATGGTTACAACGGGTACTCTCTCAACCTCAACCCCTTACCGTTGAGTTTTTTGATGGAAGCGATTTGAGTGTAGAAGAAAGCGGTAAAGAAGTTTGCGATCGCATCCAAAATCTCAGCCTACAATTGCAACTCGATCGCTTTCCTCTGTTAAAAATTCTCATCGTTAAAATACACGAAACTTGTTACGAGATCGCGATTGTGGCGCACCACGCGATCGCGGATATGCTCAGTGGTAGCATCTTATTTACGGAATTTTGGTCGGCATACGATCGCCTCCTCGCTGGCAAACAACCTTGCTTTGAAAATGCTTCCCCACCTTCATATCTCGATTATGTCCGCCTGTTGCAAGCTAAAGATCGACAAGGAGTTTTAGCCAGTCATGTAGAGTATTGGAAATCTCAGTTTCCGACTCAAAACGGTGGTTTTAGCGTTCCTTTAGACCAAATCAGCGGAGATAATATCGAAGCTTCTGCGCTACGTGAAATATTTCCCCTAACAAAAGAACAAACCGATCTGCTGCTACGGCAAGCTAAACAATATTACAAATGCAATCTCTACACGCTTTTACTCGCTCCACTTTATCAATTGATGGCGAATTGGTCGAATCGATCTTCAGTTATCGTTAGCCATCGCAGTCATGGAAGAGATTTAGGCGACGATCGGACATTTTGGGAAAGCATCGGAGATTTTGCCGTTAATTTTCCCCTTGGCATTACGATAGAACGAGGCGTAACCTGGGAGCAAACCATTAAGCAACTTCAGGAAAAATTTGCTCGACTTCCGATGAATGGCGTTACCTATGATTGGATTGCCGATAAGTTACCTAAAGAAATCTATCCCGATGCTAATTTAACGCCCCTTCGTGCTAATTATCTGGGAAATCGCTCAATTCCTGGAAGCGATCGCTTTGAATTTTGTCATGAAGAACGCGATCGCCGTTGGTCGCCTCCCCATCAGAAACGCACTGCCTTACTCGAATGTTTCTTTTATCTGATGGATGGCAGCTTGTATCTGGAAATTGAATACTCGTGTAACTTTCATCTTCCCACAACGATCCATCGACTCGGCAAACAATATCTGACTTTGATGGACGATCTACTAGCTAATTTATCTATCCAAGAAGTTGCGAGCGAACCTTATCTATCCCGCTAAACCTGGAAGACATTATGAAATCTCAGCTATGGTCTAAACCGACTCCTTGGCGGATGATAGTGCTTTTAATCTCCAGCATGATTAGTACCAGTGCAATCACTATATATGCACTTTCGATAACTCAATCTGCTAGTCGCCAAACTTCACCGCTTCCCTCAGTTCGACCAAAAGCGATTAAAGCCGTAGCTGCTTTAGGTTTTTTAGAACCCGAAGGAGAAGTTATCGAACTATCGGCTCATCCTTCTGAGGGAGGAGCAAGAGTCGAACGATTGCTCGTACAACAAGGAGCCAAAGTTAAAGCTGGAGATGCGATCGCCATTCTAGACAGTCGAATGCTACTAGAAGTAGAACTCCAACAGACTAAAAAACAAGTCTATGCTGCTCGATCTCGTCTGGAGCAAGTTCAAGCTGGCGCTAAAGTCGGAGAGATTCTCGCTCACAATGCCAAACACCAAAAAGCTAAAGCAGAATTAGCCGGACAAATTGCCTTGCAAAAATCTGTCATTGCTAATTTAGAGGCGGAATTACAAGGGGAAAAACTTTCCCAACAAGCTACCATCGAGCGATTAAAAGCCGAAGTCAGTAACTCTCAACTCGATTGTCAACGATACCAGTTTCTCTATGAAAACGGTGCTATGTCCCGTCAATCTCGCGATGCTAGCTGTCTCAAAGAAAAAACCCAGCAAAAATTAATTCAAGAGGCTCAAGCTGACCTTCAGCGCATTAAAATCGGTCGCACAGAGCAAGTGAAACAAGCGCTAGCTAACCTCGAACGAACGATGACTACTCAGCAAAGACAAATTGAGGAAACGGCTGCTTCTTTAGATGCGATCGCAGAAGTGCGTCCCGTTGATGTTCGAGTTGCCCAAGCTGAGTTAGAAATTGCCCAAGCTGCCGAGGTCAAAGCGAAAGTCAATTTAGACCTTGCCTATATCCGCGCTCCTAAAGACGGTCAAATTCTCAAAATTCATACTTGGCCCGGAGAAATTATCGGCGACAAAGGCATTGTCGAACTCGGTCAGACTCAGCAAATGTATGTCACCGCTCAAGTCTATCAAACAGATGCGCTCCGCATCCGAACGGGTCAAAGTGCCACGATTAAAAGTCCGCTTGGAGACTTACTCGGCACTGTAGAGCAAATCGGGTTACAAGTTGGCAGAAAAGATGTTTTGGGAACCGATCCCGTCGCTGATGTCGATGCCAGAGTTGTCGAAGTAAAAATTCGCTTAACTCCCCACGATAGTCAACGAGTTGCTCAATTTACTAATTTACAGGTAAAAGTCATCATCCATCAATAAGCTTGCTTGCTCTAGGTTCAAAGAGAAAATCGGAAAAATCAATTACTAAATAATGAATGACTTATGAATATTAGATTAATTATCTTTTCGGGAATCGTAACTGCCACTCTGGGAACAGTTTTAGGAACTGCTGCTAAGGAAATCTGTAAAGACCATACTTATCATGCTCGATACGAAAGTCAATTTTATCAAAACCTATATGATAAATATTCTATTTTCGGTGCTGGTCTGGGATTTGCGATCGGTTGCACTCAACAATGTATTCGCGAACTCAAGACTAAAAGAGAAAAGAATTAGCAAGAAATAAAAGATTAATGTTTAAAAAACTTCCGACTGCTTGGTTACAACTCAGACATCAAAAAATTCGTCTCATCGTTGCTTTATCGGGAGTTATCTTTGCCGTTGTTATTATTTTTATGCAACTTGGAATCAGAGATGCTCTCTTTGATAGCGGCGTGCGCCTTCATAAAGCCTTAAAGGGCGATTGTTTTTTGATTAGTCCGCGCTCGACTGCTTTACCATCGATGCAAAGCTTTCCCGAACGAAGGTTATTACAAAGTTTAGCTTTAGAAGAAGTCGATTTTGTTACGCCGATTTATCTTGACTTTACTCAGTGGAGAAATCCTCGGAAAAAGAATTATTGGCGCAACATTTTTTTAATTGGTTTTGATATCAGCCATCAAGTTTTTGATTTGCCAGGAGTTGATGAAAATATCGATCTCCTAAAATTTCCCGATGTCGTTTTGTTTGATTCTAATTCTCGTAAAGAGTTTGGCTCGATTGTAGAAACATTTCACCAGCAAGGAAGTGTTATTACAGAAACAAGTTTTCGAGGTGCAAATCGTCAAATTGAGGTGGTTGGGTTATTTAAATTGGGAACATCTTTTGCCTCTGATGGAAATTTATTGACTAGCCATCTCAATTTTTTACGAATTTCTCAAAATTCTAATACAGGTTTTATTGATATTGGTTTAATTAAATTAAAGCCAGGCAGCAATGTTAATGAATTTACTCGCAAATTAAAAAATTATTTACCCGAAGATGTCAAGATTTTATCGAAACAAGAATTTATTCAATTCGAGAAAAATTATTGGCAAAGTAGTACGGCAATTGGATTTATTTTTAATTTAGGAGTGGGATTAGGAATTATTGTCGGAATCGTGGTAGTTTATCAAATTCTTTATACAAATGTATCCGAACATCTTGCCGAGTATGCTACTCTCAAAGCCATAGGATATCGACATCGATATCTACTCTCGTTTGTCTTGCAACAAGCTACTTTTATTGCCCTTTTAGGTTATATTCCAGGTTTTTTATTCTCAATGATTCAGTATGAATTTACAAAAAAAGCGACTCTTTTACCGATCGCAATGACTTTACCTAGAGCAATTTTTGTTTTAGTGGCAACCTCACTCGCTTGTTTTATTTCTGGGGCGATCGCTGTTAGAAAACTTAAATCCGCAGATCCGGCTGATATTTTTTAGGATAATTTGGGATGGAACCAATAATAGCTATTAAAATCTCAATCACTATTTTGGCAATGCTTCATTGGTTAAGCAAGTTTTATTTAATATTAATTTATCAATATATCCGGGTGAAATTGTTATCATGACAGGTCATTCTGGCTCAGGAAAAACAACTTTGTTATCGTTAATTGGGGGATTGCGCTCCGTTCAAGAAGGGAGTTTACAAAATATTGGGATAGAACTTAATGGAGCTAATGAAGCGATACTTGTAAAAGTGCGTCGTTATATTGGTTATATTTTTCAAGCTCATAATTTGTTGCCATTTTTAACCGTGCGACAAAATGTGCAAATGTCGATTGAATTACATGAAAATATCGAACCCCAAGAAATCCGCGCTAAATCCGAAGCCATACTACAAGCAGTAGGGTTAGGGGAAAGAGTCAATTATTATCCCGATAATCTTTCTGGAGGACAAAAACAGCGAGTGGCGATCGCTCGTGCTTTAGTTAGCCATCCCAAATTAATCTTAGCAGACGAACCCACAGCAGCTTTAGATAGTAAAACGGGTCGCGATATTGTCAATCTTATGCAGTGTTTGGCTAAAGAGCAAGGCTGTACGATTTTGTTGGTCACGCACGACAATCGGATTTTAGATATTGCGGATCGAATTATTCAGATGGAAGACGGTCGTTTAGTTTCAGAATAAAGGCTAAAACAATTTTTCCTGAAAGCGAAGAAATCTCCTATTTTTACTAAAAAAAATATCTTACTACTATCTATTTAAATTTTTATATTAATAGAGTATTTGATTCACTAATCAAATCAAGGTATTATGCAGAATAAATCATCGATATCTTCTCGAATTAAATCCTTCTCAGTAACGCAATCTCTTTTATCTCAAGGATTACCCGCTTTATATTCTGTTGCTTTTTTATCTGGATTATCTCTAGGTTTATTCAATCCTTTCATTTCAATGTTTATGACTCAGCATGGCATTGATGATGTTTGGATAGGAGCAAATGCCACCGTTTATTTTTTAGCAATTGGTTTAGGAACGCCTTTTGTTATCAAAGTTTTGCGTCAAATTGGATTGCGTCGAACCCTAATCCTTGGTTTTGCTATTATGGGTTCTATTGCACCTTTGTTTCCTTTAACAACTCAATTACCCTTATGGTTTTTAATCCGTGCCATTATGGGAATTGCTTCTAGTTTTTATTTAGTTTCTGGACAAACGGGTTTAAATTCTTTTTGTCAAGAAAAAAATCGAGCAATTGTTAGTGGGATTTATTCGGTAACTTTTAGTTTTGGATTTGCTCTTAGTCCAGTCCTCGGCTCTATTTTATTTAAAGTTTCGCCACAAATTACATTTTGTTTGGGAGGAATTTTAATTCTCAGTGGCATTCTTGTGGTTTGGTTTTGGATGCCTGAGAAACTGATTGTTTTTCAACCATCAATTAATACCCAACTTTTTGCTCGGTTAAAACTTCCGCTTCAGGGCGCATTTTCTTATGGGTTTAGTATCGCTACTTTCATCGCTATTTATCCAGTTTATTTATTACGTCAGAATTACGCGATCGCACAAATTGGTTATATTTTTTCTTTATTCGTTATTGGCGGTTTATTAGCGACGGTTCCATTAACTCATTTAGCCGACCGATTGGGAAGATTAAAAATTATTTTATTCTGTACTTGTTTGGTTGTTATTTCTATTATCGGACTAGCGGTCAATACAAATGCGATCGCTATTCCAATACTAGCTTTTATTACAGGAGCGAGTATGAGTCCAATTTTTCCGCTTTCGCTAGCATTGATTGGCGAGAAACTTCCCTTCAATGAATTATCTTCAGGAAGTGCTTTATTTACAGCTACCTACAGCGCGGGATGTACCACAGGGCCTTTACTTTCTGCTATTACTATGAGTGTTTTTGGTGGAAGTTACTTGTTTCTATTAATGCTGCTAATTTTTGTTTTTTTCTTATTTAACTCAATCAAACAATATCGGCATAGCTATCTAGCTTTATAGCAACTTAAATTACGTGCATCGATCTATTGATTAGGAAGAAAATTATGGAAGTTTACACTGAAATATGTATTGATTCCACTGCAACAACGATCTGGAATATCTTAACTGACTTAAATAATTATTCAAATTGGAATCCTTTTTTAACTCAAGTAGCAGGAGAAGCTAAACAAGGAAACATAATTCATATTCACGTCGAACCTCCTGGATTAAAAAGCATGAATTTCAGCCCAACCATCATTAAGAAAGAAGAAAACAGAGAATTAAGATGGAAAGGTAAGTTTATTATTCCTGGAATTTTTGACGGAGAGCATATCTTTATTTTAGAAGAATCAAGCGAGCGATCGGTTCGATTTATTCACAAAGAAATTTATACAGGGTTATTAGTTTCTTTGATGCAAAAACAGTTAAATAATAATACCAAACAGGGGTTCGAGTTAATGAATCAAGCTCTTAAAGAAAAAGCAGAATCTCAGAGAGCGATCGCGCTCAATCAATCCAGTATCAATGAGAGGTTTTAATTATAATGTCTAGTCACGTTAATCCTCTTCCCGTGTCAGAAAAAATACAAGCACCTGGGCCGGATCTCTTCAATTCTATGAAGAGTTTAGCCAGGATAACAAAAGAGCCTCTTAAGCTATTTAACGAACTTCATCAACAATATGGCAATGTTGTTTGCCTCAATCTTGGTTTCAACAAAATGTTCGTTCTTAATGATGCTCATCATATTAAATATATCCTCCAGAAAAATATCAAAAATTATCAAAAATTACAGCGTCTAGAAAGACAAACTAAACTGCTTTTTGGAGAAGGGTGGACTCATGAAATTAATCGCCAAATTATTAAACCCTTTTTCGCTCCCGATAATTATACCGATATGGATAACGCCATAGCAGATGCGACTCAGAAAATGCTAGAACGCTGGCAAACTTTTGCTAACAATCGTCAACCCTTTGATGTAGCAAAAGAAATGATGAGTCTGAGTCTATCTTTCACGACAAAAACTTTAATCGATCGCGATTTTCCTAAAGAGCAAAATGATGTTGCTCAAGCAATGGAGACGATTATCGATCGCTTAAATACTCGTGCGATGTCGAACTTCAATTTACCTGAAAATATCCCCACGCCAGCGAATCAAAAATATCTAGCAGCAGTACGCACGCTTCAAACAGCCATAGACCAAATTATCGAACAGCGCCAACATCAAGAGACAGACAAGATAGATTTGCTCTCAGTGTTGCAGTCGTGGCGCGATGAAAAGACCGGGAAAGGATTGAGTCCTAAGCTTTTGCGAGAACGTTTGTTATGGATTTTGCTACCTGCTTTTGAACCCCTTGGCAGAGTGCTTTCGTGGGTGTGGTATCTACTCTCGCTCAATCCCCATGTTGAAAATCAGATGCGATCGGAATTAGAAAGCGTACTCGGCGATCGTCCACCAACTTTCAATGACTTGCCCAACCTACGTTACACCAAGATGGTAGTAGAAGAAACCCTGCGGCTTTATCCTCCCTTTTGGGTAATGGGTCGCGAAGCGATCGCGCCAGACGAAGTTGGCGGTTTTCCATACCCGCTAAATCCATTGTTTTGTTTAATATTTACGGCGTACACCACAATCCCACTTACTGGGACAATCCAGAAAGTTTCGACCCCGATCGCTTTACGCCAGAACGTTCTGGGAAGCGTCCGGGTGCAGCATTTATTCCGTTTAGTATCGGTTCTCGCGCTTGTCTTGGATACAACCTTGCACTGATGCAAATTCAGTTAGTAGTAGCGATGGTTGCACGAGTTTTCCGTTTAAATGTCGTACCAGAACATCCAGTCGAGCCAGTGGCGATGGTTTCTTTGTTGCCTCGTCATGGCATTCAAGTTACAGCATCTCCCAGATTGTAACTAATTACACTACCATTTTTTGACAGTTTTTTCTAGCTTTAATTATGAATAACTATCATCTACCCATCATTCTTGGTCTAGCTGCCACCGTTATGGTATCCGTCCCCTTACCTGCTCAGGCTCAGGCGAAAGTTTATCGAGAAATTTCTGGAAAAGAAAGCATCAGGTTCGATCCCGCTGGTCTTGCCGCGCTAGAGTCGCTAGGCTTATCTTTAGCTTCGGTTGAGAGTACCACGACTCCCCATCCAGGTTTTTCTTATGCTTGGGACTTAGAGCCTCCAAGTTTAGGAACGACGAACTATACTTTTCTCTACGACCCCGAAACCAATTTTTACGCTCCTTTGACCGGGCCCGAAAAGTTTCTTGGCACGGTAGTATTCAATGTCGATACAAGCAAGCTTAATTTTCCTTCTCAACTTGAATTCAAAGATTTTATCATCGACTTCGATGAAAATTTTAATTTTACTGTAGAGTCAGAGGGATTATCTCTGTTTACGGTGGCATCGTCGGGTCTTCCTACCTTCGATCTTGAAAATAACACTTGGTCGCTCCAAGGGATTGAATTAGCCGTTTCGCAAGAGTTTAGTGATTTTTTAGTAGCTGCTGGAGCCAGTCAGTCAACCGTCGGGTTGAAGCTTGTAGAAGCTCAAGGGGAAAGAGGTTTTGTAGAAGTTACGGCAACTTCCGTTCCCGAACCCATTAGTACTTTAGCCATTTTTGCAGCAACAGGTACAGCCTTAGCGATTAGTAAGCGACGTTCTTAAGTTGCTGGGATTGAAGTTAAGTTGCTTACTCCAGGTAGGCAACTTCAATACATTAATCAATTTATAGGAGTGTGTTTCCTCGATGCGTAACTTTTGCCTTTCTCTGTTGCTAGGACTGACAACAATGATTACAGTCTCGGCCCCGCTCATGGTTCGTGCGGCAAGTTTTGACTATAGTAAAATTAAAAATTTTTCAGCACGACCTATCGACTCCGATAATACACTGATAGTCAGTTTTGGATATACAGATATCTATTTTGCTACAGACAATGGGGCTACACCATTACCCAACGATAATTTTAATGTTTTTCTATCTGACCCAACTCCCGCTCTTAAAGTAGCTGGTTTAGATCCTTTAGCGTCGGGATTAGCAGATGCTTTTTTGCAAGATATGGCGGCTGGTGGCGGTTTTGTTCAGCAAGTTTCTGAAGATCCTAACATTCAATTTAATTTTTCTGTTAGCAATGGGTATGCGGCTCTTAACCTCAACCTACCCTTAGAACTCAGGGTAGTCCAGAATACCAGTATTCCCGAACCTGCATCAATCTTAGGATTATTGACACTTGGTGCTTTCGGTATCGTTTCACGCCTAGATCGAGAGAAACAGCAAAAATAATTCACTACAATCATTTTCTCATTATAATCATGCGTACATATCACCTTTCACTCTTACTCGGACTCACCACTTCTGCAACGTTAGCCGTCTCTTTACCCGTACAAGCAGGAGTCTTCAACTTTGATTCCCTTCAATACATTAAAACCCGTCCTCTTCCTTCAAATGACGTTCTAGAATTTTTTGGAGGCGTAGATCGAAAACAAGGGTATACAGGTTTTTTCAACCTCGCTCCCAATGCACTCGATCGCGGTCATATTGAAATTGCCAAGAATTCGCCAGGTAACATTGCTCCCTACTATACTACAGGTCGCGATCGCACGCCTGAAGTACCTTCTCTCGGTTCGACTCGCTCGGCAAGTTTAGATAGCGGGACGGGTTTTACGAACTTTTTCAACTACCTAAACGATAACAATATCGATCTCGGTACTATTGGGATGAGTTACGGTCAAAAAAGTGGCGTAGACTTTACCAAAACGTGGAATTTAGGAGAAGATAAGTTAGGGCAAGATTGGTTTGGCAGCCCAGATTCAACCCTAGAAGAAAGAATTTATCGCGCCAATCCAGATGATGTTGAAATCTTTCTTTCTTTTGGAACGACTAAATTTATCGATTTTGGCTATAGCGATTTTTATTCGCTGCTCGAATACGGTGCTACCGCATCAATTGCTGACGATTCTGAAGCCATTTTAAGCAACCCATTCACTGTCAAAAAAGTGTCTGGATTAAATCCCCTGTTGGATGGTTTAGCGAGTGCTTTTCTGCTGGATCTTAGCGATCGCAGAATTCAGGCCGTGCATGAGAGTGCGGCTGTCGCTGATGTTAATTTTAGCAGCGGTAATGGATATGGGGTCGCAGCCTTTGACTTCCCGATTTCTTTTAGAGCCGTTTCTGTCTCGGTTCCCGAACCCTCTTTAATGGTAGGGTTATTGACTTTAGGGACTTTAAGCGTAGTCTTGCGTCGCAAAAAACAGAATAACTGGTCATAACATACCCCTCTTCCGTCAGTCTGGGAAAAACCTTACCAATTCTAAATTTGGAAACTATTGTCATAACTGCGATCGCGCTCTTATTTCCTAATAAAAATTAAGAATTCTAATCAATGCAAGTCAAATCACCTCAGTGTAATAATTTTAGCGATCGCAGTTTCCTAAAGTGACGAAAGAGGGCTACTGCGATTTGATGAGCGAGATGACATAGTATACATCTTTGCCGGAGAAAAATCTTAAGTTAAACAAAAAATATAGTAATTTATTTTCTTACTACCAATCATCTTCTGGCTGAACTTCTAATAATACTTCTTCTTTATCGTCGTCTTCTTCTGGTTCCAAACTTTCTGAAAGGGGTTTGACGACTCGAACGATCGCGTCTTTAATAAAAGACTTAATAAATTCATCCTTACGACTCAACTGAAACTGTCGCTGGACGACTTCGGTAATTCCGCCATCGCCCCAATCTTGGTCGTGACGGAAATATTCGATAAAACTTTTCCCCGCGATGCGAGTTAAATAAGCGGCGGTAACGCCTTGAATGGCTTTTCCGACGATATAAGTCGCTACATTAAACTGTAATGCTCTTGCCAGCAACTCGATCGCACCTTTGACGACTCCTAAACTTACCAAAGTCTTCCCTAAGGATAAAGCTAACTCTCTCCCGCGATCGCTATTGAGTTCGCATCCGTAAACTCGTCCGATTTCGACGACCATTTGTGCATTTACTGCTGCTGTTGCTAGCATATCAACTACGGGTAAAGGCGTAACCGCAATAACCCCCGCACCTATCCATTGATAGCGTTCGATAATTTTATCTGCCTGTCGTCTTCGCTGGCGATCGATAATTTTACGCGCTTCTTCGCCCAAGCGTTGAGATTGCAATAAGATATTATCGGCTACTAAATCTTCGCCTTCTGCTCGCAAGACCGCTGCTAAACGTTTGATTAAAGGAATAATTTCTGATTCCGGTTCGACAATTGCACCGCTTTCGAGTTGAAAAGGTTGAGGATTAGCCGCGATCGCGACAACATCTGAAGGTTTGATAAATTCTTTTACTCTAGCTCTTAATGTCGTTAAAATTATCTCTTTATCTTCATCGCTATAAAGGTCGATTTTGTTAAAAATCAATAGCGATCGCTTGCCAATTTCTGCTAAAACTTCTAAAGGTTCGTATTCCGACTGTCGCAAGTCATTATCGACGACAAATAATAGCAAATCCGCTTCTGTCGCTAACTGCTTCGCCAACTGTTCTCGTTGCGTCCCTGCTATTCCTGGTTCTAAAATTCCAGGCGTATCAGTAATTAGAATTTCTCTTTCTAATCCCTTCAATTTGAGACGATAAGTTTCTCCGACTTGCGTCGTTCCCATTGTGGCTTCTACATTCCCGACCATTTGCCCGATAATAGAATTCACCAAAGATGTTTTACCTGCCGAACCCGTCCCGAAGACAACAACTCGCAGTTCTCCTCTCGCCAAACTTGCCTCAATTTCGCGAGAACGACTCAATAATGCTTGCTGCGCCACTTGGTCTTGAACTTGCTTGACCTGCTTTTTAATTGCTTTGAGTGCTTCTTCTGCGGCTTCGGTTTTTTGTTCGGGAAGTTTTGGGAGTTGACGGCGCGACTGACCTTTTTTACGAGATTTTTGTGCGGGATACAGCCCAAAGTAACGTAAAAATATCGCAATTAGTACCCCTAACAACGCAATCAGCAATAACACTAGCAACGTAGCTAAGAGTGGAGAAAACCAAGCGATTTGGAAGTATAATCTTTGGATTGAAGCAACAAACCAAAGCATCAGTCCAAGAATAATACCCAAACCGAGGATTAAAATGAGTAAGCGTGAAAGGGGCATTAGATTTTTGAGTGCTTAAGCCAAATTTATTTACAAATTGTCTTTCTGTTGCCTTTTCCCTGTTCCTTCTCATCAAAATGTCAATTGAGTTTTGTTTAACTGCTTAAGTAAAGATTAAAGGTTAGCCCAAAAGAAAGAGGCAACAAAAATAAATCTCTAGTTCTATGTTAGATAGTCTGAGTTAAGTCTAGGAAAGTTTTGATATTCGCGATCGCTGACATCATCACTAACGTAATCGCTTACATTATCTTGGCGATCGCGAATTGACTCCCCTAGAAACTTGCTTTAGGCTAAAACTGAGTAACCATACCCATAGTGAGGGAAAAAGAATGGAAACAAAACTACTTGGTGCAGCCTTAGCGGTTCCGCTAGTTGCGATCGGGTTGATTGCTAATACTAATTCGGCTGAAGCTGCTAGTATTAATGGCCCAGGTACCTTTGGTCTTTTAGGCAGCGTTCGAGTTAGCGGTAATGCAGGAGACCCTGGCGTGACTGGGGACGAGTTATTTACCTATAGCTTCGGACGTAGTACGTTAATCGTGGATACGACTGATGGTTTTTCCGAATTCGAGGGAACTTCTGGCACGCTACAAACGCTCGTTTTACCTCCAGATAACGTCGTACCTGGGGGAACTACTTTTCCAGTGACGGATTTCTTGAGCTTAGATTCTAACGATACTTTCACGCTTACTACTATCAATGCTCCTGAATTTCAAGCAATCACAACCACCCAAGGTAGACCGGGTACAGTCGTGACTTTTGTAGGAGATGGATTTTTCTCGACTGAATCAGGAGACACTTTACCAGGACAAGTAGTTTTCACGTCTCAGTTTACAGGAGCGCCAGAAGAGCGTATTGCGGCTTTAGTTTCAGGTCAATCGTTGAGTACGCCTTATTCAGCTTCGTTTGAGGCAGTTCCCGAACCTCTAACGATCGCTGGTGCAGCCATGGCATTAGGCTTTGGCACTGTCTTCCGCAAAAAACTTAAAAACGCAAAAAAAAGCTAGTCAGTTTTTTTAACTTAGCTAGTGAGGCGTTGACATTTCTTGAAATGTCAACGCTTTTCTTCTGCCCTCTGCCTTCCGATCGCTGATAACTGATTACTAATTACTGATTTAGGCGATCGCCAGGGCTAATTTTCCCGTTATCGACCCAGTTTCTATCGCTTGATGGGCTATTGATGCCTCTTCTAGCGGATAAGTTCGACTCAGATGAATTTTCAGCTTGCCTTCATCGATAAGAATGGCACATTGTTTGAGAATTTCGCCTTGCTGTTTTTGAGCATTTTCTAGTCCCATCAATGCAGGAGTTAGCATCAATTCTAAGCTAATGCGCAAGTTACGATTGCGAGCTACTTTTAAATTTCCAACAGTGGGATCGGGTTCGAGAATCGTGACCAAATCTCCATACACTCGCACCGCCGCACAACTATCAAAAAATGTCTTGCCACCAACTGTATCGAAGACAAGATCGACTCCTTCGCCATCAGTCCAATCTAAAACGGTTTTGACAAAATCTGTCTGTTTGTAAAGAATCGGACAATCTGCTCCCAATTGACGAACCAGACGCTCTTTGTCAGGAGAACCAACAGTAGTAAAGACTTGAGCGTCTTTGAGTTTTGCTAGTTGAATCGCAACGTGACCGACACCCCCCGCGCCTGCATGGATTAAAACCTTCTGTCCGGCTTCTAGCCGCCCTCTATCGTAGAGCGCTTCCCATGCCGTAATTAGAACTAAGGGAGCGGCGGCGGCTTCTGCAAAGGAAAGCGAGGTAGGTTTACGCGCAACAAGACTAACATCGACAACCGCAAACTCAGCATAATTTCCCGTTCCTGCCTTGCCGAGTCCTCCCACACAATAATACACTTTATCGCCCGGTTTGAAGGTCGTTACTTGGGAGCCTACCGCTTCGACGATTCCAGCACCGTCGCATCCTAAAATCGCTGGCATTTGTTCGGGATAGAAAGTTCCTCGCTGGCGCAGTTTCGTATCGATGGGGTTGATCCCTGCTGCTTTGAGTTTGACTAGGATTTCAGTGGGGTTTTCTATTTTTGGTGTTGGGACTTCCTGAAGTTCTAAAACATCAGGAGCGCCAGGGGTTGTCATGACAATTGCTTTCATCTTTACTCGCTCGAATCTGGGCGATCGCTTATTTCATTTGACCAGATGCGATCGCATTTTTCAACTATCTGTTATAATAATCCTCTGGACATAAGCGGACGTGGCGGAATTGGTAGACGCGCTAGATTTAGGTTCTAGTGTCTCTGACGTGGGAGTTCGAGTCTCCCCGTCCGCATTTTAAAAAATTATTTATGACGGTAGGCTTTTACCCCCGCGTCATCACCACTACGAACCAAGCTTACTCACTTCTGAGATACGCAACCAGAAGCGATCGCTCTTTACTCATTGAGCCTTGTCGCACTTGGACTTGGGATGGCATGAGCCTACGACTTATTTGGATGGAAAGAAAAATTCTAACCCTTTTTCTTTCCACTCCAGTTGCAACTTAATTTTACTTTCTAACATCTGCCAAGCTAATTTAGCCGCCCCAACTATTCCCGCTTGATTGCCTAATTCTGCCTTAACTAACTCTAATCCAACGCGAGAACTCGGCAATACTCTACGTTCGATTTCCGCAAAGGTTGTCGGAAAGAAAAATTCTGCACTGGCACTTACTCCGCCACCAATAACAACAGCTTCCGGCGCTAATACGTAAATTGAACTTGCCAATCCTGCGCCTAACAATCTGCCGTATTCCTGCCAAAATGCGATCGCTTCTTTATCCCCTTCTTGCGCTAATTTTCCCCATTCGGCGGGTTCTTTTCCCGTAGCGCGGCGAATTGCTTGTACTGAGACGTATTGTTCTAAAGACCCTTGATTGCCACTATTACAAGGCGGTCCATCTGGATTTAGGGTAACTAATCCCAACTCGCCAGCAGCGCCTTGATGTCCGACAAATAATTTGCCATCGAGAACAATAGCGCCGCCTACACCCGTTCCTAGCGTTAAAAGAATGAGATTTTTAAACCGTTTTCCCGCGCCTAACCAAGCTTCTCCCAATCCCGCACAATTGCCATCGTTGGCGATAATTGTTGGGAAACCCGTTTTTTCTCCAACCAATCTGCTAGGGGAATATCCGTCCATCCGGTAAGGTTGATTGCAACTTTGGCAATGCGTCCCGCCTCATCAGCAGGGCCTGGCGTACCAACTCCCAATGCAAGACAGTTTTTTTCAACATTTAATTTCTCTACTGCGGCAACGATAGCATCGATTACTGCTTCTGGGGTGGCGGGTTGGGGAGTAGGAATGGTTATGGAATCGATACAAGTTCCATCTCTGAGAAATCGTCCTAATTTAATCGCAGTTCCACCTAAATCGATCGCGATCGCTTCTTCTTGTGGCATTCGTTTCTAACTTTTTCTAACTAATATATCTCTAATCTTCAAATAACTCGCTGGAGTGCGATCGCAATTCCTCTTCTACTTTATCTTCATAGATGAGAACATCCTGTTCTTCTGCTTCTATAGCAATATTTATTTGAGTACCGTCAACAGAAAATTTTATGAGATTTTCGTTAATCCAATATCTGTTTGTTTTGGCATTGCATATTTGTGGGATGATTTATAATCAAGAAGAAAATTTTACCAGGGCAATCGCCAGCCAATCAAACCAAAATAAACTGTCCAAAATGTAGTTCTTCTAAGATTAGAAAAAATGGTCATAGAAGAGGAAAACAAAATTATCAATGCGCCGATTGCGGTCGTCAATTTCTTGAGTCCTATTCGGAAGTAGGTTATTGTAAAA